>NVWQ02000050.1 GCA_002733715.2 Methylophaga sp.
TTATTACGACAGAAACGTTCACTGGCACTTGGGTTTGGTCTAGCAACACTCGGCGCCACTATGATTCCTTTTGTGAACTTTTTGGTGATTCCTGCTGCCGTAGCAGGAGCGACATCTTTATATTTAGATAATCTGAAGAATTAAATCGGCTATTAAATACGTTTAAAAAACCTGATTACACTTTGCCTAAACATTGGATAACGATATGTCTTATTTAATACAAGTTAGAAATTTACTACTCCTTTCCTTATTATTTTTCATTAACCCCTCCGTCATTATTGCTGATGAATCATGCCAATACGATGTTTTAGGGCTAAAACTGGGAATGACTCAAATACAAGTAAGAGACGTTATGTTAGAACAAGGTTTCCGAGAACAAGAATCAAGACGTGGCAATATGAAGTTTACAAATACTGAAATTTGGCCGCCTGAGGGTGTAAAACTCAGCCAAGAGCAAATTAGAGTTGCCGCAATGATGCAAAATCCTAACAGAAAAGCCTATTATGAAAAAAAAGCAGAAACCGATGCCGACTTTAAACAATTATTAACAGGCATTCCGCCTATTCCTGCGCGTGAAGATTCTATTTCAGTTACTATCTCCACTGCTCACAAAGCAAATAAAGATGCTCGCGTTTACTTGATTTCTTCACGTTATTTATTTCACTCAGACCCCAATGACACGAAACAGGAATATTCATCAGACCACAGCGTATTGCGAAATACTAAATGGCAAATATATTGTAATGGGATTGATGTCAGCCAACTACCCAATAAGTGGTTATCAGAAAAAATAGGCACCCAATTTCGAAGCTGCAAAAATGACCCCGAAAAACAATCTGTTCCTTTTCAAATTCTTATTCATCCACAGTCAAATAAAGACAAACAAGGATGCCGATATAAATTCACATCGGGCTTCAAAGAAGCGAATGAATCGCTACGGTAAACGTTCTTCCTTCATTACTCGCGCTTAAGTGTGGCACACCCTGCCGTTGCTTTTTCATAGGCTTCAACGATGCTCCTGTTTGTGATATTTTTAATGTTCCCTACCGCCGTGGCTGGTGTAACTGCTTTATATTTAGAAAATTTGCATGGCTAATGTTGCACTGTGTTATAGTTTTTTTTACTATTAATTATTAGGAATAATCATGGTGTTTTCTATTACAAAATCGTTCTTCCTTTTCTTTTATACGTTTACATTCTTAATTATTTCTTCTCAAGCTATCGCTGACGAGATCTGCTCCTATGATATTTTAGGTATAAAGCCTAGCATGACAATAGCCTCTGCAAAAAGTCTATTGATTCAACAAGGTTTTCACCAAACCTCAATCCCGTCTACACGCGATTTAAGAGTTATCAGTATAACATTTACAAATGAGAAGCCTTGGCCACCTGAAGGGATCACATTGACTAGAACACAATTAGCAATAGCTACACACATGCAGGACCCAAAATCTAAACAAGCTTACGAAAAACAAGCTGAGACCAACCCCTCAATGAGGAAAATACTAACCGAAATAGCTAACTTACACTTGCCTCCCAAAGAAAACTCGATGTCAGTGTCCATTGCTGCGCCTAATGGCAAAGCCATCAGCACTCCTAGAATAAGTACCGTTACCGCAAATTATAAATTCCCATTAGAGGTGTCGGCAGGTCGAGACCTCGTGTACTCACAAGCTCATAAATCGTTAAATAATGCCGTTTGGGATAAATTTTGTGCCAACATCAATGTCAGCGAACTAAACAACTGGCGTTTTTCCGACAAAAGTGAAATTCTGAACAGAACGTGCTACCACGATCCTTATATCACACCTAGGCTTGGTGAGCATTTTAGAATAACTATCGCACCACTCATCCGTGGCGATAAACGTGGATGCAATTATAGCTATACATCTGGAGCACGTGCAGCCAAAGAGATATTCAGCAGATAAATCTAAATACCCAAGTGTTACTTATTCCCGCTTAAGCGTTGCACACCCTGCCGTTGCTTGTTCATAAGCTTCAACATAGCATGCACCGATGGTATTTTCATCTAGAATACGACCATGGTTAAAGCCACGTGCAGGCGTTGAAACCCAGGTGAATGAAATATTATCTGGGTAAATAACGCCGAAGAAGTTTTTGGTGCCATCAGCATAGGTAAATGTACCTCGAAAACGACGATCTTTTTGTTCGGTAATCGTAATGACTTTGTTATCCCATGTTTTATAGCCTTTTTCATCTGATATGGTGTCATTCTGACCGCTCCAAGTGCCAATCAGATTGGGGATTTCAGTTGATTTTTCTGCTTTGTTGGCATAATAAAGACAGGCTAAACCAAGGCTGTTTATGAGTAAAACTGTCCACAATAGAATATGAGATTTTGCGTTATTAGGTTCCATAGCTCTCTTCTAACTGTTATCAATAATTGAATTTAAGGTTTTGCTGGCTCGCATTGCTTTTGCTACCAAATTATCATCAGCAAAATAATAGCCGTTAAGATCCATCGCTCTGCCTTGATCATCATTTAATTCTTTTACAATTTTGTCTTCATTATCTGCCAAGCTTTGTGCTAATGCTGTAAATTGAGACTGCATTTCTGCATCATCATTCTGTGATGCTAAAGCCTGCGCCCAATACATCGCTAAATAAAAGTGGCTACCACGATTATCCAACTCTCCTACTTTGCTTGAAGGTGATCGATTATTATCTAAAAAGTCGCCCGTCGCTTTATCTAAAGTATCAGCCAGGACCTGAGCTTTTTTATTACCTGTGGTGTTTGCCAAATGCTCTAACGATGCAGTGAGCGCCATAAATTCACCCAACGAATCCCATCTTAGATGATTTTCTTCATCAAACTGTTGTACCAGTTTAGGGGCACTACCACCGGCTCCCGTTTCAAATAATCCACCACCATTCATCAATGGCACAATAGATAGCATTTTAGCGCTTGTGCCTAGCTCAAAAATAGGGAATAAATCCGTTAAATAATCACGCAATACATTACCCGTTACTGAAATGGTATTGTCACCATTTTTAATGCGTTCTAATGAAAACTGAATCGCATCTTCTGGTGATAAAATTTGAATATCTAAGCCTGATGTATCGTGATCAGCTAAATATTGTTCTACTTTAGCAATCAACTGTGCATCGTGTTCACGATTTTTATCTAACCAGAAAACAGCGGGAGTATTACTCAATCGAGCACGATTAACTGCCAATTTCACCCAATCTTGGATCGGTGCATCTTTAGCTTGACACATCCGCCAAATATCACCTTTCTCAACAGTATGTTCTAATAACGTCACCCCATTATCATCTATCACTCGCATTGTTCCTGTCGATGGCAGTTCAAACGTTTTGTCATGAGAGCCATATTCTTCAGCTTTTTGAGCCATCAGTCCAACATTAGGTACACTGCCCATGGTTGTGGGATCAAAAGCACCATGTTTTTTACAAAAATCAATAGTTTGTTGATAAATACCAGCATAACAACGATCAGGAATAACCGCTTTAGTATCTTGCTGTTTACCCTCTTTATTCCACATTTGACCCGAACCACGAATCATCGCTGGCATAGATGCATCAACAATCACATCGGATGGCACATGTAGATTAGTGATGCCTTTATCTGAATCAACCATCGCAATATCGGGGCGTGTTGCATAAACCGCCTGAATATCAGCCTCAATTTCAGCTTGTTTATCAGCAGGAAGACTTTTTATTTTGCTATAAACATCACCCAAACCATTTTTAACATCCACGCCAATTTGTTTAAATACGCTTGCATGTTTTGCAAATGCATCTTTATAAAAGACCGATACAAAATGACCAAAGATAATAGGATCTGATACCTTCATCATCGTTGCTTTTAAATGCACGGAGAACAATACGCCCTGCTGTTTTGCACTTTCAATTTCAACTTCAATAAATTGGTGTAATGCATTTTTATTCATCACGGTAGAATCAATGATTTCACCCGCTAATACTGGCGTTTTTTCTTTTAAAATGGTGGCTTTACCAGCTTCATCTGTCAGTTCAATGCGTACATTTCCATCTGAGACAATGGTGACTGACTTTTCGTTAGCAAAAAAATCATTATCAGCCATGCTGGCTACATGACTTTTAGAGTCACTGCTCCATGCCCCCATACGATGAGGGTGTTTACGCACATAATTTTTCACTGCGGGCGGTGCACGACGATCAGAGTTACCTTCACGTAATACAGGGTTCACCGCGCTACCTTTAATTTTATCGTAAGTGCTTTTTACTTGTTTCTGCTCATCAGTCTCAGCCTCTTCAGGATAATCAGGTAAGTTATAGCCTTTTTTCTGTAACTCTTTAACAACTGCTTTCAACTGAGGTACCGAAGCACTAATATTCGGCAGCTTTATAATATTGGCTTCAGGTTTTAATGCCAGCTTACCCAATTGAGCCAATGCATCATCAATGTGTTGGTCGGCACTTAAATAACTAGGGAAGCTAGCAATAACACGCCCTGCTAATGAAATATCACTAAGTTCCATCTCAATATCCGCAGCTTGAGTAAAGCGTTTAATAATAGGCAATAATGATTGTGTCGCTAATGCGGGCGCTTCATCGGTTTTAGTGTAAATAATTTTAGACGTTGTCATTTAATTTCCTAGTTTGTTAATTCGTTCTACAGCTTCTAATAGCCGATGCTGATTAGTAGTATAGGCAAAGCGGATATGTTGTTCAGCTTGATAGTCACCAAAGTCATTGCCTGGTGTGACGGCTACACCGGCTTGCTGTAACCAGTGTTGTGTTAATGCCATGCTGTTGGCTATTTTATCACTGAAAAGCTGCGTGGCTTTAGCATAAATGTAAAAAGCGCCTTGTGGTGTGGCTTTTATTTCAAGCCCCAAGTCTTTTAATACCGGTAATAACGTATTTCTACGCTGTTCAAATTGCTGGCGACGCTGTTCTAAAATAGCCAATGTTTCATCATTAAATGCAGCTAAAGCAGCATATTGCGCTATGGTCGGTGCGGCTAAAAACAGATTCTGAGCCAAGCGATCCATTACAGGAACATACTCTTCTGGAGCCACTAACCATCCCAAGCGCCACCCGGTCATGCCAAAAAATTTAGAAAAACTATTAATCACAAAGGCATTTTGATCTACCGATAACACTGTCGGCGTTACCAAACCATCATATGTTAAGCCGTGATATATCTCATCAACGACTAAATGCCCTCGTTTAGTTTGCACGACTTTTACTAGTTCAGTTAATTCATTGTTAGATAATACCGTGCCCGTTGGATTTGAAGGTGAGGTAACTAAAGCAAGTGAGGTTTCCTTAGCCCAATACTCATTAATATGATTAGCTGTCAGTTGATAATTAGTTGAAGCATCAACGGAAATTGATTGTGCTTTACCTTCAACAAAACGGGCAAAGTTTCGATTGCATGGATAGCCGGGGTCGGCGAGCATCACTTTTTTATCGCGTTCAAGCAAAGCCCCCATCACCAACATCAACGCGCCAGATGCACCAGGAGTAACTACAATTTGTTCCGATGAAACCGTAATTTGATAACGCGTAAGATACCAATTTGCTATCGCCTCACGCAATTCAGGCAAGCCTAATGCCGGTGTATAATGCGTTTTTCCTGCTTTTAATGCCGTGATTCCAGCTTCAATAATGGGCTGTGGCGTATTAAAATCTGGCTCGCCGACTTCCAGATGGATAATATCTTTGCCTTGAGCTTCCAGCTTTTTGGCTTGTGCCAAGATATCCATCACATGGAATGGCGTAATATCCTGTGCGCGCCTAGCAACCCTCATTTATGATTGGGCGTGAAGTTGTTTTAAATCATCCATCGTCACAAAAGAGCCTGAAATTTTCTGGCCTGTAATTACTTCGCACGCTAAATTGGGTTCACCCAAATGATCTAATACTGAAATAGCGCCACTAAAATCATCCTCTTTGGTATAGTCATTTAAGGTAACAATGGTGGGGATATTCGCCCCGCAAGATGAAAGAACACCATTCGCTGAATCTTCAAAAACGATGCATTCTTCCGCCTTTAAGCCCAATTGTTCTAAACAATAATCAAAAATATCTGGAGCGGGTTTCTTCGCCGGCACAATATCACCCGCTGCAATGCAATCAAACCAATCAAGCGCATCTTCGCCCAATGTATTCGCTACTAATGCAGTGACATTTGCAGGGGTAGTCGTTGTCGCAATAGCGAGTCGCAAACCACTCTTTCTAATTTCATTTATTAAACGAACCACACCTGGGCGTAACGCAATCGCATTTGATTCTAACAACCTTACGTAATGCTTGGTTTTTTCAGCGTGTAATAAAGCAATAAACTGGGTTAAATCACCTTCATGTTTAAAGTCATGGTGGAAGTCCGATAAAAAGTAACGAATTCGCTCCTTACCCCCCGTCACAGCTAACAACTTACCATATAAACCTTCATCCCAGATCCAATCTAAGCCGGCGTCTGAGAACGCTAAATTAAATGCAACACGGTGTCCATCACGTTCTGTTTCGGCTAATGTGCCATCAACATCAAAAATAACTGCTTTTAATTGTGTCATATCACGCTTTTATTGTTAATAATAAGGTAGAATAATAACAAATTTTTTGCACGCTTGGGGCAATTCTGTTATAAGATTCGCCCTTGATTTTGAAAAAACACATTTGAGGTTTACATGGGCTCTACACAAACTGATGTGAAATTCACCCCTTATAAAGAAAAAACGGGTGAAGATTACATGAACGATGATCAATACGCGCATTTCAGGACGATTCTTGAATCATGGAAAAGTGAATTAATGGAAGAAGTAGATCGTACGGTACATCATATGCAAGATGATGCAGCAAACTTTCCCGATCCAAATGATCGCGCATCGCAAGAAGAAGAATTTACCCTTGAGCTTCGTACCCGTGACCGCGAACGTAAACTAGTTAAAAAGATTAAGCAATCAATTGAAGACCTTGATAAAGGTGATTACGGTTATTGTGAATCGTGTGGTACGGATATTGGTATTCGCCGCCTTGAAGCAAGGCCTACAGCAACATTATGTATCGATTGTAAAACATTAGATGAGATTCGTGAAAAGAACCGCGTTTAAATACACTTAGTTTATTTCATACAAATAAAAAAGCCCCGATTAATCGGGGCTTTTTTATGGATAAGTAACAAGCTTTTCCATCACTTCCATTTTTACACACCGTCATTCTCGAGTATTTTAATCGAGAATCTCAACAAGTCACATAATTACGGCTTAAATAGATCCCCGCTTAAAGCTACGGGGATGACGGCGAGTATCAGAAATAATGAGCTAACTTATAATTCGTCGCCGTGTTTCGCTAAGTAATCAGCAACACCAGCAGCGTCAGCCTTCATGCCTTCATCACCTTTATTCCAACCCGCTGGGCAAACTTCGCCATGCTCTTCGTGAAATTGAAGTGCATCAACTAAACGAAGCATTTCATCAACTTCACGACCTAAAGGTAAGTCATTTACAACTTGATGACGAACAATGCCTTCCTTATCAATCAAGAATGAACCACGCAAAGCAATACTTGCAGGGTGTTTCACACCATATTTTTTCATGATTTTATGATCCGTATCTGCAACTAATGGGAAATCGATTTGGCCGATACCACCATCTTTAACAGCAGTGTTACGCCATGCTAAATGGGTGAATTGTGAATCAATTGAAACACCAATTACTTGAACACCACGTTCTTTAAATGCTGCGACACGGTGATGGTGAGCAATGATTTCAGATGGGCATACAAATGTGAAATCTAAAGGGTAAAAGAAGATAACAACGTATTGACCTTTATAATCAGACAATGAAAAGTTTTCATTGATTGTGTTATCAGGCATGACTGCTGCTGCTGTGAATTTTGGGGCTTTTTTTGTTACTAAAACGCTCATAATGACTCCTATTTAATTTGTATTATTTAGTGTTGGGCTATCGTAAAATAGTCGAGTAAAACACTCAGCTATCGTATCAACAACCATTGATATTGTCTAACTTATTTGATGGTGTTACTCGCTAGGAAATGATTGCGATATTGAGTAGGGCTTTGTCCAAAAAACCGAGAAAACCGACGGCTAAAGTGGCTTAAATCATTAAAACCAGTGTGATAACACACCTCGCTAACCTTGTTTCCAGCTTGCAGTAATTTTGCGGCATTTTTTAAACGTTGTTGTTGCAAGTATTCACTAGGGGAACAGCCTAATTGTTTCTTAAATTCGATATACAATTTACTTCTACTCATGCAGGCTAAGCGACACAATGCATCAATATCTAAAGGTAAGGCACTATATTCTGTTAAATAATTGATGGCTGAGCTAATGCCCGTCGCATCAGGGCTTTGTCGACAATATTCTAATAACTGCTCCCGCCCTTGCTCTCTTAACAATCTAATAACAAGCTCGGACACACCGAGATCAACCATCATCTCTTTATCTGGATGATTATGAGTAAATAAAGAAACTAATTTTTCTAATAGTTGTTGTGTTGCCGCCGTATGGTGTGTGTGCACAATATGAGGTTGGTATTGCCAGTCATGCTGCAACATTCCTAGCTGGGTTATATCTCTCATTTTTTCAGATACAGTTTCTATCCGTTCTTTTGATATTTCAATGGTAAGGCAGGTCGTTGGTTGCGCTTCATTCGCTTCAGGGAAATCAATTTCAACAAATTCGCCTGGAGACATTACATAAGATTCATGGGGCAAAAAAACCTGATCTTTTTCTAAGCCATCATGCACCGAGTGCATGACCTTTTTTCCCGTAACCATGCCACAAAAAAGTAACTGATCTGCGCCAAGCCCCACGCGCGATGCGGCACGATAGGTATCGTAAATACTTAATTCTGAGTCTGGCCCTTGAAAAGAAACCTTATTTTCAACTAATAAGTGCCGCTGCTCGCGTCTGCTATCTAAATCTAACGGATCTTTATTCACGTTAACCACGTTTAAGATACATGTAAAATCTAATTCTCCGACTATTTTGGACGCTTAGTCAAGTTTTTAGGAATAATAATCAACATCTCTCCCGTTAGCTGGTTTATGATTCAATTTTATATTTTCTAATGTTGGGAACAGATTATGATCTATGCAAATCCAGGAACAGAAGGCGCGGTAGTATCGTTTAAAGAACGTTACGGCAACTATATTAATGGTGAATGGAAGGCGCCCGTTAAAGGTGATTATTTTACTAATGTCACTCCGGTTACTGGTGAAGGATTTTGCGAAATCCCCCGTTCTACAGAAGAAGATATTAATTTAGCACTTGATGCGGCCCATGCTGCTAAAGATGCCTGGGGTAAAACATCAGTAACTGAACGCTCAAACATCCTATTAAAAATCGCCGATCGTATCGAAGAAAACCTTGAAATGTTGTCAGTAGCAGAAACTTGGGATAATGGTAAAGCCGTGCGCGAAACACTCAATGCTGACGTGCCACTCTGCGTAGACCACTTTCGTTACTACGCCGGCTGTATGCGCGCCCAAGAAGGCACTATGGGTGAGATTGATGAAACAACAGGTTCGTATCAATTTCATGAACCTTTAGGTGAGGTAGGTCAGATCATCCCTTGGAATTTCCCATTATTAATGGCGACATGGAAAATTGCACCGGCGTTAGTGACAGGCAACTGTATTGTAATGAAACCAGCGGAACAAACACCCGTTTCTATCCTTAAATTAATGGAAGTTATTGGTGATTTGTTGCCGCCAGGTGTACTTAATATTGTCAACGGTTTTGGTAAAGAAGCAGGTGAAGCCTTAGCCAGCAGTCCCCGCATCGCTAAAATCGCCTTCACAGGATCTACCCCGGTCGGTCAACATATTTTAAAACGTGCTGCAGAAAACTTAATCCCATCAACAGTTGAATTAGGCGGGAAGTCTCCAAATATCTTCTTTGAAGACATTATGCAACAAGAAGATGATTACATCAGCAAATGTGCTGAAGGGGCTGTTTTAGCTTTCTTTAATCAAGGCGAAGTATGTACCTGCCCCTCTCGTGCTTTGATTCAAGAAAGTATTTATGATGAGTTCATTGCTATTGTCATTGACCGTTCTAAGAAAATTATTCGTGGTAATCCTCTCGATACCGATACACAAGTGGGTGCTCAAGCGTCGCAACAACAGTTTGAAAAGATCCTTGATTACATTGAAATCGGCAAACAAGAAGGTGCTGAACTATTAATCGGTGGCAATATTGCCCAAGTCGGTAGCGAATTTAATACGGGTTACTATATTGAACCCACTCTATTCAAAGGCACCAACAATATGCGGATCTTCCAAGAAGAAATTTTTGGCCCCGTTGTTTCAGTGACTACGTTTAAAGATGAAGCCGAAGCCTTGGCGATTGCTAATGATTCGGAGTTTGGTCTAGGTGCTGGTTTGTGGACACGTGATATGAACCTTGCTTACCGCATGGGCCGTGGTATTCAGGCTGGTCGCGTGTGGACTAACTGTTACCACTTATACCCTGCTCATGCAGCATTTGGTGGCTATAAAAAATCAGGCATCGGCCGTGAAACCCATAAAATGATGCTTGATCATTATCAACAAACTAAAAACTTGTTGGTAAGCTACAGTACTAGCCCTCTTGGTTTCTTTTAATACCGTTTAGCCAACTAAAAACCTCTCAAAAGTCTACTTTTGGGAGGTTTTTTTATTTATAATTCATTTTATTGATTAGTCCGCCAAAGGTAATACACTATGTCTGAAGACAATATCCAATCAACATTACATGAAACTCGTCACTTTCCACCTAGTACAGAGTTTCTTAACACTTCTGCATTAAATTCGGATAAGTTAGCAGCCCTTTATGCAAGTGCGGAACAAGATAATCAGTCATTCTGGGCAGAGCAGGCTCGTACTGAAATTGATTGGCAAACACCGTTCTCTACTACCTTAGACTCATCAAATGCTCCGTTTTACAATTGGTTTCCTGATGGAAAATTAAACGTTTCATATAACTGTCTAGACCGCCAATTAAAAAACAATGCTGATAAAACAGCGATTGTTTTTGAAGGTGATGCCGGTGATGTACAAAAAATCACATACCACGAATTACATGCACATGTCTGTGTTTTTGCCAATGCACTCAAAGCACAAAACATCAGCAAAGGTGATCGCGTTATTATTTATATGCCAATGATTGCCGAAGCCGTGATCGCTATGCAAGCTTGTGCTCGTATTGGTGCTATTCACTCGGTAGTATTTGGCGGATTTTCTGCTTCGTCATTAAAAGATCGCATTGAAGATACTCAAGCTAAGGTGGTTATTACGGCCGACGGTGGACATCGTGGTGGCAAAATCATTGAACTTAAAGCCACCACTGATAAAGCTTTAGAGCAAGGCTGTGACAGTATTGAATCTGTTATCGTTTTCAAAAGAACAGGACATGATATCGCTATGCAAGTTGACCGTGATATTTGGTGGTCTGATGCTATAACAGACCAATCAGTTGAATGTGAACCTGAATGGATGAATGCAACTGATCCTTTGTTTTTACTCTATACATCAGGTTCAACGGGCAAACCAAAAGGTATTCAACATTCAACTGGTGGTTATTTACTCAACGCCATTACCACTATGCGTTGGGTGTTTGATATTCAAGATTCAGATGTGTTTTGGTGTACCGCCGATGTAGGTTGGATCACTGGGCATACTTATGTTGCCTATGGCCCATTAGCAACAGGTGCGACGATTGTTATCTTTGAAGGTGTACCCACCTATCCTGATGCCGGTCGTTTTTGGGATATGTGTCAACGCCATAGTGTAACAATATTTTATACGGCACCTACAGCCATTCGTGCATTGATCAAGCAAGGTGATGACTTTCCAAATAGTTACGATCTATCAAAATTACGTTTATTAGGCACAGTCGGTGAACCGATTAATCCCGAAGCGTGGATGTGGTATCACAATGTGATTGGCAAAGAACGCTGCCCTATCGTTGATACATGGTGGCAAACAGAAACAGGCGCGCATATGATTGCTCCTGTGCCTTCTGTTACTACTACTAAGCCTGGCTCATGTACTCGTGCCCTGCCCGGCATTGATGCCGCTGTAGTCAATGAACAAGGCGAAGAAATCACTAATGCTAATGAAGGTGGTTATTTAGTGATGCGCCAACCTTGGCCTTCGATGATTCAGACTGTTTGGGGTGATGATCAACGCTATAAAGACACTTATTGGCCTATGTTTGATGGCAAATATTATCTTGCTGGAGATAGTGCCCGTCGTGATGAAGATGGTTTCTTTTGGATCATGGGTCGTATTGATGATGTGCTCAATGTATCTGGACACCGTTTAGGCACCATGGAAATTGAATCAGCTCTAGTGGCAAACCCACTGGTTGCTGAAGCCGCTGTAGTGGGTAAACCTCATGATATTAAAGGTGAGTCCATATTTGCATATGTGGTACTCAAAGGAGACCGCCCAGAAGGTGGCATTGATGACGAACTTACTCAAACACTACGTGCATGGGTTGGTGAACAAATTGGCGCCATCGCCAAACCTGACGAGATTCGTTATGCTGATAACTTGCCTAAAACACGTTCAGGTAAAATCATGCGCCGACTATTACGCACTATTGCCAAAGGCGAACAGATCACTTCAGATACATCAACGCTAGAAAATGAATCTATTTTGCCTCAGCTACAGGGCAAGGTTTAAGCGCCAATATATAATATATACCCGTGATCATTCAATCTGTAAATTTTCGCTCCTCCGTCACTCCGGTATGCTTTTAACCGGAGTCTTGCTTTATAATCAGATTCCGGCTAAAAACCTGCCGGAATGACAAGGAGGATTGATGGCAAAAAAAGAAACAGTTTCTGAGGATAATCAACGCTTAGATAAATGGTTATGGGCTGCGCGCTTCTATAAAACGCGTGGTCTTGCCGTAGAAGCGATTAATGGTGGCAAAGTGCACCTGAACAACAATCGTGTTAAACCAAGCCGTACCATCAAAGCTGATGATATATTATCTATATCTAAACCACCTTATGAGCATATCATCACTATTTTAGGTTTAAATAAACAACGTCGCCCCGCTATCGAAGCACAACAGCTCTATGTTGAATCTGAACAAAGCATTGCAAAACGAGAAATACTGCACCAACAGCTGAAAGATCAACCTTTAGGCTTTAGACATGAAAAGGGCCGCCCTAATAAGCGTGACCGTCGTCATATTATTAAATTTACCCGAAAATCATAAAAAACAATTAATTTTCTTGTCCACTACACTCATTTAAATCCACTGTATCAACCAACTATAGGCATTTTTTAGCACGTAATCCTGTTTTTTTTCATCAAACAATAAGCACTGCTTTGCCACAATTTAAAAAGCCGTCTCTAGAGTATCGTAAAAGCACTTAATAAAGCTCGAAGTCTCTGAACCTTAAATTGTCATAATGTGACGTATTTTGCGCATTTAGGAGAGAAGCGTGCGGTACGTCTAAAAAAATATGTGATATGACTCACGTTTTACCATTTTATCCTACCCCTAGAATTGGTGGTGCCGAGGCAGTAATCTTAAGAAATAATTGTTTTTTTAATGCTTTTAAACCCTGATACAACTCAATCTACATCCGTCTTTATTATGCTTGTTTTTCCATTTTTTTATTTTTAATCAAAAAAATAAAAAATTCTAAATCAATAAAGCCTATTTATTCTCTAGACATAGAACGTTATTTCAGTCAAAAATAAGGCGCATATAAATTTAAACATTTATGCCACACAAATTAATTTCAGGAGAAAAAGGAATGGATAATTTAGCACGTTTGGACGGATTTCAGGGTAGTAATTTGGCAAATGTTTCGCAACTTCAAGAGTCTTATCAATATCAAGTTCGAGAGAGTGACAATGAATACTCTCAATTGGCAACACATTATGATGCCAAATATAAAATAGCATGGCTTTTAATGAAATCGTCACCAAGACCTTGTTTTACACCAACACTATTAAACGATTTAAAATCACATGTGAATCAGATTAAAACTGAAATGTCTTATACTCGTAATGAGAAATATGATTATCTTGTATTAGGTTCAGATGTGGATGGGATTTTTAATTTAGGTGGTGATTTAGATTTATTCCGCACACTTATTAAACAAAAAAATCGTGACGGATTACTGGCGTATGCCATCGAAGGTATTGATCTCGTTTATCAAAACATGAAACACTTTGATCTTGATCTCACAACTGTATCTCTTATCAAAGGTGATGCTTTAGGAGGCGGTTTTGAAGCTGCTATGTCAGCAAACCTAGTTATTGCCGAACGTGGTGTGAAATTAGGTCTACCTGAAGTTCTCTTTAACCTTTTCCCTGGAATGGGAGCTTATTCCATACTTTCAAGGAAAGTGGGTGCTGTCGTTGCCAAAAAGATGATTCTATCTGGAAAATTATATAGCTCTGAAGAGCTTTATGATATGGGAATCATTGATATTCTAGCCGATAAAGGTGAAGGTGAGCTTGCACTGTATAAACACATAAAAGCGGCCAATCGTTCAGCTAACAGCTACAGCGCAATGTCTAAAGTTAATGATGTCTGCAATGAAATTCCATATCAAGAGTTTATTGATATTGCTAATATTTGGGCTGATGCTGCTTTAAACTTAACGGATAAAGATTTACGAATGATGGAACGGTTAGTTACTCGCCAAAGTAAAAAATTTGTAGCTTAGCCAGCAGTATTATTATCTACTAAACCAACTGTACCAGCCTTAGATACCGCTTCATTTAAGGCTGTTACAGTATTTTTATACACCGTCTCAATATCCTCACTTAAACGAAGCATTTTTTCTGTTCCAATGTCATAAGGTTTGTATGACTCGCCTTTTCGACAGATATCTACCAACTTAGTTGCCCCTAATTCAGCTGCTGAGCCTTTCATGGCATGCAATGATTCACGTAGTTGTAGATAGTCATCATTAATTGCATTGTCAATTCTTGCTATATGTTTTTCACCATCATAGACAAAACCTTTAATTAGCTTTGAAATGAAAGCTGGATCGGTGTCTAACATAATTAGTGATTGGAATATATTTTCATCAAACCATTGGTTTTCTGCTGCCCGTTTTTCTTCATCAGGTCTGTTAGCCGGAAGTTGCGCGACTTTCTGAGTCTGGTTTGCTTGCTCATCTTTGCTATTCTGTGTTGATAATTTTGCAATTTTTGCCAATAATTCTTTGGAATCAAGCGGTTTTGTTAAAAACTCATCTACGCCAGCATCAAGGCTTGCCTGTCTTGCTTCGGGGGTAGCATCTGCTGTTAACATGATTGTTGGAATCAATTGCTCAGCATTCATATATTGCATAGCTAGAACGACTTCATCACCCGATCGTCCAGGCATATTCTTATCAACTATTAATAAATCAATTTTTTCAATATCTGCTTCTAAAATATCCAGTGCTTTTTCACCATCATCCACAAGAATGACGGAGTGGCCCGCTCGCCTTAATATCCCATCAATAACTTTTTGGTTTACTACATTGTCTTCTGCAACAAGAATAGTCAAAGGCTTGGCACCTATTTGTTTTGCATAATGATCTGAAAGAGATACTACATTTTCTGCATTTGATTGAATACTTTGTGCCGCATGAATAGCATTAAATATTAGGCGTTTATCGAGTATATCAGCAATAACGGAGATGTAATGTTCTCCTAACTCCGCTTCTACTAAATCTTCGCCATTATTATTCAATAGCACCCATGAAATGTTATTCAATAATCGTTCAGCCTTAAGCATTTCTGAAAATTGTTTAGGTGTGAAATCAGACAAACACTCTCGGTCAACCAAAACTACTTTATATGCTTCTCCATGTTCAATAGCGTGGTTCAATAATTTTAATGCTTTAACAGGCGAGTCTACTTCATCAAATTTTATTTGCCAGTTTTCTAGCATCGGTTTCAATTCTACTGCTGTCTGTTCCTTTGACATTAGCAGTAGTTTGTTAGCAGAAATATCTAAAGATTCATATGGCACAAGATTGAAAGGCAATTCAAACCAAAATGTTGAGCCCTTATACCGCTTGCTTTCTACGCCTATTTTTCCGCCCATTAATTCCACTAATTCTTTTGAGATTGTTGTTCCAAGACCGGTTCCACCCTCCACTGCCTGACCGACCTGAGTGAAATCATCAAACACACTGTCAATCACGTCAGCATCAATACCTATTCCAGTATCTTTTATTTCAAAACGCAGCCTAGCCGTATCATCATCGTTGCCAACGCTATAAAGGTGTAAGTTAACCGAACCTTGTTGTGTAAATTTAATGGCATTACCTATTAAATTTATCAAAACCTGTCTTATATGTTGCTGATCGCCTTCAAGTAAAAAAGGTACGTTGGAATCGATCGTACATGAAACAGTTAAACCTTTGGCTCCTCCTATTGGCCTCTGCATTTCTAGCACAGAATTAACCACGGCATGTAAATCTAAACGCTTTTTAGTTATTTCTATTTTACCTGCTTCAATTTTAGAAATATCTAATACTTTTTCAATTAATCCAAGCAGTGTATGAGCAGACTTGTGCATTGTATTGGCTAAATCGGCTTGCTCGTTGTCTAACTCTGTTTCTCGCAGTAAATCTCCCAAACCAATTACACCATTTAGCGGTGTTCTTAATTCATGTGACATATTGGCTAAGAATCGACTTTTAGCTTCATTTGCTTGCTTCGCACTTGCCATTGCTGCATGTAATTTTTTGATTAAGAACGCGGCATACAAAGGTATGAGTACTAACAAAAACAATAAGCTATGTGCAATAGCTTTATTTTGGTGTGTTTGCCAATATTCACCCACTTGTGTCGCTATAAAAAAGCCAACAATACCTACCATTAACGAGATGTATAAGTAATTAACGCCAAACCGAAAGCCGTTACCTAAAATAACCCATAAATAAATACCGAAGAAATAGATGCTTTCTGATCCCGCCATCATCATTGCAGATGACAATGTTATGATATCGAGGAAGATTCCTGCTGTTCGACGGACAGGTGAAGGGCTTGGATTGATAATAAGTGCAACAGCAAGCACTGTGGCTCCTACATAGAACCACAACATTGATTGAGCAAGTGCTGAAGCAGTTCCTGCATCACTCCATGAAACAGAAAAATAGAGCACGAGGAATAATCCGATCACCAATCGAATAATTATTTGCTCTGGTTCAGAGTCTTTAATATTTTTTATTCGCTGCCAAAACCTCGCGAACTCTTCGCTTTTGAACATAGTATTCATTCATTTTATCCCGTTTACTATATCTTACGAATCGGGGGTATCTGCATACTCAACTTCAATCTTTCTAATTTTTTCTAGCCGTTTAAAAAATGCATCAACACATTCAGGATCAAAATGTTTTCCTGACTGTTGTTTTAAATAATCTAACGCTTTTTCTACCGGCCATGCCATTTTGTATGGTCTCACAGAGATCAGAGCATCATAAACATCTGCAACAGCAACAATTCGCCCTATGATAGGTATAGCTGTGCCTTTCAATCCTTTAGGATAACCACTTCCATCGAATCTCTCATGATGTGTCAATGCGATAACGGCGCCCATCTGCATGTATTTAGATTCACTATCTTTGAGGATATCATGACCTATCTCAGCATGCTGCTGCATTATCTCCCACTCTGTAGGGTTAAGCTTGCCAGGTTTAAGAAGAATTCCATCAGGAATGCCTATCTTGCCAATATCATGCATTGGGGCGGCATACTCAAGAAAATCACATTCCTCGTCAGACTGGCCTAGCTCTTCTGCAATTTGACGAGAGTATTTTGCCATTCTTATAACATGGTTTCCGGTTTCTTCATCGCGATATTCGCCTGCTTTTGCCAAGCACAACAATGTTTCTTGTTCACGTGCAACAATCTGCTTTGTTGCCAGTTCAACTTGCTCCGCTAACCAGTCCGCGCGTTTCTGAATAATTGAATGTTGCTCACTTAATTTAAGTAGATTTCTACAGCTCGTTCTACATTCGATATGATCAATGGGTCGCGTTAAAAATGCCGTTGCACCTGCTTCTAATGCGTTATAACGCACTGTTTTTTCATCTGCAACCGTGATCATCATGATCGGAATATCTTGGCAACCCTCTCTTAATCGTATTTTCTTTATAAAATCAATACCGTTGATATCTGGCATTCGATAATCAGTCACAATTAAATCGGGGTGGTTGCTATCTAGCCAATCTAATACATCAGCAGGATGTTCAAATTCATGCAGCACGATATTATCCATCACCTGATGAAGAATTTTGCCCATGATCATTCTGCCCGTTGATTCATCATCAACGATAACCACATGTTTATTGAGATCTGGAACTGTCATTAATTTCTGCCCAGTTGTGTATGAAATATTATGTTCATTTATAATATCTTTGTATTTAATGGAAGCCACTTAGCATCCTCATTGACATAAAAGTGTATAAATACTTTTTCGGCAACAAAGACTAATTCTTTAGGCTTCATTATATCCCCTTCAAACCTATAAAATTCTTATCACAATAATTATTGCTATTGCAACAACTGAAATAATACTACTTATTACAAACAAGTTCAAAGTAAAATTAGTTCAAATCATTGACCTAGTACACAAACTTAATTAATAACATAAGATATTGAGCTAAAATATTTAGAATTTATTTTTATATTGCTCGAGACCGTTGAACACTAAAAAATGTTTACCTTTAGCGCGAGCCACTAAACCAATACCCATTTTTTGAGCAATACTCAAACCCATTTCTGTGATTCCAGAGCGTGATAAAAGCAAGGGAACTTGCATTTGAGCGACTTTAATGACCATTTCGGAGGTAAGCCTACCTGTTGTATAAAAAACCTTGTCAGCGCCCGATATTTCATTCAGTAGCATCCAGCCAGAAATAGCATCAACAGCATTGTGTCTGCCTACATCTTCAACAAAGACATTGACATGGCCTGAGCATGAACATAAAGCACATCCGTGCACCGCCCCCGCTTGTTTATACACTTTATTATATTCTGCCAGTCCATCAAGTACTTGATAGATGGTATCTGCTGTAAACTCTGGGCATGTAATTGTAACTTTCTCTAGCGATGCCATTACATTGCCAAACATTGTGCCCTGTCCACAGCCACTTGTTACCGTACGTTTTGATAAGATCTGCTCGATATCTGGCTGCTGATGCCTCGTTGTTACCGCAACAGCTTCAACATCCCAGTCGACTTGTATAGCAACAATATCACCCAAAGCTTGAATTAAACCCTGATTCCGCAGATAGCCTAGCGTCAATAATTCTGGTTGCGTACCCATTGTCATCAAGGTCACTATCTCTTTTTTATCAAGATATATCGTTAGCGGTCTCTCACCGGTTAAGGACATTTCACGAGCTTGCCCATGCTCATCAATAACCTGAGTTGAATGAAGCGAATTAATACCCTCGTCCGTCATTATGGGGCCAGAATCAGCCACCGGTAACGCTCATATGCCTAAATATAATCGGCTGTTCACTAATATTAAAATCATGCCCTTCAGGCTTAATATCCATTGAATCAATAATAGCTTGTTTTAATCGCTCAATATCACCTGGATAGCGGCGAATAATACCGCGCAAGTCAACAGAATCCTCCTGACCTAAACAGAGTAGCAAACGCCCCTCTGTTGTCACTCTTACTCGATTACAACTCTCACAGAAATTATGGCTATGCGGCGAAATAAACCCTATTTTACTTTCGCTGTCTGCTAATTGGTAATATCGAGAAGGCCCACCCGTTTTACTAGTGCTTTGATGCAACTGAAAAGCCGTTTGTAATGTTTCCAATACTTCATCACTAGAACAAAAACTTTCTTCGCGCTGATGTGTAACATGTCCCAAGGGCATTTCTTCGATATAAGAAATATCGAGATTATTTTTAATCGCAAATAATGCAAGATCGATAACTTCATCTTCATTACGACCCTTCATAATAACGGCATTAAGCTTGATACGCTTAAAGCCTGCCTGTTTGGCGGCATCGATACCGTCTAGAACAGTATCCAAATCCCCTGTTCGTGTTAGCGCCTTAAACCGATCCTTTTTCAACGAATCAAGACTTATATTGATACGATCAACACCCGCTTCAACTAAATGTGTGGCATATTTCCGCAATTGTGAGCCATTTGTTGTTAGCGTCAATTCTTTCAATGCCGTTGTGTGCTTCAGTTTACCAATTTCCGCCATCAGCCAATCAACATTGCGTCTTACTAGGGGTTCACCACCTGTGATGCGCACCTTCTCCACACCTAGTTCACAAAAAGCGCGCATCAGAAAAATAACTTCTTCTAATGTTAAAACTTGTTCTCGCGGCAGAAAGGTCATTTCTTCGTCCATGCAATACACACAGCGAAAATCGCATCGATCCGTTATCGACATACGAACATAGGTGACTTTTCGACCAAAACGGTCAATTAATTGAGCTTGATTTTCTGACATAATCCTAAGATCGTACCCTCTCCGTCCAAAAGTGCAAGCTTAATAAAATATATCTACCACAACAGCTTGTTTTGTTACCACGATTCGCGTATTATTTCGCGTCTTGGAGAGTTGACAGAGCGGCCGAATGTACTGGTCTTGAAAACCAGCGTAGGTTTATTCCTACCCAGGGTTCGAATCCCTGACTCTCCGCCATTACAATCAATTAAGCCTCTGATTTTCAGAGGCTTTTTTGTTATCACCCCCACAAAACATACTTTATTGTACCACTCGTTGTACCACTTATTTTTTGCTATAGCTTTATGGACATAAAGCGCCAACAAATCCTAAATATCTCTCAAATTTCAAGATCGCTAAGTTCGCGAAAAACAACCGCCATCAATTCATCCTCATCCCCCCGCCCTTCTTTTTTCATATAGGCAAGAAGCAAAACTGTTAACGGGTGAATATCTAGTTTCTCCGCCAGTACTTCAATTTTATCTAGCGTCGGACTTTTTAATCCTCGCTCTAATGAACTGACATACGTGCGGCTAGATACAATCGAGAATTCTTCTTGGCTCATTTGTTTCGCTTTCCTTATCTGTCTTAGTGCGCTACCAAAAGAATGTTTAATATCCATAGTTTCATACCCAATAATTATGAAACTACATTCAGCACTATTGAATATTATAGAGCTACAATCTATAGTGTTCATTTTTGAGTTAATAATTTATAAGGATTTAACATGTTTGAAACATTGGATAATGCTGAAATAGTGCTTCCCTCGGAGAATAAAGAAGATCTCCTACGTTCATGGAAATATATTTTCAGACGATCAAAAACATCTTGGCTCTATGCGACTAGTCATGTTGTGAATGAGGCGCTGTCATTTGATGTGAGTGTCTTTGTGCCTGACATTCATGAAGTAATGGCGCTCCAAGAACAAGATAGATTGGAACTTTATGATGTATATCTTGTGTCTCCAGGTCATATCAATAATTCATCATTGTGGCAAATGGAGCGAATAAAATCCGTAGAAATGGGCCATGAACCCTATTCAGGTGAAGAAATATATGTATATGTGCTTGATAATGGTGAACGCCGTGTTGATTCAATTCACAATACGCCAGAAGAAAGCATTATAGGCATCAGTGATCTATGGCATAAATAAGGAGCTATGAAAGATCGCCCTCAAAATGGTCTATTCATTCTAGCTATTGTATTTATCTTAGTAGGTGTATTGCTGCTTCGTTATACTTTAATTAATGAAGGCGAAGTGGTTGATAAAAAATATGATGAGGCCTATTCAGCCATTGAACTCACACCTGCAGCGGGTGAAACAATGAGGCCTCAATTAGTACACCATCCCGCTAGTTGGACAGTGACAATATCAAATCAGACTAAAAGTAGAAAGTGTCGAGTCAATAAGCTCGAATGGGAACAAGTTAAAATTGGTGATTGGTTTGAATGTAAGTAAGCCTAGATTTAATAATACTGTGCATTAACCAATATCGTTCGTCTTTTAAGGGGGAATATTTTGCCAAAACTAGACCGACTTAAAGCAGAATTACATTTAGACAAACAGTTAATTATGGTTGCTGTGTTCTGCATAGCTGCCACACTATGGATAGCTGTCAATAATAGTGAGCTTGGTTGGGCATTAGGCATCGCTGGGGTAATAATTATTGCACTGTGTATACTCTATCTTATTAAGAAGAGCCGCAAAATACGTGAGTTACTGCAGGAGATTGAAGATTGCTAAAATACACTGTAATTCAGGCATCCTCATTACCATATAATGCTGTTTTATCTAAATAGTTGAGAGTCGCTACTTTGCTGCGCTAAAGTATAAGCTAATCAGCCTTACATTCTTGCTTAATATCATCACCTCACCACACTCAAATAGCCAGGGAAGTAAGGCCCACATTTTTTCTTCAGAATAGGATAAGATTTCTGTATGGAATTTGAAATATATCGTAATTTAATAAAAAGCCTAAATCTAGGTAAAAAGTTACCAGGCTCAATATATATACCCAAAATACTTGAAGATGCAGGTTTCAGCAAGAGAAGAAGCCATTATATTCTAGGCATAAA
>NVWQ02000051.1 GCA_002733715.2 Methylophaga sp.
ATCGTGAACACCTAATCTTATCCAAACGAAAAATCGTTCACGATGGATAAGATTCAGTGTTCACCATCAATAATATTAGGTGTTCACGATGGATAAGATTGGGTGTTCATGTTGCGTAAGAATACGCATACAAAGTTGAGGCTGTTTATTGTGATGGTCGTGATATGGCTATTTATATGCAAGATACACTTGCTTCAATCAACTATGATTTCAGCAAATATCCAACACTAGCTTCTATTGTTGAAGGATTTGATGAATCTTGGGTTTATGGTAACTATAACTCTAAGGTTCCAGACATTGCCCATGAAATATGCGCTTCAAATGATGTTAACCTTTTCTCAGTTAACGAGATGGTTTCTTTATTCAAGAAACAGGAAAAATTACTTGCGGCAGTGCGTGTAACACTTAACATGCTAAAAGAAAGTAACTTATACAAAATAGAGAAAGGTATACCAATTATGGAAGATAATCCCACGAATATTCATGTTTCTGGAATTACAGGGTCAAGTATTAATATCAACTCTAATGATTCAACAGCAAGCGTAAAGCAGACTTACAATGAACCCATTGTATTTCAGGAAATGATTAATGCAATAAAATCACAAGGATTAGGTTCAGAGATCGAGGGTATGCTAATAGATAATACGCAGATGCTTGCAACTAGCCATGAAACTGGTACCTTCAACGATGTATACAAAGATTTTATGCAGAATATATCTGCACATATCACAGTATTTACACCTTTTCTTCCTGTTTTGGCATCACTACTGTAGTGCTAACAATCGCTTCCAGCCGACCGTAAAAAGCGTCATTTTTTTTGCTAAGGCAAAAAAAAACGCCCCTTTTTACGTCGGCTGAAGCGGGCGTTAGAATTAAATGAAATTTCATTATCATAAATCTGCAAAACGAAGAGGCATTGAAGGGTTTGTTATGTGCACGTTATTTTCTGTAATGTTTGGTAGTGCATGGTTTTATCTTTTGTTTTTACAAGAAAAAGAAGCTGGAATAATTTTTGGTCATGTAATTGGTTGGTTTTCTATCATCTTAATGCCAATTTTGTATTTCTGGAGTTTCCGACTTATCAATAATCCAAGTCAATGGGATATAAAAATTACTGATTCAGAAGTTATATGGAATGCTCCTGAAAAAATAGGTGAAACTAGTTTTCGAATAAAAATAAATGAAATAGTAAAATTTGTTTGTGAATCATCAAAGTTTACGGATGGCACTGATTCACATTACTTGGTTTTAGTTGATGGAAAAGAAATTAAATTAAAGCCTACTCAATCTGGTGTAAACATAGATTTATTTATTCAAAAACTAAAAGATCTAGGTGTTGATATTGAAGTTAAATAATTCTAACAATTTGGTCCACTTGACCGTTGGCAGCGCAGTTCGTTTTCAAAGGTTATCTTTTATCAAAGTTCAGTGTTTTTGCATAGCTCACCGAACATCTGCCAACGTCAAGTGACCAAGGCGTTAGATGAAAACAAATATCGATCCAACCAAAGGAATTACATATGACGAGTAAAATTAAAATCAAGATGGGAGCAATCGAAATTGAATATGAAGGGTCTGAGGACTTTTTAAAAGAAGAGTTACCCGAGCTACTTTCAGCGGTATCAAATTTATATCAAAAATCTGCCAATGTATTAAAAACAGAAGAATCTTCTACTGTCCAAGCAACCAATACGGATATTAAAGGCACAACTAGTACGCTTGCCGCAAAACTTGGCGGTGGTACAGGCGCTGATTTATGCATGGCGGCAATTGCACGAGTCACATTTGTCCTAAATAAAGAAACTTGTACACGCAAGGAGCTTCTGGATGAAATGAAATCAGCAAAGGCTTACTATAAGGCCAATTATTCAAGCAACCTTACTAAGATAATTAATAAGCTTGTTAAAGATGGCAAATTAATGGAACCTTCAGCAGGCTCTTACTCTTTAAGCGCTGAAAATAGAACTGGAATTGGAGCTCAACTTGCTTGATATAAGCGTACTGAAAGAACTCTTGCACCAAAAGCAGTTTACTAATACGGAAAAACTTTTGCTTTGTCTATCTTTTGAAGTAGACAAGCCAAAAGCAGTTTCTGAAATAAAAGAAATAGCGAAAAAATCCGGTTTCAGAAAAGCAAAAGACTGGAATATTTCTTCATATCTTGGGAAGACAAATGGTCTTGCTATCCGTGTAGATAAAGGCTGGGAATTAACTAATAGCGGAAAAAAGAGAGTTTCACAGTTATCTGGCGCTGTCACTTTAAATCCCACGCCTAAAATATCTGCAAACTTACGCTCTCACTTAGCCAGAATAAAAGACACTGACACTGTCGCATTTTTAGATGAGGCTATAAGGTGTTATGAGTCAAAGCTATATAGAGCGGCTATAGTAATGTCCTGGGTTGGTGCTGCATCTTTATTATATGACTATGTAATCAATAACAAATTAAATGCCTTTAACACAGAAGCAGTAAGAAGAGACCCAAAATGGAAGGCTGCAAACAAAAAAGATGACTTATCCAAAATGAAAGAATACAACTTCTTACAGATTTTATGTGCAATATCTGTTTTAGGTAAAAGCGTTAAAGACGAATTAGAAGCATGTTTAAAACTAAGAAACGGCTGTGGTCACCCAAATTCATTAAAGGTCGGTGAAAGTCGCGTTGCAAGTCATATTGAAACATTAATGCTCAATGTGTTTTCTAAGTATTAATAAAAACCATCTAACAAGTAGCTCCAGCGGACATTTCAAAGCGGCACTTGTTTTGCTTTCGCAAAAACGCGCCACTTTGAATTGCCGCTGAGCAAAGCGTTATACTTGGTTACATTTAATTAAAGGATTACCATGAAAGAACTTAAATGCCCTCATTGCCATGAAACCGTTTCAATAGGTGCAACAGTTTGTAAAGGTTGCCAAGCTGAAATTGAATATGGAACTCCTATTTTTATCGTGCTAATCATTTTTCTCATAAGTGTATTTCTTGGTGTTGCAGCATCTGATTTAGGAAATAGCTATTTAGGCTGGGGAGTTGGAGTCGTAGTCTTAGTCTCCTTATTTGTGGGATCTGAAAAAATATTTTCTAATCGAGTTAAATTTAAGCGTATTTATAAAACTTAATGTATAACAAAAAAATCAAGCCGTTCGCTCTGCTCTCTGGGACTCGCGGAAAAGCACCGCGAGCCCCTTATTAAGATCGTTAGCCTAAGAAAAACACCTGTGATTTAAGGCGCAAGAACTTGAAAAAGCAAGGAGTCTCAATGAAGCCTAAAAATATTATTCATATAACGTTATTGTTTGTTATTTTCTTTTCTCCTTGGGTGCTTGGGGCAGAAAAAAAGAGCCCTTGCGAACGGCCATATCTTCTTGATGATGCGCTGAAACTTTCAACTTATTTTTCTGAGGCCAAACCCATGCGAGTTTGTGACGAGGTAATAGCAGGCAATCGATACAACAATACCAACGATGCGGCTTTCAGGCTTGCTGGAATGGTAGAGCTGTATACATTTATTTGCCCAGGCAATTCTAATGGAAAAAATCATATCAGGAGATCATTGAGCACATCGTTTATACCGCTATCAGAGAAGGGCGTGATCCGAAAAAAGTCACAATTCGTAGCGTAATGGCAGAAAAAATTAGTCAATGCCAGAAGAGTGATTAGTTTGCATGATTGGCGGTGGGGCTAACAAAGAGTTCCAGCCGACGCGCAAAAAGCGGCGCGGCTGAACTTTAACGTTAGGCATACACAATCTAAGGAGTTCATATGGAGCCAGTGACATGGGCATTTATCGGTACTATTGTTGGTGCTCTTTCAAGTATTGCGACTACATCTATTGTTAATTGGAATAATTTTAGAATTCAGCAGTCTAATAAACTTGAAGATAGAAAAGAACGTTCAAGAGCTTTCCAAAGAGAAACTGCTTTAGAGTTACAGAATGAATTAATTGAGTACATGCGTTGCCACTCCCTTAGCCGCACAGAAGATCAATTTAATTTTGTCAAAACTGGAAAATGGGGTTCTCCATTGCCTGTTGAGTTAGACGGGCGTTTTCGGATATCTAGTGCTAAAACAGCCGTGTTAATAGAGCGTATTTCTGATGATAAACTTAGGATTAATTTAAAAGATCTTAAAAGAAATTCAACAAACTGTATGTTTGCTAAATCAATAAGGGAATCCGATGAACATGATACTTTAACCATTGATTCATTTTCTAAAGCAAATGAAATGCTTGGTGTGGTTTTAAGAAAAAATTACTAGTGTAAATAATGCCTAACAATCAGCTCAAGCGGGACTTGTTTTCCGCTACGCTCCAAACAAGCCCCTTAGCAAGGCGTTATGTGTAAAAAACGTATCGTACGAGACACAATTTTTGTTACAATGAAAAAATCATGAGCATAAAAACAACTAAGCTTTGGCCAAATTACTTACTGTTACTATTGTTAGTAGCTGCATTTCTTACAATGCAGTCAGCAACTGCTCACATTCATTTGGGCGAGCAACACAATCACGATGAAACCCATCATCAGCATCAGGCTGAATTACATGCTCACAACTTAATTACTCAAACGAATGTTACTGCTGATTCTCATCAAGAAAGTCACGCGAATGTAATTGTACTTATTCATGAATGCAGCATTCCAAAACAAGAAAAACAGAAGAATCTCCCAGCCGCTTTAATTGCCAAGTCTGCCAGTCTATTACAGCCCTTATTACTGGTTAGTACTAAAATACCCGTTATTGAAGATACCAGATCCAGTTATCTTAATCGTTCAACACTCAATCCCCGCGCCCCACCACAAATCTCATAAATTTTTAATTTTGTAAAACCTGAAAGCAGTGATTTAGCTGATTCAGGAAAACTTTAATTATTTAAGGTGCAGCCTGCCTGCGCCTTAATATAAAATTTATCGAGGTATTTATGTTATCTGTTATAAAACAATCACGATGGCTTTTGGCTATCTTTCTTGCTCTTTTTGCAAGCTTGGCTTTTTCACATGGTATGTCTGAGGCTGAAAAACAACTTATTATTGAAGGGGGAAATCTTCGCTATATCTGGATTGGTGCAACCCATATGCTATCGGGCTATGATCATTTAGCCTTTGTATTTGGCATCATCTTTTTCTTAACCAAGTTCAAGGATATTGTTAAATATATTACTGCGTTCACGGTTGGGCACAGTATTACACTGATTTATGCAACATTTAACGCCATTCAGGTTAATTACTTTTTAATTGATGCAGTGATTGCATTAAGTGTTTGCTACATCGCCTTCCACAACCTCAATGGCTTTAAAAAACATCTAAATATCAAAGCACCGAATATGTTGGCAATGATATTTAGTTTAGGGCTAATACATGGTCTAGGGCTATCAACACGCTTACAGCAATTACCACTCAACCCAGACCAATTATTAATGAATATTATTTCATTTAATGTTGGTATAGAAATTGGTCAAATCTCTGCTTTAGCAATTATGTTGGTATTGATTGCTGCATTTAGAAAAAGCCATTTTTTCCCAACCTTTAGTAAAATTTCAAACTACTTGTTAATCCTTGCAGGTGCTTTTCTTTTTCTGATGCAGATGCACGGTTATGAGCATACTGCCAATGCAGAAGAGTTTACGGTTCGTACAGAACCTACTCAACAGGTGGTCAGTTCTGAGCAAACTCCGAAATCAGACTGGAAAGATACAATAATAGTTAATATTCCAGCGCGAGGGGATAAAGAATATAAATTGCAATTTGCTAAAGACGCAATCCTTGAATACGCATGGAAAACGGATAAAGGAGAATTGTTTTATGATTTTCATGGTGAACCAAAAGGAGATACAACGGGATATTTCAAAACATTTGAAAAAGGAACCAAGTTCAGAGCAAGCGGTTCTTTAACCACAATATTTGAAGGTACGCACGGCTGGTACTGGAAAAATAATAATGCTTTCCCAGTGGTTATTACTTTAAATGTCGCGGGCGAATATAAACGTCTGGATTTAAAGAGCAATAGCCAAAAAGCAGACCGCACACCGGCGGTTAATAAAGCAACCCATGACACCATTGATTAACAGGAGAATATTATGAAACAAACAAAATTATTACCACTTGGTTTTTTAATCATCATGATTGCTGCTTGCTCAGATGGTGGGCACTCACATAATGATAATTCACATGATTATACACCAACTAAGCACGACACAATTAACTAATACATTTGGAGAAAATTATGAAAACTTTAGCAACAACACTAGTATTATCATCCTTACTTTTTGGCACACCTGTTTTGGCAGATTCTGGACATGATCATGGTCACAGCCATGCACAAGCACCCGTTAATCAAGCAACGGCTGAAAAAAATGCAGATGAAGTGATTGCCTTACTGGTTGAAAGAGAAAAAATTGATAAAAGTTGGGCAACTATAAAAGCAAACTCTGTTGAAAAAAAAGCACTTAAAGATAGCCCTGAATGGGTCGTAATTTATAACAATGTTAAAATTACAGACCTAGACAAACAAAAGCTTTATGTGTTTCTAACAATCGGTGGAGAATATATTGCAGTAAATTATACTGGCAACTAAAATCACATAACAAATAGCTCCAGCGGACAGTTTAAAGCGTCACTTTTTTTGCTTACGCAAAAACGTGCCACTTGAAACTGCCGCTGAGCAAGGCGTTATGTGCATAAAAAAACATGGATAAATACCCAAAAATTGAAGTTAAACGCAAGTCAGGAAATGAAGCATTTCACGACAATGATACAAACCTGAAAAGTAATCTTTTATCTTTTTGGCAATGGTCTGCATCAGATCTAATTGGTAATGCAATGAGAGGAATACTTGCCGAATACATTGTTGCATCAGCAGTAGATGTCGTCAAAGGTAATAGGACAGAATGGGATGCTTATGATATTGAAACACCAGAAGGCATTAAAGTTGAGGTAAAATCTGGAGCATATATTCAAAGTTGGGCGCAAAAAAAATTATCAGCCATTCAGTTTGGGATACGTCCCACACAAGGTTGGGATTCAAAGAAAAATACCTATACATCTGAGATTTCTCGACAATCAGATGTTTATGTTTTTTAAACTATAAAGATCAGGAAACAATTGATCCATTAAATATAGGTCAATGGCTGTTTTATATTTTAGCAACTAATACGCTAAACGATACTGTTGGCGGGCAAAAGACAATTACGCTATCAAGTTTAAAAAAGTTAAATCCCATTGTGGCAACATTCAGTGAACTACGTGCATCAATCAAACAAGCAGCTAACAATTAGCTCCAGCGGACAGTTTAAAGCGTCACTTGTTTTGCATTCGCAAAAACGTGCCACTTTAAACTGCCGCTGAGCAAGGCGTTATAAGCTAAAAGAACACAAAATTTGCAATAAACCCCACCTAAGCCTACAATGTAATACATAGTATTCACATAAAGAGGCATTATCATGGGTGTAACAAGCATCAGACTTCAACCTGAAATTGAAAGTCCATTACAAAAGTTAGCCAACAAGCTTGATAGAAGCAAAAACTACCTTATCAATCAAGCAATTAAAGAATTTCTTGCGCGTAAAATACTTGATGAAAAAAAATGGAATGAAACACTAGAAGCATTAGAGTCAGTAAAATCGAATAGAGTTATTGAAGAACAAGATGTCAATGAGTGGCTAGATAGCTGGGGTAAAGATAATGAACAAAAGCCACCTAAAATATGAAGCTATCGTACTCCCATGAAGCAATCAAAGATTTAATACGGTTAAGAGAATTCATCGCTTCAAAAAATCCAGAAGCAGCTCAGAAAATTGCCAAATCAATACGCAAAGGAATTGCTCAATTAAAAACATTTCCATATTTAGGCGTTGAGGTTGAGCTGGCACCTGATCCAGAAATGATACGTGATTTAATTATTGGTAATTACATTGCTCGTTATTTGATTCATCAAAAACAAGTATATATTCTACGAGTATGGCATCACAAAGAAGAGCGCTTATAACAAGTCAATCAAGTTCGCCAGCAAAAGGCGCTGGCTTGGACGCGGCAAAACACGCCGCGCCACTTATTTCAAACGTTAGGGCAAGGAAGAACAAGATGACGAATGTATACTGTGCCGAATTTAAAAATTCATCCGAATATATCCACAACTGGCTTAGCAAGCAGTCATCAGTTGGAGAAGAGTCCATTACCGATTGGATTCTTTTTACTTTATCCCAATCGTTACCACAGTTGAAGTATAAAAAATTTACACGGCATCAAGAAGCTCGTACTACAGGAGCAGACTGGGAATGGTGGATAGTAGATAAAAATTCTGCTATTTCTATGAGAATACAAGCAAAGAAAATCATAGCAGGTAAGGATAATTATGCGGGGCTGGCGCATACGAATAAGTATGGATTGCAAATTGAAAAACTAATCGAAGATGCAAAACTAAAAAAATTCATCCCATTCTATGCTTTATATTCAGCTCCTAAAACAGATCAAAAGGTAATTTGTGGCGGTCAATTAGATTCAGCAAAACAACAAGGTGTGTTTATTGCATCGGCTCAACTTCTCTACGACAAATATATAAAAAACGGAAAGGTAAAAGTAGAAGCCAATGATGTATTGTCGCAATCAAACCCACTGCACTGCATGGCATGTTGTTCAATGCTTTCACACGGTAGAATTCCGTCAACTTCATCATTCTACCAATACATAGAAAATTACTATGGTGAGTCTCTGCGAGAAATTAACAGTAATATACAAGATTTAGGCAGGCATGATAATGCTCCCTCATATGTTACTAGCTTGCTTGACGCGGAGGACGCTGAAATTCCAGACTGGTGGGAAAAGGAGTTTCAACATCAAATTGAAGGATTTAATTCTTTGATGATTTTAGACCTTCGAGGCAGCAATGAATAAAGCCCTAACAATTAGCTCCAGCGGACAGTGAACCTCCCCCGCTAAAGTGGACACCAAAATCATTGCAAAAAGTATAATATAGGTATATATTCTATACCGTGCTGTCTTTTGAATATGATGAGAATAAAAGCAAACAAAATCTTGCCAAGCATGGCATCGATTTTGATGTCGCCCAATTACTATGGG
>NVWQ02000052.1 GCA_002733715.2 Methylophaga sp.
ACCTAAAGGATCGTTAACGATCGATGCACGCAATACATTGTCTGGATGCAGATAAGCACGTCGCACACCCTCATTGACCATATCATCAAGGTTTTGGTCGGTTTGCCACTGCACATCCATACCAACCTTGATAAACACATTTACAATGCCGGTATCTTGGCAAATAGGGCGCTTATCTTCGGCGCACATCCGTGAATTAACTAGAATTTGGGCAATAGCATCTTTCGCGGCAGGTGATTGTTCTTTTTCATGGGCACTCGCCATCGCTTGAATAAAGTCTTTAGGGTGGTAACAGGCAATAAACTGCAAGGCATCTGCGATGCTATCAATAAAATCATTTTGTTTAATGATGCTCATTGTCTTTGTTTATTTCCTTAAGCCTAAATTAAGTCAGTTTTTTTGTCATCCTCGCGTATGCGGGGATCCATGGGCAGTGTACATATCCACTATCATTGGATTCCCGCTTTCGCGGGAATGACGGGGTTTTGTAAAATCATACTTTGCTTTCTGAATTTATAGTGCACTACGAATATTATATTAACCGTTTTTGTATTTCTGCGACGACATCATCAATTGCAAACTCATCACCTTCACCATCGGCACGGCATTTATATTCGATCATGCCTTTATCTAGGCCACGTTCGCCTAAGACTAGACGATGAGGAATGCCGATTAGTTCCATGTCAGCAAAAGCAACACCAGGGCGTAGGCCGCGATCATCGATTAAGACGTCAACGCCTGCTTTAATTAGTTGAGTGTAAATAGCATCTGCCGCTTCACGAACACGCACTGATTTGTGGGCATTCATGGGTATTAGCACAACTTGGAAAGGTGCAATCGCTAATGGCCAAATAATGCCGCGTTCATTATGGTTTTGCTCAATAGCCGCAGCCACTACGCGTGATACGCCAATTCCGTAACAACCCATAGTAAGAACTTGTGATTTTCCTGTGTCAGCAAGTACATTAGCATTTAATTTCTTGCTGTAGTTTTCACCTAATTGGAAGATATGGCCTACTTCAATACCGCGTGCGATATCCAATGTGCCTTGACCATCAGGACTAGCATCACCGACAACGACGTTTCGCAAGTCTGCGGTTTCAGGCTCCGCTAAATCACGCCCCCAGTTTACGCCGGTAAGGTGTTTATCATTTTCATTAGCACCACAGGCAAAGTCAGCAACATGTGCGGCTGCACGATCAACAATAACAGGAATAGTTAAACTTATTGGACCGATTGAACCAATATTGGCACCACAACATTCGAAAACTTGTTCCGCTGTAGCGAATGTTAATGGTTCAGCAATAGCAGGGTGTTTTTCGGCTTTAATTTCATTTAATTCATGATCACCACGTAATACTAAGGCGACTACTGAACCTTCTTCTGTGCCTTCAACTAGTAAAGTTTTTAAGCATTGTGATGCTGGAATCGATAAAAATTCACATACTTCTTCAATGGTGTGTTTTTTAGGTGTGTCAACTGTCGTCATTGTAGCGATAGCAGCGGGACGTTCACCTGCTGGCGCAACGGCTTCAGCTAATTCAATATTGGCGGCATAATCACTGTCATCACTAAAAGCAATGGCATCTTCACCTGAGCTAGCTAAAACATGGAATTCATGTGATGCATTACCGCCTATACTGCCGGTATCAGCTTGTACTGGACGAAATTTAAGGCCAATGCGATCAAAAATACGGGTGTAGGCAGCAAACATATCATCATAGGTTTGCTGTAGTGATTCTTGATCTATATGGAAAGAATAGGCATCTTTCATCAAAAATTCACGGGCGCGCATAATGCCAAAACGCGGGCGAATTTCATCACGGAATTTAGTTTGAATTTGATAGAAGGTAATAGGCAGTTGTTTATAACTGCGAATTTCTTGGCGCACTAAATCAGTAATCACTTCTTCATGAGTGGGGCCATAGCAAAATTCACGGCCATGACGATCGGTCATTCGTAATAATTCAGGGCCATATTTATCCCAGCGCTCACTTTGTTGCCAAAGCTCTGCCGGTTGAACAGAAGGCATCAATAATTCTTGTGCGCCAGCGCGCGCCATTTCGTCACGAATAATCGCTTCTGTTTTTCGTAATACTTTTAAACCTAAAGGCAGCCAAGTATAAAGGCCTGATGCTAGTCTGCGGATTAATCCGGCACGGAGCATAAGCTGGTGGCTGATGACTTCAGCATCAGCAGGTGTTTCTTTTAAAGTGGCGATTAGTAATTGAGATGTGCGCATGTGTTGATGTGGGCCTGTTGTTTAATTATTGATTTGAAAATGGTTCGACAAGCTCTCGGCAACTGCTCCTGCGTTGCTCTACCTCCTGCCTCCATGCAGTCGACCATGAACGGATTGTTGTGGTCTCTTAAAAGGTGCTGTGATTCCAGCCCCAGTTTTGTCTTTCTGAATCAGTCATACTAATATAGATGCGATCACCTGCGATACCTAGTTGTTCAGTAATGAGTGTACACAAAGCATCGGAGAATGCCGTGCGGTCAGCAGGTAAACCTAGTGCTCGGTAATCTAAAATGGCAGTAGGGGCATCACTACCGCCCATAAGCATTGATGCTTTTGTTTCAACGGCAATCATAACGTAACTTTCTGGTTTACTCGCTGCCTTGGCAACGGTTTGACTAGCCGCTTTCAATAAAGCAGGTTCGTCATCAATAGTTTGATTGGTAACGATATTAAGATAGGGCATATAGGTATCCTTAAATGTGCTGGCTATTTATTGACAATGTTCGGCAATGTTTTTTTGAATTTCAGCAATTTTTGCTAGACGAGATTCCTCAGTGAGACGTGTAACGGTACCATCAGGTGCAATAACACGACGACTGGGATTGTCCTGATATAACTGAAGATTATGCTTGCTTACACGGCAATATTCTTCTTTTTTCTTTTGTTCAGCGGCTTGAGCTTTTATACGTTGGCGTTCTTTTTCATTTTCTTTATAGCTACCATCTTGTTTTTCGATCAGAATATCAATTTCTTGCTGGGCAAGAACAGGATCTATAGCTGGTGGAGGTGGAGGCTCGATTAATTCAGAGGGTATGTTTACGGGATCTTGTTGAGTGTAATTTGTTTCTCCTTCAGCATCTACCCATTTATACGCACCACCAAAAGAAGATGTGGCCATAAATAATAAGGCAAAAAAGACAAAGGATTTATGGAAATACTGTATAAACATATTTAAACTCCGTTTAACTAAACAATCTAGACATCAAGTGCTAAGAGTAATTCTACGCCAAACTGAAAAATCATCAAATGACTGATAGCTTACTACGATTTGAAAAACACATAAAAGTACATCAACAAAACAGTGTTGCAGTCGACATATTGGCGGCAGAGACGGCATTATCAAAGCAAAAAATAAAACAAGTCATGCAAAAGGGTGCGGTGTGGTTAAGTAAAGGTAAGCATACGCAGCGGCTACGACGCGCAAAAAAGCCAATTAAAGTGGGTGAAATACTACACGTCTATTATGATCCAAAAGTATTAGATTTAAGCCCTGCTGAGCCTCAGTTGATATTTGATCAGGGCCGTTATAGCGTATGGAATAAACCTTATGGATTATTATCACAAGGGTCGAAGTGGGGAGATCATTGCACTATTACACGCTGGGCAGAGCAGAATTTAAAACCTCAGCGAGTTAGTTTTGTTGTTCATCGCCTAGATAGGGCAGCGAATGGCTTAATCGTTATTGCACATGAAAAAGGGGCGGCGGCGGCATTATCGAAATTATTTCAGATGCGGCAGGTAGATAAACGTTATCAAATTTGGGTGTATGGTCGGTTTAGCGAACAAGCAACCGCTGAAAATCCAGTTAAAGTCGACCATGATATTGATGAGCGGCATGCAACGAGTTATTTTACTTTTATTAGCTATGATGTTGAGCTGGATAGAACATTACTAGACGTATCTATTGACACCGGCCGTAAACATCAAATTAGGCGTCATAGCGCTTTATTAGGGTTTCCCGTTGTTGGCGATAGATTATATGGTAGTGAAGTAGAAAAAGAAGATCTGCAACTTAGCGCTTATTATCTTGCCTTTACTTGCCCTTATACACAGAAAAAACAACAGTTTAACGTGCTGGGAGATAGTCAGGATACCCATCTCACTCCCTAGATTTGGGTATTGATTCTCAATTAAACTAAGGGTATGGTAGTAGCCTCATATTGGAGACTTAATTCAGTGGATGCCATACTGACAATGGAAGAAGATTTTGATTTTGCGGATGACAATGATCGTAGAAAAGAATCGCGTCGTATTTTAAAAGATCGACGAGGGATGATTCGCTACGAACTGGAAAAAGATGATCGGCGATCAGGTGGTGAACGGCGAAAAGTTAAAGCGGCTAAAAAAGAGCAAGAGACGCAGGACGTGAATGATGATGACGTTTACGAAGAAGAGAAGGGTCTAGGTTCAGTCATAGGTAAAATAGGTAAGCTCTTCAAACGTTAACGCTTTCGAGATTAGTAGCCAAAATAGCGTGCTAATTGATAAAAACTGACGCTGGCGCCACTCATGCGATTAAACAGTGTCGATTTGCCAGCGTTTGGCATGCCGATTAAAGCAATTCGTTTCACACTTAAGATCTCTATTTTAGCTGAATTTTGTTGGCACAACATGACTTCGGTGTTATCTAATTTTAGATGAAGTGGACGGTTGAAGGGTGTCATACGCATTATTTTGATTGATTTACCAATGCGAAAACCCAAACCATTCAATCGAAATTGGAAACTGGGTTCAACATGCAGGGCATGGATGGTGGCTGATTGACCAGCCTGAAGTGAGGTAAGCGCTTGTGGTGCTTGCATAATTAACTATAATCCTAAATGATAATGGTTGTCATTTAAGTTTTCAATCGAAAAGACAATGATCTAGGACACATTTTAAACAAAAAAAGACCACGCAAAGCGTGGTCTTTTTTGAGTTTTAGATGACTAAAATCTAAACTAACAAGGGTGCAATAACTAAGCTCACAATTGCCATTACATTAATTAAAATATTCATAGCAGGACCAGAGGTATCTTTTAATGGATCACCTACTGTATCACCCACCACAACCGCGGTATGCACATCCGAACCTTTGCCACCAAGATTACCTTTTTCAACATATTTCTTAGCGTTATCCCACGCCCCACCGGCATTTGCCATCATTAACGCCATCATTACGCCAGTAATTAAGGCGCCACCTAACATGCCTCCGAGAGCCACCGGACCAAGACCAAAACCAACCACTACCGGTGCGCCTACCGCTAATACGCCAGGCATAATCATTTTTCTCAAGGCTGCTTTAGTTGCAATATCAATGCAACGGGCAGTATCAGGCTTTGCCGTACCTTCTAATAAGCCAGGGATTTCTCTAAATTGACGACGGATCTCATGGATCATATCAAAAGCAGCATCACCCACAGCCGTCATCGTCATAGAACTCACCAAGAATGGGAACATACCACCTAAGAACATGCCAACCAATACAATAGGATCATTGATAAGTAACAGCATTGCTTCCCCACCATGCTTGATAGATTCGACATTGACGGTTTCAATATAGGCACCAATTAACGCTAAGGCAGCTAATGCTGCAGCACCGATGGCAAAGCCTTTACCAATCGCAGCAGTAGTATTGCCTAATTCATCTAAAGAATCGGTAATTTCACGTGTTTTTTCACCCATACCTGCCATTTCAGCAATACCTCCGGCATTATCAGCAACAGGGCCATAGGCATCAATGGCCATGGTAATACCCACAGTTGCTAACATACCTACCGCAGCAATACCGACACCGTATAGACCTGCGTAGTGGCTTGACGTAAAGATAATGGCAGCAATAGTGATAACGGGAATGGCAACAGACTGCATACCTAACGCTAGACCACTGATTAATACTGTTGCAGCACCAGTTTCACCATCTTTAGCGAGTTTTCTTACCGGTGCACCACCTGTGTAATATTCAGTCACTAAACCAATAATTATTCCACCAATAGCACCAGTAACTACTGCTATCCATAAATTAACTGTGCCGCCCAACTGAGAGATAAGCACATAAGCAACAGCAATAAAGAGTAAAGACGAACCCATTGTGCCGATACGAAGTGCGATTTCTGGGCTTTTAGCAGAGTATACTTTCACAGCAAAAATACCAGCGATTGAACAAAGTAAGCCGATTGATGCTAATGCTAAAGGCATAAACGTTAATACTTCTTGGCTGCTAGCCAATGTTGCGATTGCGGCCGCGCCCATTGTGGCAGCGATAGCGATGCTGGCAATAATCGAACCACAATATGATTCAAAAATATCAGAGCCCATTCCAGCAACATCACCGACATTATCACCTACGTTATCAGCAATAACGCCTGGGTTACGTGGATCATCTTCGGGGATCCCTGCTTCTAGCTTGCCCACCAAATCAGCGCCTACATCGGCACTTTTAGTAAAGATACCCCCCCCGACACGTGAAAATAGAGCAACAGATGAAGCGCCCATTCCAAAACCATGGATAACATATGCAGTATGAGGATCACCGCCAAACATTAAATATAAGAGTCCTAAACCTAATAAGCCCATTGAAGCAACAGTAAGCCCCATAACAGAACCACCAAAAAAGGCGACGGTTAATGCTGCTGATGCGCCTTGATCTTGAGCAGCTGTAGCTGTACGCACATTAGCTTGTGTTGCGGCATACATGCCGATTAACCCCGCACTTCCTGAACCAATAGCACCCAGTAAAAAGGCAAGTGCGGTGTTCCAACCTAGATCAGAAAGACCAAGGGCGATGATACAAACTAGACAGAAAATAGCTAGGCGAGAATACTCCGCCTTCATAAACACCATGGCACCAAGATGAATTTGATCACCAATTTCAGTAACTTTTCCCGAACCTGCCGGCGATGCTTTCATTTTGTTATAAACCAAAAATGCGCAGAATAAACCAAAAACTCCCAGTACTACGGGTAGGTAACTTAACGATGACATAGGCAAAACCTCACTGTAATTTATATTAGGTGCACGATAAAACTGTGCTATTTTTTATTCGCAATGCGAAACATTTTTATACGCGTATTAGAGTGAAGTGTAAAGTAGTCAGCAAATTTATCTCAAATTCAGGGTGATGTATAAAAATATGATCGAGTGGATTATTTTTGCACTAATTGGTGTTTTATCAGGCTTATCTTCTGGTTTGCTTGGTTTAGGCGGTGGTGTGATTATTGTGCCTGCATTATTGATGGTATTCGCTTGGCAAGGTTTGCTCGGTCCTCATCTTATGCATATGGCTATTACTACTTCTTTGATGACGATTATCGTTACGTCGACCACATCAGCTTATAGTCACCACAAACATGGCAATATTGACTGGCACCTTGTTAGCAAATTAATACCAGGATTAGTGTTAGGTGGACTATTAGGTGCTGCTTTAGCTACACAATTAAGCAGTCAATTTTTACAACAGTTTTTTGCACTTTATCTTTTGTTTGCCGCGATAAAAATGTGGTTGCCTAATCCTTCGACAGTACATCGTTATTTACTGAATAAATCAGTTTTAATTGGATTTGGCAGTATTGTAGGGGGTATTTCATCTTTAGTAGGTATTGGAGGCGGTACCTTAGTTGTGCCTTATTTAGTGATGGCAAACCAACCTATTCAGCGCGCTATTGGTATTTCCGCAACATGTGGCTTACCCATTGCCATTTCTGCCGTTGCGGGGTTTATTATTTTTGGTCAAGAACAAGAAGGTTCTACGATGACTAGCGGTGCTGGCTTTATCCATTGGACTGCTTTTTGGGGAATAATAAGTACTAGTTCGATATTTGCTATAGTTGGGGTCGAACTTGCTAAAAAATTGCCTATGGAGCGATTAAAACAGATATTTTCTACTGTATTGCTGGTTTCCAGCGTATATTTGGCTATATTTAAATTCTAAGAAACATAAATAGCAATTTAGAGTTAACGTAATTATTAAGATGTGATGAAAAAGGACTGATGCAGAAAACAATAATAAAAATTCATGTGATTGGAATGGATGAAAGAAGTTGCGATACGCTTAGGTTTTTCTTTCAAAAATTTTGCGATAACGGCTGTGAAATGAGTGAAGCGAAATTTGCACGGGTATTTTTAATTAACATGGATAGTGTAGATGCTGAAAAGGAGTTGTCCCGATTAAAAAAAACATATCCGGGCTTACCTCTGATACTCACATCAATAAAACCGATTGAAACGAATGAGCATTATTTCTTACGTAAGCCGATGATTGCGGATCACCTGATCACTATTCTTGGAAAAATTAGTGATGTCTCTTTCCCGAAGAAGAAAGTAATACAGCAACAAAATGAGATTGCTGGGCAGAGTGAAAATATTAGAACTCCAGAGCCACGATCGTTCAGATTAGCTGATACGGAGCAACAAATTAACGGTAAGGAGATGATAGCTTTTATAGGAGATTTAGAAGATGTCGATTTACGAAATTCTGCAAACGTAGACAAAATATTTTTTGATATGGAGGCGTACTTCTTAGCTTATTTGAAGAAGGCTTATCAACAGGCAAAAAAAGACAATTGTGTTGTCAAAATTACGGGCTTATGGAAGCCTATAATACTGTTTTCTGAGAGCAATAAAATTTATATTGAAATGTCAGCTCAACAATTAAAATCAATTTGTGCCGTTTCTTTAGATTCTAGTTCCATTGCTAAAGTTGATATTAAATTAGAAGCATTAACACCCCAAAAAGCAATTTTATTTTGTGAAAACAATAAAAATTACCAAAGGCTTGATACATTTATGTGGAAGATTGCATTATGGACCTCTCGAGGACGCTTACCACAAGGCATACCATTAGACAGTGCTTTATATCTTCTTGGTTGGCCAAACTTAACGCGTCTTATTTTGACGCCAGAAGTATTACGCATTACCGCATTTTGGGTACCGTATCCGCGGACTATAATTAATTTAATCGAAGAGCTGGCCGTGCCTCAACGATATGTGTTTTCCTTTATTACGGCTAGTTTTGTTTTAGGTCTATCTGGTATAGCAAACCGTGAATCAGATAATTTGGTCTTGCCACCGGCTACTAGTGAATCACTAATTAAAATGAATTTATTTTCCCGTACTATGAAAAGATTAAGAAGTGGCGAGTAATGTCTGAAAATAATATTAAAATTATCTTTACTGGATCAATAGGTACGGGAACAAAGACTGCAATGGGAGCCATTACTGATGTTGTGTCTAGCAAAGTAGAGTCTATTTCAAGTGGTACAGCTGTCGCTCACGGTATTTTACTATTAGATGATGGAAAAAAAATTCATTTATATGGAATATTAGAAAATTGGCAACAAGTTGATTTCAAGGTCGATAGCTTAAATTCTGCTTGTATAGGGTTAGTGTTATTGCTTGATAATGCTGCTGAAAATCCTATAACAGATCTTAAGTTCTTTCTAGACCAGTTTGATGGGATTGTCGATGAGACTAATATCGTAATTGGCGTAATACACATGAGCCTGTCAAAAAAAATGACCTTAGAAGATTATCGAGTTGAATTGAAAGCTATGTCACTCAATCTACCTTTGTTTGAGGTTGATATACGACAAAAAAAAGATATTTCACTTTTAGTACAAGCACTGCTAAACACTTTATAAGTCAGTAGAAAAGAAAACGTACATTTATAAGTAGGTCTTTTGGGTATATAATTACTGGTTTTTCTAACACGGAGCACATCCCTAATGAATCTTGATCGTGTCGGTTCAGGCAAAAACTTACCAGATGATATTAATGTCATCATTGAAATCCCATCACATTCTGATCCTGTTAAATATGAAGTAGATAAAGAAACGGGGGCTTTGTTTGTTGATCGATTTATGAATACTGCTATGTTCTATCCATGCAACTATGGTTATATTCCACATACTTTATCTGATGATGGCGATCCTGTTGATGTATTAGTGATGAGTCCTTATGCCTTGATTAGTGGTAGCGTTGTGCAATGTCGCCCAGTGGGCATGTTAAAGATGACTGATGAATCAGGTGAAGATGCTAAGATTGTTGCTGTACCGCACGATCCTATGTATGACGATGTTAAAGATATTGGTGATATTTCACAACGTAAGCTTGATAAACTGGCTCACTTTTTTGAGCATTATAAAGATTTAGAAAAGAATAAATGGGTAAAATTAGATGGGTGGGTAGGAATAGAAGAAGCTAAAGCAGAAATCATGGATAGTTTAGCGCGTTATAACGACGCAGCTGTTAAGCCACAGTTTTAAGCATATATACCCATCACCAATCAACTTGCAGAGTTTTCACTCCTCCGTCACTCCCACATGAGGTTAGTGGGAGTCTGTTTATACTCAGATCCCGGCTACAAGCCTACCGGGATGACGAAGCGGTAAAACCTGCATTTTGAATAGTAACAGGTAGAGATAGATTTTTCGGTGATTCTACAATATGTGGTATCGCCGATTTTTTTGGATTAAATAAATGAATTTAACATTACAAGGTCAGCAGTTAGGTGTTAAACAGGCAAATGAAGTAGTTGAAAAAGTTGATGGAACACTTGACTTTCATAAGCATTTCGCAATTGTTCATGCTCAACAAGAAATGTCGAGTGAGCAGTTGCAAGCTCTTCGTAATCGCTATTCATTTGATATTAATATTATTCCTTCTACCTTTGTTCCCAAAGCGGCTAAGTTATTAGTAACAGATATGGATTCAACGCTGATTAATATCGAGTGCGTTGATGAAATTGCTGATTTTATTAATGTAAAACCACAAGTGGCTGAAATAACCGAATCTGCGATGAGAGGTGATATTGATTTTGAAACTTCATTACGTCAACGCGTGTCTTTATTAAAAGGGCTTGAAGTTAGCGCCTTAGAAAAAGTGTATCAACAACGGTTACAGCTCAACCCCGGGGCTAATATTATGTTGAAAAAACTGAAAGAAAACGGAATTAAAACGGCACTTGTTTCAGGTGGTTTTACATTTTTTACCGAGCGTTTGAAGAAGCGTTTAGCTTTAGATTTCACAATGGCCAACGTATTAGGCGAGCATAAAGGGCGTCTTACAGGTGAAGTTGAAGGTGAAATTTGTGGTGCTCAGGCGAAGGCAGATTTTTTGTTAGCTAAAGGTGAAGAGTTATCTATTTCTTCTTCACAAATTATTGCTATGGGCGATGGCGCCAATGATTTATTAATGATGAAAGAAGCAGGATTAAGTATTGCTTACCAGGCTAAGCCTAAAGTGCAAGCTGAGGCTATGACATCGTTAAATTATTGTGGTTTAGAAGGTGTTTTAGGTTTATTACAGTTACGCTAGACTTGAAATTTAAATAATTGCCTATATATTAGGTTGTAGATATTTTTGTTATTGAAGAGGTTGTTAAGATGGATGTAATGGATAGAATTAAAGATGCTGTTGAATCAAACGATGTCATCTTGTTTATGAAAGGTACTCCAGAATTCCCACAATGTGGTTTTTCTAGTCGAACGTCACAAGCATTAGCAGCATGTGGTGCAGAATTTGCTTATATCAATGTATTGGCAGAGCCTGAAGTGCGTGAAAATTTACACCGCTATGCAGACTGGCCAACATTCCCTCAACTTTATATTAAAGGTGAATTAGTAGGTGGATGTGATATCGTGATGGAAATGTTTGAAAATGGTGATTTGAAAAAAATGGTTGAACAAGCATAATAATGAGTGATGAACACAACAATGACTGGCACGGTGATAATCAGTTAGCGATTGCACCGTCAAAACCTGAGCTGAAAGAACCTCCGAAATATCGAGTGTTTATGCTCAATGACGACTATACGCCTATGGACTTTGTTATTGAGGTACTTCAAGACCTATTTAATATGGGCCATGACAGTGCTCAGCGTACAATGATGCAGGTTCACACTGAAGGTAAAGCGCCTTGCGGTTTATTTACCTTTGAAATTGCCGAGGCTAAAGTTGAGCAAACGAATAGTTACTCCCAGCAACATGGTCATCCGCTACAGTGTACGATGGAACAAGAATAACCGAGTAGGAGTTAAGCAATGTTAAGTAAAGAGCTTGAACAATCGCTAAGCCAAGCATTTAGCTATGCTCGCAAGCGAGCACATGAGTTTCTCACTGTTGAACATTTGTTATTAGCATTATTAGAAAATGGTCAGGCGCTGGCGGTCTTAAAAAGCTGTAGTGTTGATGTTACTATTTTACGACAAGAGCTAGCAGATAGTTTGGCTGATAATGTGCCTACACTGTCTGAAGAAACTGAGCGTGAAACACAACCTAGCTTGGCATTTCAACGAGTTTTACAACGTGCAGTTATGCATGTGCAGTCATCGGGTGGTAATGAGGTTACCGGTGCTAATGTTTTAGTATCACTTTTTTCAGAGCAGCAATCACAAGCTGTATTTTTGCTACAAAAACAAGATGTAACACGGTTAGATATTGTCAATGCTATTACACATAATAGCGATGAAGCTATAGAGTCTAGTATAGATAACACTGCAACTGAAAATAGTGCCGATGTTGATACGGCTAAAAGTCCACTAGCGCTCTACGCGACTAATTTAAATGTATTAGCAGAAGAAAATAAGATCGATCCATTGATTGGCCGTAAGAATGAGGTCGAGCGTACATTACAGATCTTATGTCGTCGGCGCAAAAATAATCCTTTATTTGTGGGTGAAGCAGGTGTGGGGAAAACAGCGCTTGCAGAAGGCCTTGCTAGACGAATTGTATTGGGTGAAATACCTGAAGTATTAAAACATTCGGTTATCTATTCATTGGATATGGGCGCATTGATTGCAGGAACAAAATATCGGGGTGATTTTGAAAAACGTTTAAAAGCGTTGCTTAAAGAAATTCAACAACAAGACGATGCAATTTTATTTATTGATGAAATTCATACGCTAATTGGCGCGGGATCGGCAGGAAATAGTGCAATGGACGCCGCTAATTTACTTAAGCCTATGCTAGCCAAAGGTGATTTAAAATGTATTGGCTCAACAACTTTCCAAGAATACCGCGGTATTTTCGAGCATGATCGTGCATTAGCTCGCCGTTTTCAGAAAATTGATCTCCCAGAACCTTCTGTTAAAGAAACAATAGATATACTAAAAGGCTTAAAAGAAAATTTAGAGAAACATCATGAGGTTCGCTACAGCGCAGCAGCAATAGAGCAAGCTGCAGAGCTTTCGGCGCGCCATATTACCGATAAGTTTTTGCCTGATAAGGCAATCGATGTTTTGGATGAAGTGGGTGCTGCTCAACGAATTTTACCTAAATCAAAACGGAAAAAATTGATTGGTGTGACCGATGTACAAAATATTGTTGCCAAGATCGCCCGTATTCCTGCAAAAACAGTGAATAAAACGGATAAAGATAATTTACGAAATCTGGATAAAAACCTTAAGCACGTTATTTTCGGCCAAGATGAAGCGATTGCAACACTATCGTCCGCCATTAAAATGGCTCGATCGGGTTTAGGGCATCCTGAACGGCCAACGGGTGCATTTCTATTCACCGGTCCAACTGGGGTGGGCAAAACAGAAGTGACACGCCAGCTTGCTCATAATTTGGGTGTAGAACTCATTCGTTTTGATATGTCTGAATATATGGAAAGCCATACGGTTTCTAGGCTGATTGGTGCGCCTCCTGGTTACGTGGGCTACGATCAAGGTGGTTTATTGACAGAAGCGGTAACTAAGCAGCCTCATGCCGTATTATTGCTTGATGAAATAGAAAAAGCACACCCCGATGTGTTCAATATTTTATTACAAGTGATGGATCACGGTACGCTAACGGATAATAATGGTCGCAAAGCAGATTTTCGACATGTACTGCTCGTAATGACCAGTAATGCCGGTGCACAGGAAATGGGGCGCTCCTCAATGGGCTTTAATCATCAAGATCACCAGTCTGATGGTATGGAAGCAGTTAAACGCATATTTACACCTGAATTCCGTAATCGCTTAGATGGCATTATTCAATTTAAACCGCTACCTAATGAGGCGATATTACGTGTTGCTGATAAAGCTGTGCTTGAATTGGAAATGTTACTGCAAGATAAAAATGTAACATTAGGCATTGATGATGACGTTCGTCAGTGGTTAGCAGATAATGGGTACGATATTAAAATGGGTGCGAGGCCGATGGCGCGTTTGGTACAAGATAAGATTAAGCGTCCGCTGGCTGATGAATTATTATTTGGAAAGCTGAGTAATGGCGGCCATGTAAAAGTATCGCTTAAAAATGGCGAGTTAGCACTTTCCTTTAAGGAACAAGCTGAAGTTGTAAGCGAATAAAAGTTGAGCATAGATAGTGACTACTGCGTCACATAACACGATATAGCACTATTTCATTATTTTCTAATAGTCGAAAAGTTATTCACGATTTACTACTGCTTATCAATTAATTCTCAAGCTTGTTGTTATAACTTGTTGATTTGCAAAACAGACATTGTAAGCTATTGAATAGTAACAATAAATTGTATTTGGCCAAAAAGTAACCATTTTGTATTAAGCGCAACTGTACCGTAGGTTTCTAACTAAATTAAAAAGTTAAACACAGAGTTATCCACAGATAATGTGAATAAGATTTCAGTTTTATGACGAAGTGATTTTCGGGCTGAGTGGCTATAATTCAATACCTTTTTGCGCTTTTATACCGGCACGAAAGGCATGTTTTACATCTTCTATACGGCTAACCGTATCAGCAGCATCAATAACTGCTTCTGGTGCACCACGACCCGTTACAATCACATGTTGCATAGTAGGCCGTTCAGCAATATCTGCTAGGACGGTTGTAGTGTCAAGATATTTCATTTTGAGCACTATATTTAATTCATCAAACAATACAACATCGATCGTAGGATCATTCAATAATTTTTTGCATATTTTCCAACCAGCTTGCGCCGAAGCAATGTCCTGTTCAAGATTTTGAGTGTCCCATGTAAAGCCATCCCCAACAACATGATATTCAACTTGATCAGGAAAGCGACGAAAGAAGGTTTCTTCGCCTGTGCTCAAAGCACCTTTGATAAATTGCACAACACCGACCCGCATATCGTGGCCTAAGGCGCGAGCTACCATACCAAACCCTGACGAGCTTTTGCCTTTACCGTTGCCTGTAATAACAAGTAACAAACCTTTATCTTTATTGGCTTGTTGAATGCTTTCATCGACGATAGATTTTTGCCGTTTCATGCGTTGTTGGTGGCGATTATTTTTGTCTAATTTAGTCATGTCATATTGTCAAAAAACTATGGCGGATAAGTAATTATATCCGCCATAGTTAATAGTGTTTAACGATTTGTTAGTTCGATGCCAAGATAACCAGCCATACCTAACGCTTGGAAGCCGTAAGCAGGCTCATAAGTTTTACCAGTAAAATTATCAATACGGGTAAACAATCGAGCCTTAGGTGTTATTTGATAATTTGCAGTTAAATTGACAGTACTATAGCCGCCCATTCTAACTCGATCCCCGGAGCCATCAATATCACGTCGACTACCCGTATGTAATAAACTGGCACCGAGTGTCATTTTTTCAGTAGGTCGATATTCGACATCAATACTAGCTTTATGTTTGGGTCTGCGAAGCAGCTCCTTATCATCCTCATCTTTTGTGCGTGTAAAAGTATAGTTGATATTAATATCAATATCAGTATTTGCGGCAATAGTGATATTGCTTTCAACTCCGTACATGTCAACATTATCACGGTTAATTGTGGTGCTATCAAAGGTGGGCAAAAAGATGGTTGTTATTAAATCATCAATATCCGACCTAAAATAAGTGACGCTACTATTAACACGATTTTGCCAGAATGATTGATCAAAACCTATTTCCCAGCTTTTGCTTGTTTCAGGAGCTAAGTCAGGATTCCCTCTAAATTCACTACCAAAATTATTGGGTGTATGGCCAAAGAGTTGAAACAAAGAAGGCGCTTTAAACCCCGTTCCATAAGCAGCATGTAAGCGAGTATTATTAGAAACTTGATAACTTGTGGTTGCACGATAAGTGACTTCTGAGTCAAAATCATCAGGGTCGTCATAACGAGCACCTAGTGTCACAAATAATTTATCATTAAAACTAATTTGATCTTGGATATAGGCCGATTTGGTTTTTCTATCCGCATTGCTTAGTTGATCGATAATAAAACCACCGAAATCAGTGAAACCTTCAGAGTTCATCTCTTCATTTTCACGTTCAAATCCTAGGGTAATGATTTGATTGTCAAAGAAAAAGAAATCATTTTGTAAACCAATTTTAGTTTTTTCACCATTAAAATCAGTTTGATCTAGTGTTCCAAAGGGGGTATCCCGATCATTACGGTTTTTACGTTCAATATCAGATTTACTCAATGTCAGTGTAGGTTGCCAAAGGCCATTGATAAAGTGTCCTTTAAATTCAGCGCCTAAATAAAGTTGATCGCTATCATTAGTTGCATCGGGATCTTCTACTGTATTGCCACCAAAATCAAAACCGCCATCAATATCTGTTTCAGTCTCGATGTAACGCGCTGTTAAATTAGCTTCAAACTGAGAAGAAGGCTGCCAGCCTAATCTGACGGAGAAAACAGTATTATCATAGCCGTCTTCTTCAATAGTGCTTGCAGGAGCTAATCTTTTTTCTGCAGCAATACTTTCACCCTCTGTTTTTAATGAAGCAATGGTCGCTGAATAATTAAAACCACCGCTTGAGCCAGACAATGCTACGGTTTCACGATGTGTTGAATTTATGCCAACTTCAACTTTACCGCGTACTTTTAAGTCACCATTGCCTTTTTGAGTTCTAATGTGAATAACGCCACCAATGGCATCAGCGCCATAAAGCACACTTTGCGAGCCGCGAACTATTTCAATGCTTGCAATATCTTCAAGTAAAAAATGTGCGAAATCAAAAGCACCGCTAGGTGAGCTTGGATCGTTCATCTCAATACCATCAATCAATACAAGGGTATGGTCGGAATTACTTCCACGCATAAAAACAGAAGTTTGTGTGCCTTTGACTCCAGACTGAACAATATTTAAGCCTGGCACATCTTGTAAGGCATCTGTCAATGTTTGAAATTGTCGACGCTCAATATCATTGGCCGTGATCACAGTGACTGAACTGCCAAGTTGATTAATATTGGTCGGAGTACGTGTTGCGGTTATGACTATCGTGTCGAGATCAGTTGTAGCGTAGCTAGTGACTGGAACGGCAATAAAAGGTAAAGCTAAAAGGGGTAAAGTTAAGTGTCGATAAGACATAGTGTTGCACCTGCGTTAATGTTCGATTCCCGCCCGGGATCGAGATATTAAAAATAACCATGTGCAGCAGGGCAAAGATGTAGAATTTACGCCCTATAGTGCCCACCGCAATATGGTTTTCGAATGCAATAGGCCGGTCTCCGGACTCACGAGCAATTAAACTCGATTACCGTTGCGGGGGCAGTGTTGGATTTGCTGAAAACGCACCAACTTCCCGATTATCCTTAATTTTAATTAACTTAAGGCACCTAGAGCAGGATGGGGAGAGTAGTATTTTTGAGCTTTATTGTCAATTATTTGTAGGGGGATGGCTACTATTTATTACAATTTACAGTTAAAATGACGATACCCTTAATTATGGTGTATAAAATAATAATGAAACATGGTAAGCGTTCATGAGTGAAACTAAATCTCCGTCAGTAGTTGCTTCACGATTACCGAATTTAGCCCCCCGAATTATTATTATTGTACTCATAGTGAGTTTTTTTATTTTGCTCACACAATATATTCAAAATAATTACAATAAAGAAGAGCTTTTAGATACAAAACGAATTAGCTTATATTATCAGCAAGAGGACATTATTGGGAAGGTTGCCAGCGCTGCATTGCAGTTGGATAATGCTAACGATGTGCTAACAGATACTGTGTACACTTCAATTCGAATGGCAATACAGGAGCTAAAGGCAACACAAGAACAACAGGTCTCGTTGAGAGAGCAATTTCAGCAACTAAACGAGGCTGACAATATACGGCCTAATGAGCATGTTATTGATGAGTATGTTGATCAAATTATTCTTGCTAGTAATGCGTTATTAGCGACAATAGAATCACAACAATTTGACGACCAGCTAATTTCAAAACTAAACGAGATGTATCAGCATTATCAGCGAGAAAATGCTCATTTAATAACGCAGTTAGCTACGTATTTACAAGATGAAAGTGTTATACACCAAAAGGTTTCATGGTGGCTCACCTTCTTTACAATTGCATTAACCTTTATAGTCAGTCTAACGATTTACTATAAAGGTAAAAAGTTGGTGCATCAGCAATTTAATCTCTTGCTAGACGCCAAAGAACAGATAGAGCGGGAAGTTGATCTTGTAAAAGACCGAGAAGAAAAGTTAGCAGAGGAATCGGAACAGAGAGAGCGACAACAAAATAAATTAAATGCAATATTAAACTCAACGGTAGATGCGATTATTACCATTACGGGCGATGGCACAATTGACTCATTTAATAAGTCTGCGGTACAGATGTTTGGTTATTCAGCCGATTCTGTTGTCGGGAAAAATATAAAAATGTTAATGCCAGAGCCATATTTTTCTCAACACGATGGCTATTTAGCACATTACCATAAAGCGGGAGAAAAAAAGATTATTGGTCATATACGGGAAGTGACAGGCAGACGTATTGATGGCAGTGAATTTCCGCTTCGTCTTTCCGTGAGCGAGGCCACCGCGACTGAACCCAAATTATTTACAGGTATTATTCGTGATATTACCCGCCGTAAAAAGATGGAGACAGAGTTACAAAATACACTGGATGAATTAACTCAAAAACAATCAGCGTTAGAAGAAGAAGAACGCATTGCTCGACATGTGTTTGAAAATATCACCACAAATAATAACGACATTATTCCTGAGGTTTCTTCTTGGTGTGAGCCGATGGGCACATTTAGTGGCGATATGATGTTATCCGCCGTGTTACCCTCTGGAGGCATTCGTGTTCTTCTTTGTGATTTTACGGGCCACGGTTTACCGGCGGCATTAGGTGCTGTTCCTGTTTCAACCATTCATAGTGCAATGGCAAAAAAAGGCTTGCCACTAGAAATATTAATGAACGAATTGAATAACAAATTGAATGAGTTATTGCCGACCGGTATTTTCTGTTGTATTGCAGGAATAGATATTGATGCAAGTCGAACACAAGCTCAAATTTGGAATGCAGGTTTGCCTGAAGTACTAGTAGTCAACCAAGCAGGTGAAATTACCCAACGCATAGTATCCAACCATCTTCCTCTGGGGGTGGTGGCCTATAATAAAAACGAACTGCATTGTAGTGAGATTCAGTTAGGTACGGGTGACACTATTTATGCCTTGAGTGATGGTTTAACAGAAGCTGAAAATGAAGTTGGCGAGATGTTTGGGCAGAAACGCTTTGAACAACTATTAATGAATAAAACGGATGAGCATGGGCGCTTAATTGAGATCAGAAATAGCATTGGCAAGTTTGTGGGCAAAGCGGCAGCGACAGACGATATTTCGTTGATTGAGATAAAAACACTGGTCACAACTGACTAGAAAATTTACAATAACGGCTTATTAGAATTAGTAAGTAGTAAAATGACAACAGAATACGACGATAAGGGCTTTGCTACACGATCAGTCCGTGCGGGACAGCAGCGCACCAATGAACGTGAACAATCTGAACCTATTTTTCCCACATCAAGTTATGTGTTTGATAGTGCTGAGCAAGCGGCTGCGCGTTTTTCAGGCGATGAGCCGGGCAATATCTATTCACGTTTTACCAATCCAACGGTTCGCACATTTGAACAACGACTAGCTTCATTAGAAGGTGCAGAATCTGCAGTGGCAACCTCTTCAGGCATGTCTGCGATTTTATCGACCTTTATGGGAGTGTTATCTGCGGGTGATCATATTGTGTCATCACGCAGCATTTTTGGCACTACACGCGTGTTATTTGATAAATACCTCGCTAAGTTTGGTGTTGCAACGGATTATGTTGCTTTAACTGATCTTGATGATTGGCAGCAAGCGATAAAGCCAAATACAAAAGCCTTGTTTTTAGAAACGCCTTCAAATCCATTGAATGAAATTGCTGATTTATCTGCCTTGTCAGTCTTGGCTAAAGCCCATGATTGTTTACTGATTGTTGATAACTGCTTTTGCACGCCTGCCTTACAACAACCATTAGCGTTAGGTGCCGATATTGTGGTGCATTCTGCAACTAAATATATTGATGGTCAAGGAAGATGTGTAGGTGGCGCGGTAGTAGGTGATGCACAATTGGTCGGTGAAGAGGTGTATGGCTTTTTAAGAAGTGCTGGGCCGACGATGAGCCCGTTTAATGCATGGACATTTCTAAAAGGTCTGGAAACACTGTCGTTGAGAATGAATGCCCATTCAGCCGCTGCTTTACAGCTGGCACAATGGTTAGAACAGCAGCCACAAATTAATAAAGTATTTTATGCCGGTCTGCCAAGTCACCCACAACATGAATTGGCCAAACAGCAACAATCTGCTTTTGGTGGCATTATCGCCTTTGAAGTAAAAGGTGGGCAAGCAGGTGCGTGGAAGTTAGTTAATGCTACGCAGTGGTTATCCATTACGGCAAATTTAGGGGATACTAAAACAACGATTACACATCCCGCAACGACAACACATAGCCGACTAACAGATGAAGAACGCGGGCAGGCTGGAATAAGTGGCGGCTTGCTGCGTATATCAGTTGGTTTAGAATGTGTAGAAGATATTCAAGCCGATCTTCAGCACGGTCTTGATTTGTTATAGAAAATACAACCACAGAGACACGGAGAACACAGAGTTTTACCACTTCGTCATTCCCATGAAAATGGGAATCCATGGGCAGTGGAACTAGCCACTATCCTTGGATCCCCGCGTTCGCGAGGATGACGGACTTGTGTAATGTAATGTCATATCAGGTTTTGTGCAGATTGAATGGTTTGGGTATATATCTGTAATATGAAACTTATTCTTTAATTTCTGTGTTCTCCGTGTCTCTGTGGTGAAAGAATATTAAATAACGGCACAAAAACTGCATAAACAAGCATAACAAAAGTTAATATATTTTTCGGTAATCATCTTTTCAATCAGTTGTTTACATGAACTATATAATACAAAACAATAGGTTATGGGTTTATGATGCATTTTATTAAATATATAGTACCGTTTATTAGTTCGATTTTCCTGCTATTTTCCTGCCAGATTTCCGCCGCTGAAACTGATACAGTAAGTGATATTAGGGTATTAATAGATGTTTCTGGCAGTATGAAACAGAATGATCCTAATAATCTTCGTGCCCCCGCACTAAGGCTGATTGTTGGTTTGATGCCTGAGAATGTAGTGGCTGGTGCGTGGACATTTGGTGAACATGTAAATGTAGTTGTACCACACCGCAAAGTTAATGAAAGCTGGAAATTAAAAGCACAACAACAGTCAAATAAAATTCATTCTCGAAGTCTATTCACTGATATGGAACAGGTGTTAAACAAAACAACAGCCGATCAACAAAACGATAATACAAAAATCCAACGTAACGTTATCCTTCTTTCTGATGGCTTGGTTGATATTTCATCTGATTCTGAACTTAATCAGCAATCTCGTCAGCGGATCCTCGATGAGCTTATACCTAGATTAAAGCAAGCTAACATCGCTATACATAGCATTGCGCTATCTGACACTGCAGATCATGAACTATTACGTGCAATGTCATTAGCAACTGACGGCTGGTATGAGCAGGTAGATAATGCTGATGCGTTACAGCGTGTTTTTCTTCACTTATTTGAAAAAACGATACAACGTGACACGGTTCCACTTAATGAAAATCAGTTCAAAATTGATGAAAGTGTTACCGAAATGACTTTACTAGTATTCCGCCAACAAGGATCTAAGGCGACGGAGTTGATATTGCCCGATCAATCACGAGTGACTATGGATCAGCTCCCCGCTAATATCTTGTGGCATAACGAAACGAATTATGACTTAATTACGATTGAGTCTCCGATTGTAGGTGCTTGGCAAATTGATGCCAATGTCGATCCTGACAACCGAGTGATGGTGGTCACTGATCTAAAATTACACACAACAGATTTACCCAATAATATTCTCATTGGGGAAAGTTTTGATTTTGATGCAAACTTGACTGAAAAGGATCAAGTAATCGAACGCCAGGATTTCTTGAAATTAGTTGATGTTCAGTTAAAAGAAGAGTCGGAAATAGCTGATTCAATAGAGCGGAGTTTAAATTCTCAACAGGAAAAAGGCCTTTATCGTACTCATGTAGGGGATGATTTTCAACCAGGTCGCAATGATGTGGTTATCACCATGAAAAGTGCAACCTTTGAACGGCAGCGTCGCCAAAGTATTAACGTGGTAGAAATGCCTTTTGAGATTAACGTCGAACGTCTCACTGACCAAGAAACACGCACCCACCGTATAATCTTAGTGCCTGATACTAACTTAATAAAAGCAGAAAATTTAACCATAACAGCTATGCTAACGGCGCAGGACGGTAGCGAATGGTCTTATGATGTAATGAAGAATTTGCAACAACAGTGGCAATTAACGCTAGCGGAATTAAATGAAGATGACCAATACACAGTAGCGCTACAGATTAAAGGCGAAACGGTTAAAGGCCGGAGCTTATTTCTTCAACCTGATCCCATTGCTTTGCAAGAGCAACCCCTAGAAGTAGTTGAAGATGAATTAATTGTAGAAGAAGAGAGTGTAGAAGAACAATTTGAAGAACGACCTGAAGATTTGCAAGGCAAGGGCTCAGAGATACTGCAAAATATTAGTGGAGAAGTGAATAATCCGATGGTTGAAGAATTGGTTTTAGATGAAATGGCGGAAGATGTTGATGAGTTGCTATTGTTAGAAGACGAATTAGACACAGAACCAGTGGATGATGTTGAAGACTTGGCGGGAGAGGAAGCATCATCAACAGTCAAATTGGCCATAGGAAACGGCGTTATATTGATATTAGTTATTCTCGCTATTTTGTTATGGCGCAGAAGTCGAGTAACAAAAACAAACCCTGGAGATCTATTATGAGACTTTTGCATGACTTAAGTACGAAAGGGAAATATGGAAAAATTTTCTCTGATTCTATTAAAAATGAGCGTAATAGCTGGTTCTTGCACGATTTTTTAATAGAATTAGGGGACATTTTAACTATTTTATCTCGTGGTTTAATCGTGCAAAGGTCTCATTTAAAATGAATATGATCGATCCAATTATGCAAATGCTGGCCTATGAATTAGCGCTTATCTTTTTAGTGCTTAGTTTATGGCTGATTTTTCGAGCGAATAAAACAAATAAACGTGTACACAATGATGCTACCAAAGTTGTCAAAAAAATAACGAAAGGCAAAGATAAACGTATTGCTGATCTGACGCAAAAATTAACAGAAAAATATGGCTTAAGCGGCGAAGCACTTAGCCAAGCTGTTGCCGACTTTCAAGAACGAGAACAGAAGATCAACAAAACAGTTGTAAACCTATTTATGGAACAGAATGGCAAATTATTACTTAGCTCATCAGATCAGCTAACAAGCATAATGGATGCTTGCTTAGATTTATTACCCGTAGGAGGATCGGCCTTAAATGATGAGCAAAATAGTGCTTTACCCTTGAATGAACAAATAGATGCCGCTCAATTAAAATTAGACCTATTAATGGCTGAATTGAAAGAAACCTTTGGTAGTGATGACGAAAATGAGAAATTTGATGAAGCATTAGCTGAAATTGATAATGAAGTAGAAAATATTGAACTAGAACCAGAGCCAGAACCAGAGCCAGAGCCAGAGCCAAAACCAGAACCAGAACCAGAACTAGAGCCAGAGCCAGAGCCAGAGCCAGAGCCAGAACCAGAACCAGAACCAGAACCAGAACCAGAACCAGAACCAGAGCCAGAACCAGAG
>NVWQ02000053.1 GCA_002733715.2 Methylophaga sp.
CGTTGCAATGTTTGACAAGGACTAGTCATTGCCTTCACATTGCGCCTTGCTCTGACATTCGTGCTAAGCTCTGAAATATGCAATTCCAAGTAGTTTGGGTATATACCTTAATTTTATTTTGTAAAGTGCATTAAATTGTATTAAACTGCCAAACGCGTCACATTATGACAATTTAAGTGGCGTACTCTGCATAGAATTTGAATCTATGTAAATCTGACAGATAAGAAGAAACGTCTTGATATGGTTTTTTTTAGCAGATCTTTGAAAGTGGTATTAATTTTGCAGTCTTGGTTGAATGATTCTGAACCATTTATAAAAAGTAATAATTAAATATGAAATTAAACACACATGGAATAATTGGTGGCCTGCTCTTTATGTTGCCTTTATTATCACACGCTGAAACATTAGTCGAAGCAGTAGAGGCAGTGATTAGCACTAATCCAAATGTACTGGCTAGCATTAATGAACGTCAAGCCGTTGCTGAAGAGATTAAACAGGCAAAAGCAGGCTATTTACCCACCGTTGATCTTGCCATCGGCACGGGGTGGGAAATGACAGATAGTCCAATCACGCGAGGAGAAGTTCATCTCAATCGTGATGAAGCGAGCTTACAGCTTCGCCAAATGTTATTTGACGGAATGGAAACAAAAAATGAAGTACGGAGACAGACCGCTCGCACTGATTCTCGTGCCTACAATATAGCGGGTACGTCAGAAGATAAGGCATTAGAAGCTATTGAAGCCTACCTCAACGTATTGCGTAGGCAAAAGCTAGTAGATTTAGCTATTACTAATCTTGAAGCACACGAACGTACACATGATCAGATTAATTTACGAAGTGAATATGGTGTTGGTCGAAAAGCAGATGAAGATCAAAGTAATGGTCGACTTGCTTTAGCAAAAGCCAATTTAATTGCAGAGCAAAGCAACTTAATCGATGCAGAAACGACTTATTTGCGCGTTGTAGGTATTGTGGCTGAGGATTTGTCCGATCCTGATTTGCCAAGAAATTTGATACCGGAATCGTTGGATGAAGCTATCGCTCAGGCATTGGAAAATCATCCTATCCTTAAGTCAGCAATGGCTGATGTCGAGTCGAGCAATGCACAATATGACACAGCGAAATCATCCTTTTATCCGAAGGTGGATTTTGAATTAGGAACGACAGCAGGTAATGATTTAGATGGCATTTCAGGGACAAATAAAGATATTACCGCGATGTTTCGGTTGCGTTATAACCTACTCAATGGTGGTCGGGATTCAGCTCGACGTGAAGAAACGGCCTATTTGATAAGTCAGGCAACAGAGATCCGCAATAATACACATCGTCAAGTTGAACAAAGCATGCGCTTATCATGGAATGCATTAAAAACGGTTGATATGCAAAGAGAATACTTTGAGATACATGTAGAATCTAGTAAACGATCACGTGATGCATATCAGCAACAATTTAATCTTGGTCAGAGAACATTATTAGATTTATTAGATTCTGAAAATGAAGTGTTTGTAGCGGGCCAAGATTATGTGAACTCGCAATATGATGAGTTTATTGCATTATATAGAATTCTTAATAGCATGGGCGCTTTGCTGCCGAGTCTTAATGTGGCATTGCCAGAAGGGAGCGCAATAGTCAGCAAATAAACATATATAGCAGTTAAATAAAGCCACGGTAGACTTATTGAATAGCGTGGCTTTTTTGTGTCACAACTCCTTGGTAATGTAAGCTTTTTTTTCTTGTTTTACTGCTTGTCGTGATATCATTACACTTCACAAATAATAGGTCCTTAGAATAATACATGAGTAATCAATCATCATTTACATACGAAGAGCTTTTGCAATGTGGTCGTGGCGAGATGTTTGGCCCAGGCAATGCTCAATTACCCATGCCCAATATGCTAATGATGGATCGCATTACACATATCTCAAATGAGGGTGGAAAATATGATAAAGGTGAAATTATTGCTGAGCTAGATATTAACCCTGATTTGTGGTTTTTTGGTTGCCACTTTCCGGGAGATCCTGTTATGCCAGGTTGTCTAGGTTTAGATGCCATGTGGCAATTAGTGGGTTTTCACCTTGCTTGGTTAGGTAACCCCGGCCACGGTCGTGCGTTAGGATCAGGAGAGGTGAAGTTTTCAGGACAGGTTTTACCTACCGCAAAAATAATAACGTATAAAATTGATTTAAAACGCGTAATTGCGCGTAAATTAGTTTTAGCTATTGCTGATGGTACTGTGTCTGTTGATGGACGTGTGATCTATACTGCAAAAGATCTCCGAGTAGGTCTTTTTACTTCTACAGATAATTTTTAGGAAATAGTAATGAAACGGGTTGTTGTTACAGGTTTAGGTATTACATCATGTTTAGGATTGGATGCCGAAACAGTTACAGAGTCGTTAAGACTAGGTCGTTCAGGTATAAAATTTAAACAGGAATACGCTGACATGGGCTTTCGCAGTCATGTTGCAGGTAGTGTTGAGATTGATTTTAAAGAACATATTGATCGAAAAGTATTACGGTTTATGGGCGATGCTGCGGCTTATGCTTATATTTCAATGAAACAAGCTATTGCCGATGCTGGCTTGAGCGAAGAGCAGGTCTCTAATCCACGAACAGGGCTTGTAATGGGCTCCGGTGGTGCATCATCAAAAATCAAGTTGAAGCGGCTGATATTCTTCGTGAAAAAGGTATTCGTCGAGTTGGTCCTTATCGTGTTACTCAAGTTATGGGTAGTACAACATCGGCTTGTTTGGCAACACCCTTTAAAATAAAAGGCGTCAATTACTCGATGTCATCAGCATGTGCAACCAGTGCACACTGTATTGGAAATGCAATGGAGCAGATTCAGTTAGGCAAACAAGATATTGTATTTGCTGGTGGTGGTGAAGAAGAGCATTGGACGATGAGTTCATTGTTTGATGCCATGGGTGCATTATCGACAAAATACAATGACACACCAGATAAAGCATCACGCGCTTATGATGCTGATCGCGATGGTTTTGTTATCGCCGGTGGTGGTGGAGTACTAGTATTAGAAGAATATGAACATGCTAAAGCACGTGGTGCTAAAATTTATGCTGAGTTAACCGGTTATGGTGCAACATCAGATGGCTATGACATGGTTGCACCATCAGGTGAAGGTGCAATTCGTTGCATGCAATTAGCAATGTCGACAGTTGACGCGCCAATTGATTACATTAATGCCCATGGTACAAGTACACCAGTAGGTGATTTAGCTGAGCTAGGCGCCGTGAAAAAAGCATTTGGTGATAATCCTATTCCAGTAGTAGGTTCGACTAAATCATTGTCAGGACACTCACTAGGTGGTGCTGGCGTGCAAGAAGCTATTTATTGTTTATTGATGATGAAAAATGACTTTATTGCTGCTTCTGCAAATATTGATAATTTAGATCCGGAAGCTGAAGGCGTGCCAATTATCCGTGAGCGTAAAGACAATGCGGGATTGAAAACGGTTATGTCGAATAGTTTTGGTTTTGGTGGTACTAATGCCACATTAATTTTTGAGAAATTAGTGGATTAATTTTAAGGCGTTCAAGTAATTTGGAAATAAAAAGACCGCCTATTGGCGGTCTTTTTATTTATAATAAATCATCATCGGTAACGGCACCGCGTTTCCCTGCAAGTGCTTCTTGAATCAGGCCGATAAGCTTGGCCTTTTTGTCAGCATCATCAAGATACTTTGAACTAAAGGTAATACCAAATTTACCAGCATATTGCTGCACCAGCATAATTAAAACTGTTTCATCTTCCACAAAGGTCTCCAAATAACATAAAATCACATAACTACTCAGTTAAAAGTATCATTATAAAGCAATGCAAATAATCAGATGAAATTACATTATCAAATTACGGGTACAGGACAAGCTTTAGTTATAATACATGGCTTGTTTGGTTCATCAGATAATTGGCGGGGCTTAGCAAAACAATTAGCTAATCATGCGCAGGTTATTACGGTTGATTTGCGTAACCATGGTAAGTCCCCGCATAGTTCACAGCAGAATTATGACTTGATGGTTGAAGACTTAGTGGAATTATTTGATGACTTAAATTTAAATAAAGCTGATATTATTGGCCATTCTATTGGCGGTAAAGTCGCAATGGCATTCGCGGCAGCGTATCCTGAGCGTCTTAATAAATTAGTGGTTGTTGATATATCACCGAGAGAATATGCTGGTGATAGCAGCCACATTGTAATATTCGAGGCCTTACTGGCGGTTGATTTATCGCTCTATTCAAAACGAAGTGAAGTGAATGAGGTACTTTCAGAGCTATTGCCTGATAAATCGGTGAGACAATTTTTATTAATGAATATCTCGCAAGAGAATGGTCGCTTAATATGGCGAATAAATTTGCAAGCACTTTATAATAACTATGCTAATTTTGGGGCGGCTGTTGGCGAACAAATGAAAGTAGGTAATGTTACTTGTTTTATTCGTGGCGGGCGTTCTGGTTATATTCAAGCTAATGATGAACTATTAATTGCGAAACAGTTTCCCCGATCAGAGATATTTACTATTGAACAAGCAGGCCATTGGGTTCATTCTGAAGCACCACAACAATTTCTAAGTAAAGTGAATAATTTTCTAAATTATGATTAAGCCTCAAACTGTACAAAAGCTGCTTGATTTTCGCCGTGAACGTGATTGGGAACAATTTCACACACCTAAAGATCTTGCTATTTCATTATCAATTGAAGCCTCGGAGTTATTAGAGTGGTTTCAGTGGAGTGACAACGAGCAAATTACGCAAAAATTGAACTCAGAGAAGCGTGAAGCATTAGAAGATGAAGTGGCCGACGTAGTCGCTTACTTAACCTATCTTTGCCATGATTTAGATATTGATATCAATAAAGTGGTCGAGGCAAAAATTAACAAAAATGCAGTTAAATATCCTGTTGATAAAGTGAAAGGACGATCTGATAAATATAATGAGTATTAAATCAGGTATTATATTAGCCTAAAATAAAGGTATCTCTAATTTTATGAATGCAATCGTTTTTCTTATTCAGTGTTCAGATCAAAAGGGCTTAGTGGCCGGTATTACTAGCTTCTTTGCGCAGCGCCAATACAATATATTGCATTGTCAGCAATATACTGATGTGCAAGATGGACAGTATTTTATGCGCATTAAGTTAGAAGATGATGGGCAATTGCAGCGGGATGATCTAGAACAACAATTTACTGATTTTGCGAAAAAGTCAGGTTTAGAATGGTCGGTACGTTATTCTGATGTGCCATATCGAGTTGCATTATTAGTAACGCGAGCATCGCATTGTCCCTATGATCTATTGTTACGCCAGCAAGAAGGTGAACTGAAATGTGATATTCCTTTAGTGATTGGTAATCACGATGATTTAGAAAATATGGCTAATCAGTTTAAGGTGCCGTTTTATCACTTGCCGATTAGCAAAGAAACCAAGCCGCAACAAGAAGCCCAAATCAATGAGCTATTAGAAAAAAATGATATTGATTTAGTAGTGATGGCGCGCTATATGCAAATACTATCTGAAGACTTTGTGCAACGTCATGCTGGCCATGTGATTAATATTCATCACGGATTTTTGCCTGCATTTCAAGGTGCAAGACCCTACCACCAAGCGTATGCGCGGGGTGTGAAAATTATTGGTGCAACGGCACACTATGCTACCGCAGATTTGGATGAAGGGCCGATTATTGAACAAGATGTTCAGCGTGTCATGCATGATAACAGCCCTGAAGATTTAGTAATGATTGGTAAAGATATTGAGCGTTTAGTTTTAGCACGTGCTGTTAAGGCACATATTGAACATCGTATTATTATTTCAGGCAGGAGAACGATTGTTTTTTCTGAAGGTGCTTAAATTTTATAGGCGTAAGTTCACTCATTAATAAAGTCATTAAAATAACGACTACTTCCTTGTTTGTATTTGTGGCATTAAATATGCTTTATTTTTTGCAGATAAACTACAAATAATAAGGGTGTTTAATGAATTCAGCAGACAATGCTTCGATTTCCCTGGAAGATGCTCTAAGGCAAATTATTAACCGTGGTGAAATTGATGTACCAATGCTGCCAGAAGTGGCGAATAGAGCGCTCTTACTAGCTCAGAGTCCTGAGTCGGATGCTACTGAAATGGCAAAACTAATTCAAAGTGATCAATCACTGGCAGGACATGTGATGCGTATTGCTAACTCTGTAGCTTATACACCTTTATCCAATTTAGTTTCACTGCAACAAGCTGTTGCTCGGCTTGGAATGACAATTATTAGTGAAATTGCATTAGCAGCAGCCATTGGTGCCAAGATGTTTAATACACCGGGTTATGAGGATTATGTTGCAGGTGTTTGGCAACATGCAATAGCAACATCGCTTTGGTCAAAAGAAGTTGCTCGTCATTGCCGGAGTAACGTAGAAGTGGCATTCCTTGCCGGTTTACTACACTCAATTGGCCGTCCAGCAGTGTTACAAACAATTTTAGATTTGGCAAATAAAAAGAATATTTCGTTGACGGCAGAAGAAGTTCATCAATTAGAAAATAGCTATTGCCAGCAGGTTAGTGAGGCCGTTGTTAATAAATGGCAGATGCCGGCGTTAGTTGTTGAGGCTGTTTGTGCTTACACCGATTACAATAGTGCCTTAACAGCAGGTGCTCAGGCTACACATGTTGTTGTTGGGTCGCGATTTGCCATGCAAATGCTGACACCAGAGAAGTTAGATAAAGAGACACTATTTGCTTTACCTGTGCTTGCAAAACTAAATCTGTATCAAGATGATGTAGAAAAAATATATGAACAAACCGAATCGGTTAAAGTGAGATTGGAAGGGTTGTCGTCATGAGAAAAATACAAGCTAGCTATGATGTGATGGTGATAGGAAGTGGTCCAGCAGGGCAAAAAGCGGCAATTCAGGCTGCCAAGGCAGGACAAAGTGTTGCCATTATTGAGCGAGATAGCCTATTTGGTGGAGCATGTGTTCACCGAGGTACCATTCCTTCTAAAACATTGCGCGAAAATGCATTAAGAGTAAAGCATATGCGCCAAAATGCCGCCTTAGCTGATTTTGAACTCAGTGAAGCGACAGAAATGGTTACTCTAATTGACCGTTTAGATGAAGTGCTTAAATCACATGATCGCTATATGCGGAAACAAATTGATCGCAATGGCATTGACCGAATTCATGGTCGAGCTAGTTTTATTGATAATACAACAATAAAGATCACCAACGTTGATGGTACTACTATTGATGTTAGTGTCAAAAAAGTCATTATTGCTGTGGGCTCTTACCCTAGAAAACCAGAAAATATTCCTATCGATCACGAGAATATTTTTGATAGTGATTCGATGCTATCTATGCTGTATTTACCCTCGAGTTTAACGGTATTAGGTGGTGGGGTGATTGCCAGTGAATATGCCTCTATCTTTCAGGCATTAGGCGTTAAAGTAACGATGATTGATCGCTATCCCACGCCGCTTGGTTTTTTAGACAGTGATATGACCGATGTTTTCTTAAAAGCCTTTACCGCGATGGGCGGAACATGGATGGGAAATAAAAAGGTAGAAAAGGTGTATTGGGATGAGATCAATGAAGTAGTCACTGAATGTGAAGATGGCACGGTTGTGCGAAGCCAAAAGCTATTATGTGCCGCCGGTAGGCTAGCGAATGTCGATGGCCTGCAACTTGAAAATGCAGGTTTATCACTGAATGACAAAGGTTTAGTCAGCGTTGATGATACCTTGTGTACTGAGGTTGAGAATATTTATGCTGCCGGTGATGTTATTGGTCCGCCTTCATTGGCATCCGCTTCGATGGAACAGGGAAGGCGCGCGGCTTGCAATGCATTAGGAATAGATATTGGAGGTATGAGTCAGTTAATTCCTGCAGGGATTTATTCTATTCCCGAACTGTCATCAGTAGGGCTGACGGAAAAACAAGCACGCGAACAACATGATAAGATTATTATTGGTACTGCCAAGTTTGCTGAAGTTGCACGCGGCCAAATTTCGGGTAATACCGAAGGTATGTTAAAAATTATTGCTGATTCGCAAGGCAAGAAAATACTAGGCGTGATGTTGGTGGGCGAAGGCTCAACCGAAGTAGTACATATTGGTCATATGGCAATGTTATGTGATGCGGAAGTTGATATCTTTGTTGAAAGCACATTTAACTTTCCAACATTAGCAGAAGCGTATAGGATAGCGGCATTAGAAATATTGGCGAAACGCTCACAGTAAAAAAATGAAAATAATCATGATCACAGGTGCGACCTCGGGTTTTGGTGAAGCAACAGCCCGATTATTTGCTAAAAATGGTTGGAGATTGATTCTAACAGGGCGAAGAAAAGACCGTTTAGAGCGATTACAAAATGAGCTGGGTGGTGCAGATATCGTGCATTATTGTTGCTTTAATATTAGTGACCGCCAAGCTGTAGAAAATGCATTTCAATCTTTGCCAGAATCATTCTCCAATATTGATGTTTTACTTAATAATGCTGGCCTAGCTTTAGGCCTAGATCCTGCTGATGAGAGCAATCTCGATGATTGGGAGCAAATGGTTGACACCAATATCAAAGGTTTGATGTATTGCACACGAACCATGTTGCCAAAAATGAAACAACGTGGGCAGGGCTATATTATTAATATAGGTTCAGTTGCAGGAAATTGGCCTTATCCTGGTGGCAATGTATATTGCGCAACCAAGGCATTTGTTCGCCAATTTTCATTAGCGATTAGAGCTGACTTATTAGGTTCAGGTATTAGAGTAACGAATATCGAACCGGGTAATGCAGAGACTGAATTCTCAACAGTACGGTTTAATAATGATGAGCAACGGGCAGAGAATGTTTATCAAAATACGAAAGCTTTAACAGCGGATGATATTGCCGAGACAGTGTATTGGTTAGTAAACACACCCACACATGTGAATGTCACTACTATGGAAATTATGCCGACGGAACAATCGACGGGTGCATTAGCGGTATATCGCCGCGATAAATAAAACTAAGAAAATATCCACGTTGTAGGATTAGGGTGTGCTTGTTGTGCATCTAAATATTTCATACCTTTAACCATACGAATAACTAGCCAAATTACAGTGAATAATAAAACGAAGTAACCGATAATCATCATCATTAACAATAGACCGATAAATGCATATAAAAATCCAATCCAAAAGGTACGGATTTGGAATTGATAATGGCTTTGCAGCCATTCTGGAGCATCATCTTTATTAATGTATGCCATGACTAAGCCAATAATACTGATAAAAGGGATCAGAATGCCTGCTAAGTAAAGAATGTAGATAAGTTTCGGTGTTGATGTGTTTACAGGTACTTCTGACATGTTGAATCCTTTATGAATATTAGAAAAAAGCTACTCTACCAGAGTTTTCTCAGTTGTTCTATTGAACAATGGTTTTGTAATCAATACAATTGCCAATAAAGTCCATACGGTAATTGCACCTGTTGGTAAATCAAACAAAAGTGATGCCATTAGCCCTAGAAAATAGCCGCTCAAGCCTACACTGTAGGCGAAAAAAAGTTTTTTTCTGGGAGCTGTAATATGTCGACTGGCAAGTGCAGGAAGAATAAGACTGGCAAATACTAGATAAATCCCTACTAATTGCACAGAGGCAGTCACCGCTAATGAGAACACGATATAAAATAACATCGGCTTTTGTTTGCAATCGACACTAAACCAAACAATGAGTAATGGAACATAAAGTGCGGCTACCCACAGTAGTTGTTCATAGTCGACCCATAAAATTTGTCCCACGAGTAAATCATGCAATAATTCATCACTATTAGGTGCGTACCCCGCTAAAATTAACCCACCACTGGCTGCTAATACAAATAATAAACCGATCAAGGCTTCTAAACTACGGGCATGGTGTTTTTCTAAGCGATGAATTAATGTTGCACCGGCAATCGCACTGAGTCCTGCAAAAAGTTGCACCTGCCATGTAGCTAGTTCACCACCAAATACTGTCGCCGTAATGACGCCTAAAGCGGCAATTTGTGCAATGGCAATATCGATAAAGATAATGCCACGTTTGAGCACTTCTTGCCCTAATGGTACATGTGTGGAAAGGACGAGTGCACCCGCCAAAAAGGCGGGTAGCAGTAGCGAAATATCAAAATCTCCCCAGATCATTTATTCGCCTTCAGTAGGCGTTTAATGGTGTCATCAAATAAGCCAAACAAATCCTGGCTTTGTTTATTTCCACCGACTGTAAAGGGCAAACTCACACTGGTGATGGATGATTTTTTTACCAGCCAGTCTGAAGCACGAGTAGATTGATAGGCAGCGTGAATAACTATATTTGCAGGTGTTGTCTTAAGTTGAGTCAATATTCTATTTAAGTAATCGACACTAGGTGGAACGCCTGGTTTTTCTTCTAGCACTGCTACTTTCTTTAATCCTAACCAGTCAAATAAATAACGCCAACTATCATGCTGAACAACAATAGCAGCATCTTTTAATGGTGCGGCTTGTTGTTGCCATTTTGTAATGGCCGCCTGCCAACGTTGCGTAAAATCATCGCCACGTTGTTGATAAAAATCTGCATTGTCACTATCAAGTTCTTGCAAGCGTTGGCTAAGTGCCTTTGCAATTTGCATAATGTTCAGTGGGCTAGTTTGAATATGTGGATTACCGGCGGCATGAACATGGCCTTGACTGCGATCAAGTGATGTTGGCATATCAGATAATCTGACATAATTAGAAGCCATAAAGTAACCAGGTGATCCTGCTTGAATCGCTGAATTACTAGATTTACGCTGTAATAGTGGTAACCAACCTACTTCTAATTCAGCGCCTGTACACACTAATAAGTCTGCTCGTCTTGCTTTGGCAATTAGACTAGGACGAGCCTGAATATAATGCGGATCTTGCAAGCCATTAGTAGCAGAAAATACGGTGACTTTATCGCCACCGAGTTCTTGGCTTAAGGCCGCCCATTCAGGTTCACAGGCAAAGATATTAACCTCAGCCATGACGGGTGAAGTAGCGACAAATAGTAGTAAAGATGTGATTATTTTTTTCATGAAACTCTCCAATTAATAGCTATGTGCGCCATGAGCGCCGATGTTAACGGTATATTGTAAGAACAACTGGGTATCGTTATTGCGTGAAGACTTATCTTCATTTATTTGTACGCGAAGTCGACTAAAATTACTGGGTAACCATTCCAACATCAAGCTGTAGCGTTGTGGGTGAAAGCTGGTTAAATCAAGGTTAGCAGCGTTCAATAAGCCTACATTTGATGCATTGATTGAACTGCTTAAACGGTCATAACGCATGCCCGCACGCCAGCGCGGCATAAATTGATACATACCTTCTACATAGCCGCCATATTGTTTACCATTATAAATGGCCGTTGTTGGGATGTTGTTGAGTGTGCCTGTGTCATGTGAGTAAAAATATTCGCCTAATAAGGTGAGATTTTGTTGCGTTGGGTTACCGTTCGGTGCCCATTTGTAGATAAGGGATAGGTTGCTAATATCCGTATCACCATTAAAAGTAACGGGGCTAGGCAGGTTCATATCACCGATAGATCGATCTTTAGGGGATGATTGCCAGTGTGCAACACTTGCCTGCCAGCTGTGACTAATGCCGATATCACCGCCTGTTTTAGCAAACACTAACCAGTCGCCAATACCACTATGTGAGCCATTACTGGGATATTGATTACCACTGCCGATAGTGCCACCAATTTCAACGAGTTGGTCAGTGGGTAAGATATAAGATAGTTTTAGACCATCCGTCGCCATTTGATCACCGAATAAACCCCGATAAATCAATGGTGCGTCAGCAAAATTCCACACATGAACGTGGCGTTCATTTAAATAACCAATGGGCGAGTAAAAACGTCCAGCCCGAACGGTTAGGCCATTATCGAGGCCTTGAGTTTCGATAAAGGCTTCTTCGACGCCAGCCCCATCATCCGCTAAAGCAATGGTCATTTGGCCGAATAATAGTTGATCGATACTGGCGCTTAATGTTATTTCACTTTCGCCTAATGACAAACCTTCCGTTGCTAGCCCCGCTCCATTCTGCATTGAAAAACCATTTAGAGTATAGTTACCTGTTGGGTTTGAATAGCTACTAAACTGACCATTTAACACCATGCTAATGGCCGGGTTAAAGCTATTATTGCTGTGGGTGATGGGAATGGGTGTTGATTTGACAATGGCGACTTCTTCACGCACATCATTGGTCGTGTTTTCAGCTTGGGTTAGACGCTGTTCTAGTTGTTGGATGCGTTGCTCATATTCAGCTCGCATCTGAGCAATTTCGGCTTTTAAATCGCCGAGATCATCAGCCAATACCGCAGACATAGGGGTGAGTGCTGCGGCAATAAGCAGTGTTAATGTTAATCGTTTCATAGTGTTTTCTCATAGCATTAGTTGCAGAGATAAGCCCGTCAGCAGACGGATCTATCCTGAAATAGTGTAGGTGTTACAGGCTATGAAAAAACAGGTGGGGCGCGGATGGCATGGTGTTCACGTTGACGTATTGATATCGACGTGAAGACTAAAGTGGGCTCAGTCGTACTAAACTGTACGGTGAACTGAGGCTTAATTGATATTGCCAGATCAAGCGTCGGGGTGTGACTGACACTTTCAAAGCGTTGACATTGGTCACTCGTAATATGGAAAGGATGTGAAACATCATGCCAAATAGCAAACGACTGCATTAACAGCAATAATGCTGTCAGCAGGTAAAGCCAATGACGTTGGTTAAGGACATTTTTCACGATTAGACAGGATTCACTTGCTTAATAATTGACCTAATAAAGTCTCATATATTTCTGACAAGCTGTCAAGGTCGGCGACTGAAACACACTCATCCACTTGATGAATGGTGGCATTGAGTGGACCGAGCTCAACGACTTGTGCACCGGTTGGCGCAATAAAACGACCATCGGATGTGCCGCCTGAGGTTGATAATGTGGTGTCATCACCAGTGACCATTTTGATGGCTATTTTCACTGCATCAACGAGCGTACCACTGGCAGTACGGAACGGCTTGCCTGATAATTCCCAATTCAGATCATAATTCAGATCATGATTATCTAGTATGGCTGACACGCGTTGTTGCAACTGTTCGTGGGTGACTTCAGTTGAGTAGCGGAAGTTAAATACAACTTCTGCTTTGCCAGGGATCACATTGGTCACACCCGTGCCAGAGTTTATATTAGACACTTGAAAGCTAGTAGGGGGGAAATCTTCATTGCCTTTATCCCATTCAATGTTACATAGCTCATTGAGTGCAGGGGTAAGTAGGTGAATTGGATTTTCAGCTAAATGTGGATAGGCAATATGACCTTGTTTGCCATTAATAGTTAAACGGCCATTCATTGAGCCTCGGCGACCATTTTTAACGATATCACCGACTTTGTCAGTACTCGTTGGTTCGCCGACGATACACCAGTCAATTTTCTCACCACGTGCTTCTAGTGTTTCAATGACTTTAACTGTACCGCCTGTTGCAGGGCCTTCTTCATCACTAGTGATAAGAAAAGCGATACTACCAGTGTGGTCATCATGCTCTGTAATAAATCGTTCGCAGGCTGTTACAAAAGCAGCGATACTGCCTTTCATATCTGCTGTGCCGCGACCATATAACAAACCATCACGAATAACGGGTTCAAATGGTGCTGAAGTCCAGTTTTCCACTGGCCCTGTTGGCACCACATCAGTATGACCAGCAAAGACTAATAAAGGCGATTGCGAGCCACGTCGTGCCCAGATGTTATCCGTGTCACCAAAGTGTAAATGTTCAACCGTAAAACCGATGGCCTCTAATCGTGATGCCAATAACAGCTGACAACCAAAATCGTCAGGTGTCACGCTTGGACGGCTAATAAGGTCTTTAGTGAGTTCAAGTGTGGTTGACATAATTATTTAAATATCCATGCCAATGGTAAATAACACGGCATTAAAACCTAGTAAGATTGTATCAAAACCAAAAGCATTTTTCTTGTAGCCAATACTGGGAATAATGGCAGGAGCAAAGCCAAAATCATTAAGTGGTATCTTATCCTCAAACTCATCTTTATAGCCATGAATCAAGCCCATGGTCACTTTTGTATGAAAGTCTTGCCAGTTTCCATGATAATTCCAGCTTTTTCCACCATACATATATTGTGAAAATTGACCAAAGGAATTATTAAATAATGACAAGCCATATAACCAATTATTCGCTTTAACAGCTTCTAAGCTGGTGAAAATTCGAGGACCAGCATAATCCTTATCGTCATCACCACCAAAGTGAAAATAAGTGCCTGTTTGAAAATACAGGTGGTCATAGTTATACCAATATTTTTCTTTTGCGTGCAATGAAAAAGGTAAAAGTAATACCAAACTTAACGCAAGAGTCATGATGCTTTTTTTTATCATGATATTAGTTTTTCGTAATCCATTATATTAAATCCAACTATTATATCCCTACCTGTCATCAATATAGGCCGTTTAATTAATGTTGGATTTTCCAGCATTAATGTAATGGCATTATTTTGATTCAATGTGTCTTTCTTATTCTGATCAATATTCTGCCATGTTCGGCTACGCTTATTTAACAATGTTTCCCATGATACTGACTCTAGCCATTTACCAATAGTTATCTCATCTAAACCATCAACACGAAAGTCATGAAATTGAAAATCAATATTATTAGCTTCACACCACCGGCGGGCTTTTCTAACTGTGTCGCAGTTTTTAATGCCGTATAAAGTGGTCATTGTGATGAATTTTCAGCTTGTAATGTTTCTAGTAGGCTTAAAATTCGGTGGGCAGCATTAATGCACTCTTCTATTGGTGCAACTAATGCCATTCGGACTCGATTTTTGCCAGGATTACCATTGGCAGTATCGCGCGCTAAAAAGCTGCCGGGTAATACGGTAACATTTTGTTCATCAAATAATCGACGTGCAAATTCAGTGTCTGAAATAGGTGTTTCTGCCCATAAATAAAAGCTAGCTTCAGGCAAGCTAACATTCATGTTTCGGCCTAAAATAGCTAAAACGGCATCAAACTTATCACGATATTGTTTGCGGTTATAGATAACATGCTCTTCATCTTGCCAAGCAACCAGTGATGCGGCTTGGGTCGCAGTTGGCATAGCAGAGCCATGGTAGGTACGATAGCGTAAAAAATCTTTTATGATCTTTTCATCACCCGCCACAAAGCCACTGCGTAAGCCAGGTGCGTTTGAGCGTTTTGATAAGCTGTGGAAAATCACGCAGTGACTAAAATCGGTATAGCCCGCTTTGACGGCCGCTTCTAATAAGCCAACAGGTGGCTGTGATTCATCAATATAAATTTCTGAATAACATTCATCCGAGGCAATGATAAAGTCATGTTTATGTGCTAATTCGATCAGCATCGTTAATGTTGCTTGATCGATAACCGCACCGGTAGGATTGCCAGGACTACATAAATATAATAATTGGCAGCGATCCCAAATATCGGCACTTACGGCAGAAAAATCGGGAATAAAGTTATTGTCCGCATCGCAGTTTAGGAAATAAGGTTCAGCGCCCGCTAAAATTGCTGCACCCTCATATATTTGATAAAAAGGATTAGGCATCAAAATCAAGGGGTCAGCCAGCTTGATCTTGGCCTCACCGCGATCAAGCTGGCTGACCCCTTGATTTCTATCAACAACAGCTTGGGCAAAAGCAAATAATGCCTCACGTGTACCGTTGACTGGAAGGATATGCCTAGTAGCTTGAATATAACCGGTTAACTGAAAACGATTACCTAACCATTTTTCTATAGCAAGTCTAAGCTCAAGTGACCCCATTGTGGTGGGGTAAGTAGATAGGCCATGCATATGCTCAATAACGGCTTCGGCAATAAAGCCCGGCGTAGGGTGTTTAGGTTCACCAATAGATAGGGCAATATGATTTAAATGCTCAGGTGGATTGCACCCTGCTTTAAGCTCGGCAAGCTTTTCAAATGGATAAGGATGTAGTTTAGCCAGATCAGGATTCATCGATGCAATTCGAGTTAGGTAAAAACGAACCAGTATAGCGGGTTATTCAAAATTTTAAATTAATACTGACCTTTATTTTACTGATGGTATAAAATTTATCAATGAACCCACAAAATCACCCACATCATCGCTTGGCAATTGCTAGTTTATTATTTTCAGCCAGTCTGTGGGGTTTGATTTGGTATCCCCTGCGATTATTGAATGAGGCAGGAATGAGCGCTGTTTGGAGCTCATTAATTATGTATTTGGCGGCGGGTGCAGTCGCTGTCCCTGTATTATATAAGCAGTGTAAGTTGATATCCTTACATCGCGCAGATTTACTAGCGCTAGCTGTCGCTGCAGGCATCACTAATGTAGCTTTTGTAGTGGCTTTGATTGAAGGTGAGGTGATGCGAGTGATGTTGTTGTTTTATCTATCGCCTTTGTGGACGGTTTTATTAGGCCGTTGGTGGTTAGGTGAGCGATTATCACGAGCTGCGATGATGATGTTTGCTGTTGCAATGAGCGGCTCTATTATAATGCTCTGGAATCCAGAAATGGGTTGGCCTTGGCCTCATGGAATGGCAGATTGGTTAGCGTTAATGGCCAGCATAGCTTTTTCAATTAATAATGTGCTTGCGAGGAAACTAGAGCCGGTATCCATGGGAGTTAAAACAGGTGTCGTTTGGTGGGGCGTAGTAGCCACATCAGTAGTTGTTTTGCTTTGGCAACAGACTTCAGTGCCAGATGTCGCTATCGGCGTTTGGGTGGGTGCGGCACTGCTGGGATTATTAGGAATAACAACGATGACCATTGCTGTGCTGTATGGGGTCGGTAAAATGCCTGTTTATCGTTCGTCCGTCATCATGTTATTTGAATTAATTGTTGCCGCGGTGGCTGCATGGTTATTAACGGATGAAATCATGTCACTACAAGAATGGTTAGGTGGCATTTTAATTTTAGCGGCGGCCTATGGTGTTGCACGATCAGAGATGAAAGAACAGTAGCTTCGAAAACCGAAATATAAAAAGAGGATTAAGATGATTAAATCAATTGCACATGCGAGCTTTTTAGTTGCAGATGTGAACACGGCGTTAGATTTTTATTGTGGTGTTTTAGCCATTAAGCAAAATATGACGAGACCAAAATTTCCATTTGATGGTGCTTGGCTAGACCTAGGTGATAGCGGACAACAACTACATTTAATGCAATTGCCTAATCCAGATTCAAAAGAAGGTCGGCCAGAGCATGGCGGCAAAGATAAGCATATTGCTTTGGTGGTTGATAATTTAGATGCATTGGCTGAAAAATTAGAAGCGGCAGAGATCACATTTTCACGCAGTAAATCAGGACGATCAGCCTTCTTTTGCCGTGATCCGGATGGTAATGCCTTAGAGTTTGCAGAAGATTTTGCTATTGGGAAAAGCTGACTATTTTTCTTGGTAATTTCACCTTTCAACAACTTACAGACTTACTCACATTTCCTGTGGATAAGTCTGTGGTTAACTCTTTAGATATTGGCTAAAGCGTTATTATTCAACACTGTTACTTAAAATGGTCAAAAAGTAACCATGACAAATAAGTTGTATAAAATCAATCGGTTATACCTGTTATTATTAGTATCAATGACTTAGCGGCGATAGTTGTTACAGTTTTGTAACAGTGACACTCAATCTTGAATAACTTTTGGTATGTCAAGCATTAATATGCTTTGTTTTTATAAAATCAACCCGGCTGGCCATCGGCTCTAGGGCTAATGAATATCATAAAATAATGTACTAAAAACAATGTAAATGCGATGATCCATAGTAGCTGAGCTGTTCCTATTAGATGGATGTAGGCATTTGGAAAAAATATAGGAAAGACTACTCTAATAATGGTGCCAAGCAATAGGCTGAGAAATACCCATTTTAAAATAGTGGGTGGTTCATTAATATTTCTACCTGTGTGGCCTAATGAAATTCTTGCGATCATGCCTAATGTCATCATACCTATTCCACCATAAGTGAATGCATGCAGTGGAATGGTGGTTGGATATAGTGCGAAGAAATTAAGCGCTTTTAGAATAAAGCCTAAAATGAAAGAGCTATAGCCTACAAATAGCACCCATAACAAGGGTTTCTGCCATATTCCTTTGGTATACCAGCCCCATAGTCTAAAACTATGTAAACTAGCTAATACAGCTGAAAACAGCGCCGTGAGCAATGCTTGTTGCAAAAACACATCACTGATCCATAAAGCGGCTAAGAATAACAAACTACTGGTATCAATAAACGACCAATTTTTTAATTGAACTTGGTAGCCAACACCACGCTCGATAAAAAAGGGCATAACACGTCTAGCAAGTGTAAAAATAAGTGCCATTATAAAATAAACACCTGAAAATAAGCCCCATGAAATGCCTTGATCAACTATATGGAATGCTCCCAAGTAATACAAAATATTTGCTGATAATAAAAGCATAATTTTGGATACTATAGCTGTTTGCCGCCACTGTTTTACCTTAACTATAGGGTGGAGTATAGCGAGGGTGAGGCCAACATAAAAAGCAATATCAAATAAAGCGCCCCAGACAAAGAGTACGGGTGAATTAAGTAGGGGAAGTATTCTTGCCAGTAACCAGGTTAGCGCTAATAAAAATAATGGCCATCTCTGAATAGTTTGAACGCCAGTCCAGTTTCGAACTGCAGTGAGTAAGAACCCTGCAATGATGGCAGCACTGTAGCCAAAAACCATTTCGTGACCATGCCAAGCGATGGGAGTGACATTTGTTATGGGTAATGTCCATCCGAAAGTATAATTTGCCATCCATAGTGATGTGGCGATAATGGAAAATAAAATAGCGAGCAAGAAAAAGGGTCTAAAACCTAGTTCGAATAAAGCGAATTTTTTAACAGGCTGTGGGTTTAATTCGGGCTGTTGCATAGTATCGGTGGTCTCATCCTTCTCGTGCTAAGGGATATTGGCGATCATCATAATCGACATCTTCATCGCCAGTCAGCATTTTGCGCTGACGTTCTAGATCTTTGAAATTAAATAATTCGTTATCAGCCAGTTGTGAGGGCGAAATATTTTGTAAACTACGGAAAATATTTTCTAAACGACCAGGATGCTGTTTTTCCCAACCTTGCAGCATTTCTTTAATGACTTGACGTTGCATATTTTGTTGAGAGCCACAAAGATTACATGGAATGATGGGATATTGCTGATGCTCTGCATAACGAATAATATCGGCTTCTTTACAATAAGCTAACGGGCGGATCAGGATATTAGTTTTATCATCACTTAATAATTTAGGCGGCATGGCTTTTATTTTACTGCCATAAAACATATTTAGAAATGCTGTTTCAATAATATCGTCACGATGATGACCTAGCGCAATTTTTGTGATGCCATTTTGGCGTGCATAGCCATACAACGAGCCACGACGTAACCGCGAACAGATACCACAAGTTGTTTTACCCTCAGGTACCACTTCTTTAACAATACTGTAAGTGTCTTTTTCAATAATATGATAATCGACGCCAACGTCAGCAAGATATTTGGGCAGAATATGCTCTGGAAATCCCGGTTGTTTCTGATCAAGATTAACGGCGATGATATCAAACTTAATTGGTGCATGTTTTTGCAGATTCATCAAAATATCGAGCAGGGTATAACTATCTTTACCACCCGATAGACAAACCATGATCTTGTCTCCATCTTGGATCATATTGTAGTCAGAGATAGCCTTGCCGACATTTCGACGAAGACGTTTTTTTAATTTATTAAACTCTAATTTCTTTTTCACTACATTTTCGGTCATTTAGATTAGGCCTGAAAAAGGTTGAACAGTAACGATGGTATTTGGTTCAATGCCATCACATTGCTCTTCTAATAAAATAAAACAGTTGGCGATACTCATTGAACGTAATATCCCTGATCCTTGTTCACCAGTTGTTTTAACTTGTGTAACGCCGTGCTCATCTTGGAATAAAATACCGCGTTGAAATTCAAAGCGCCCAGCACGTTTTCGAATAGGGCTGACACAGTTGATTTGTAGTAAATGTTTGATTGGGACAGCTTCACCAGAAAGCTGCAGCAAAGCGGGTAGAGCGAATTGATAAAAGGTTACCATCACCGACACAGGGTTGCCAGGCAGGCCGAAAAACAAGGCATTGTTAATGGTGCCAAATGCAAGTGGCCGGCCAGGTTTCATCGCAATTTTCCAAAAATCGACCTGGCCTAATTCAATTAACATTTCTTTAACATAATCAGCATCGCCTACCGAGACACCACCCGTTGTCAGTACAACATCAGCTTGTTCAGATGCCTGCTGCAGAGCTTCTCGTAAAGCCTGTTTTTGATCTGGAACCACACCCATATCAATAATCTCAACATTGAGATGGCTCAACATGCCGTAAAGTGTGTAACGATTGCTATCGTAAATTTCCCCAGCTTGTAATTCTTCCCCTATAGAACGTAACTCATCGCCAGTAGAAAAGAAAGCAACACGAATTTTACGTTTAACAGTAAGTTCAGCGATGCCAAGCGAGGCAATTAAACCTAAATCAGCAGGGCTGATTTTATGGCCTTCATTAAGTACAACTTCACCAGTCTGTAGGTCTTCGCCTGCCAGTCGCACATTTTGGCTTTGCTGATGCTGACCATGAACAGTAATAAGTGTGTTATTGACTTCGACATGCTCTTGCATAATTACCGTATCGCAATCAGTTGGCATCATTGCGCCGGTCATAATTCGAATACATTCACCTTGCTGGATGTTGCCAGTAAAAGGCTGACCCGCAAATGCAATACCAACTTGTTTTAGAGTGAATTTGTTGTCCGCAATATCAGAACCATGAAGTGCGTAACCATCCATAGCCGAATTATTGTGGGGTGGCACATTAATAGGCGAGACAATTTCATCATGCAAAACATAATCTAAAGCATTTCTTAGCGAACGTGTTTCTGTTTCGGTAATGGGCGAAATAAGATCATTAATGCGTTGAGTTGCTTGTGCTACGCTTAAACTATTGGGTTCATGGGCATCGGCACAACTGGGTTGTGGAGTAAATTCAGCCATATTAAGCTGTCCAGTTAGAGATAAAAGTTTGGATATAATCAGCTAATTCTGGGATGTTATTTAGATCTAGCTGCTCAATACTTTCAGAAGTAATTAATGCTGTGTCGCTCGCGATAGCAATGATATTGTTATCATTTACATATAGTAATGGTTTAGCTAGCGATGGGCGATGTAGTTCAATCTTAGGGAATACTTCATCTTTAAATCCTTCCACCAAAATTAAATCTACTATTCTAGTATCAATACGTTCAATAAGATCGCCTAGTCGGGGTTCAGTTACATCAGAAGCATGTACTTCCATTAACGCCATAAGATTTCGCGATGAAACAAGCACTTGTTGCGCTCCTGCTTTTCTTATTTCATAACTATCCTTACCCGGAATATCGATATCAAATTTATGATGGGCATGTTTAATCACTGCTAACTTGATGCCTTTTTTGTTTAATTGCGGAATTAATTTTCGCAATAAGGTCGTTTTTCCTGTGCCACTAAACGCTGCAAACCCTAACATAGGGATAGGTGATACTACTGTTGTTTGATAGTTGCTGATATCGTCAGGTGAATTAACGTTGGCAAAAGAGTCAACTTGATCAGAAAAATCAACCACTGCTAATTTATGTTGCTCAAACCAAAGATCAATTTTTCGATCACCTTGTGCTAGATATTGGGCTAAATCATCTTGCAAACGGGTTGGAATTAGGCAAAACACGGGTTGTAAGCGTTTGCCATCACTTGCGACAGTAATATCTGCTTGCTCATTGAGCAATGTTTCCATCATACGTTGACGATATTGAGGTGAAATCATTGGGGCATCGCATGGTGCAGTAAGGATATAATCACTGTTTACAGACTGCATGGCACTGAGCATGCCTGCTAGTGGTCCACAATAATCTTCTAATGAATCAGCAATAACGGGATAGCCAAAGTTTTGATACAGTTCAATGTTTCTATTGGCATTAATGATAAGATCATCAACTTGTGGTGTTAAAATATCAATAACATGGCGAATGAGAGGCTTGTTATTAAATGTAATTAAGCCTTTGTCATTTCCGCCCATCCGACGCGCCTTCCCTCCGGACAAGATAACGCCTGTGATAGATGGAAGAGAAGATGTTTTCATTGTGATTTACTGTTATTCTGTCAGAAAATTAAACTAGGGATTAAGTCTATGATCAAACTATGGATTGTTGGGGTTATTATACTGCTAAATACATCACTTGCATGGTCGAAAGATCTAAGCATAGTCGTGGTCGGTCTATTTAAAAATCAAGCAGTAGTTGAAATAAATCATCAGCAACGATTATTAAAAGTAGGTAAAACAAGCCCTGAAGGGGTAACGCTGATTTCAGCCAATAGCAAAAAAGCGGTGTTAGAAATTGATGGCATTAAACGTACATATCAACTAGGAGAGCACATTAGTTCTAGTTTTAGCTCCACAACCGCGCAAGCAGAAGTGAATTTATGGCCGACAAATGGCATGTACCTTACAACTGGAATAGTAAATGGTTATACCGTTGATTTTGTTGTCGATACAGGCGCATCTGCAATCGCGTTGAATGCAGAAACAGCAACAAGAGTAGGGTTAGATTATCTTGAGGCGCCTAAAATCCAAATTAAAACAGCATCGGGGACTGAAATTGGCTATGACGTTACATTAGCCTCAGTACAAGTTGGCGATATTACATTGCATGATGTTCGTGCGATGGTTATCGATGGAAAAGAGCCGCAGCGTGCACTGTTAGGTATGACCTTTCTTGACCAGGTAGAAATAAATCGTTCAGATAAAAAAATGAATCTAAAACAGAAATATTAATCAAAACCTTTAGAAATTAATGCATAAGCAGAATGATTATGGATTGATTCAAAGTTTTCTGATTCAACGGTATAGGCGTTAATACGTTCATCATCGTTCAACCGTGCGGCAATATCACGCACAATATCTTCAACAAATTTTGGGTTGTCATAGGCTTTTTCAGTCACAAACTTTTCATCTGGGCGTTTTAACAGTCCAAAGATTTCACATGATGCTTCTTCTTCAACGAGATCAATAATATCTTCAATCCAGATAAAGCTTTCAGCACGCACGGTTACCGTGACATGTGAGCGTTGATTATGTGCGCCATAGTCTGAAATATTTTTTGAACACGGACAAAGACTGGTTACAGGAACCACGACCTTAACCATTACATCTGTTTTATCGCCAGTGATTTCACCCAGAAAAGTCACTTGATAATCCATCAAACTTTCTACTTTACTGATGGGTGCCGTTTTATTTACAAAATAGGGAAATGCCATTTCAACATAACCTGATTCAGCTTGTAGGCGCTCGGTCATTTGCGGCAGCATGTCGCGGAAAGATTGCACGGTTATTTCACGTTCATTTTGATTTAAAATCTCAACAAAGCGTGACATATGGGTGCCTTTGAACTGATGAGGTAGATTTACATACATATTAAAGTTAGCAATAGTATGTTGCTCACCTTCATCACGATCACTTACTCTTATTGGATGCTGAATATCTTTGATACCCACCTTGTCGATAGCAATGTGGCGTTTATCAGCAATATTTTGAACATCTTCAATAGTATCGCAACAATCTGCTTTTTTATCTGTAGCCATTTTTATTTAGTCCTCACTATAACGAACGCAGGCGCGGTCGGTTTCCCATAGTGTTACAGCTGATATTTTGGCTGTATTACTATTTAATGTTGTACTTAAATTTTGGTAAAAATATTGAGCAATAGTTTCTGCTGTTGGATTAACAGTATCGAATGGCGGAATATCATTAAGATAGCGATGATCTAATGTTTTTGCCAGTTCGCGCGTTGCTGTTTTAATTGTTTTGAAGTCCATTCCCATACCGTGTTCATTCAATACGGTAGCCGTTACTTCCACTTCTAATTTCCAGTTATGACCATGCATACGGCTGCAATCACCAGGATAATCACGTAAGGTGTGAGCTGAGGCAAAATCTGCCAGAATTTTTAAAGTGTAGGTTGGACTCATAGTTGACTATTATACTAGGGAATTATTATTACAACAGAATATTATGCCGGAAAATGCTTTTTGACAGTAGCAATAATTCCTGCGGCGTCTAATCCACACTCCGATAACATGGTTTTGTGATCACCATGATTAAGGAATTTATCAGGTAATCCCATAATTTCGATAGGTATAGAATTGCCGACTGAAAGTAAGAATTCTGCGATACCGCTGCCAGCACCACCGATGTGAGTATTTTCTTCAATTGTAATAATAAGATCGTGATTGGCGGCAATATCACTAATGAGTTGTGTGTCCAAAGGTTTTATAAATCGCATATTAATAGCGGTTGCATCCAATGTTTCTGCGGCTTCAACGGCAGGAGCAACCATCGTACCAAAGGCAAGAATAGCGACTTTTTTACCTTGGCGTTTAATATCTGCCTTTCCTATTTCAAGCGCTGTTAATGCGGGGTCAATAGCAGCGCCTGTACCTGTTCCACGAGGATAACGCACTGCACAAGGACCATTGTATTGGTAGCCTGTTGTCAGCATTTGGCGGCATTCATTTTCATCAGATGCAGCCATAACCACTAGATTTGGAATACAGCGCAAATAGCTTAAATCAAAGCTGCCGGCATGCGTTGCGCCATCAGCACCCACTAGTCCGCCTCGATCAATAGCAAATAATACGGGTAGGTTTTGAATGGCAATGTCATGAATTAGCTGATCGTAAGCACGTTGTAAAAAGGTGGAGTAAATAGCGACAACGGGTTTTTTACCTTCACAGGCAATACCCGCAGCTAAAGTAACAGCATGTTGTTCTGCAATACCGACATCAAAATAACGGTCAGGGTATTGTTCTGCAAAGTCATTAAGACCAGAACCGTCACACATCGCAGGTGTAATTCCTATGAGATCAGGACATTGTTCAGCCATATCGCATAACCATTGACCAAAAATTTGGGTGTAACTTGGACTTGAAACTTTTGGCTTACCATTGCTAGCAGGGCTTACGCCATGAAATTTACCTGGTTGTTGCTCGGCAGGCTCGTAACCTTTGCCTTTTTTGGTGACGATATGCAGAAATTGCGGTCCTTTTCGTTCACGTAAATTCCCTAGAGTAGCGATTAAGGTATCAAGATCATGACCATCAATCGGGCCAATATAATTAAAACCCATTTCTTCAAATAAAGTACCGGGGATAATCATGCCTTTCATATGCTCTTCTGCTCGGCGAGCAAATTCCCAAGCTGGCGGTAGTTTTTCTAATACCTTTTTACTGCCTTCTCGTGCGGATGCGTAAAATTTACCTGATAATAATCGTGCTAGATAATTAGACATGCCGCCGACATTTTTAGAAATCGACATTTCATTATCATTAAGAATAACTAATAGATTGGCACTTAAATCACCCGCATGAGCCAATGCTTCATAAGCTTGACCTGCGGTGAGAGCACCGTCTCCAATAATAGCGACAGCGCGACGATGTTCATTATTGAGCTGTGAGGCAATGGCCATGCCTAATGCAGCACTAATAGAGGTACTTGAGTGGCCGACACCAAAGGCATCATAGGGGCTTTCACTGCGTTTAGGAAAACCCGATAAACCTCCAGGCTGGCGCATGGTATTCATTTGGTCACGTCGACCGGTTAAAATTTTATGAGTATAACTTTGGTGGCCCACATCCCAAACAAAGCGATCATCTGGCGTGTTATAGACATAATGTAACGCTAACGTCAGCTCAACAACACCTAAGTTAGATGAAATATGGCCACCTGTTTGCTGAACACTATCGACTATGAACGTGCGTATTTCTTCTGCTAATTGAGGTAACTGTTTTCTATTCAGCTGACGAAGATCGTCTGGGCTATTAATTTGAGCTAATAAAGGTTCTGATTCTGTTGTCATTAGTGTGAGCGTTGCACTACAAATTGGGCTAAAGCGGTTAATGTTTGTGTATTGTAAGGCAAATCGGCTAATTGAGCTAAAGCATGATCAATTAAATCCGTCGCTTTTTGCTGTGCAGCTTCCAAACCTAATAAGGCAGGGTAGGTTGGTTTGTTTAACGCAACATCTGCCCCCTGTGTTTTACCAAGGGTTTCGGTGCTAGACACAACGTCAAGCACATCATCTTGTACTTGAAAAGCCAAGCCAATAGAGTGTGCAAAACTATCTAGTTTGGTAAGTGTGATTTCATCAACATCTGCATAAGCAAGCGCACCTAAGCGAACACTGGCGCGAATAAGCGCAGCTGTTTTTAATTCATGCATACCTTGCAGTGCGGCCAGATCAAGTGATTGCCCTACTGATTCAAGATCGATGGCTTGGCCACCAGCCATGCCCAATGCACCCGATCGCTGTGCCAGTACTTTGACCATTTTACATTGCTGGGCGGGTGACAGTATGTCATCACACAATGATTCAAATGCCAGAGTTTGCAATGCATCACCCACTAACAGCGCAGTTGCATCATCATAGGCTTTATGACAAGTTGGACGACCACGGCGTAAGTCATCATCATCCATAATGGGCATATCGTCGTGTACTAAAGAATAAGCATGGATCATTTCTACTGCGCTAGCAGGTGCATCAAGTCGATCTAAGTCAATATCCAGCGCTTCACCTGCGGCATAAACCAGCAAAGCTCTCAAGCGCTTACCACCATTAAGGGTTGAGTAACGCATTGCTTCGATAAGATTTGCAGAGCCTAAATCACCTACTTGAGGAAGTCGTTCGGACAGCGCCTTCTCAACACGTTCTTGGCGGATTTTCATCCACTCGGAGAGAGAGCTTGTCACGATTCAGATGTGTTTGGATCAAAATCTACCAGTGTGGATTGGCCAGATTGTTTCAATAACATTTGCACTTTTTGCTCAGCTGCCTGCAAAGCATCTTGGCAATCGCGTGTTAATAACACGCCACTTTCGTATAATTTGAGCGATTCTTCAAGACTAATATCGCCCTGTTCTAGGCGGTTTACTAGTGATTCTAGTTCTAATACTGAAGCTTCGTAATCCAATTTTTTTCGTTTGGCCAAGGTCGTAATCTCTAAACAAAAAACTATTTACACTATTATAAGGCAATTAAAGCAAGCTTGCCCGTCCTATTTTAGATACAATTACGTTATGAAAAAAATCATTCGCGGTTTTCACAATTTACCTTCAAACCCTACAGGTTGTGTAGCCACCATTGGTAATTTTGATGGTGTACATCTAGGTCATCAAGCTGTGCTGCAACAATTAGCCATGAAGGGTGATACGCTAGGATTAGCTGCTGTTGTAATTATATTTGAGCCACAGCCAAATGAATTCTTTGCTCCAGATAAAGCACCTGCACGATTATGTCGTTTTCGAGAAAAAGTTGAAGCGTTACGGTGTTATTCGATTCAGCAATTATGCGTACTGAAATTTAATAAACACCTTGCAAAAATGCTTGCAGATGAGTTTATTCAACGATTACTTGTTGATGGCTTGAATGTGAAATATTTAGTGGTAGGCGATGATTTTAGATTTGGGAAAGATCGTCAAGGTGATTTTGCAATGCTGCAGAAAGCGGGTGATAAACATGGCTTTCAAGTGGTCAACATGCACACCTTTTCCATTGACCAGCATCGAGTCAGTAGCACGCGAATTAGACAAGCACTGGAGCTTGGCGATTTGTTGTTGGCCGAGAAATTGTTAGGTCGACCTTATCGAATGAGTGGCCGTGTGGCGCATGGTGATAAACGAGGTCGAACTTTAGGTTTCCCAACGGCTAACATTCACCTGCATCGCCATAAAGTACCATTGTCAGGTGTCTACGCTGTGCAATTGTTTGGTATTGCGGGTGAGCCGATTAAAGGCGTGGCAAATGTGGGGATGAGACCAACAATAGCAGGTCTTAAACGGGCATTATTAGAAGTCCACCTGTTTGATTTTGACCGTGATATCTATGGTGAACATGTACAAGTTCATTTTTTACAGAAGCTACGCGATGAACAAAAGTTTTCTGATCTTGACGCATTAACTAAGCAAATTCATTGTGATTCTCAGCAGGCAAAGGCTTATTTTGGCCATAAAAACCACAGTTAAATATGCTTTAAGAACGGACTTCCATCATTCAATTTCACTCTTACAACAATATTGCAGTAAGAAGCTTGTGTTTGTTTTTGAAATTGAGGTATAGTGAGAAGGCTAGACTATTTAACCACTATATTTTAAGGAAAAGAAAGATGAGTGAAAAAGATGATCTAATTGCAAAATATGCAGATGACCTAGAAAATAAATGTGGCATCACGCCAGATATGGATTTATTAGCTAAAGTTACCACAGGTTGTGGCCCAGCTATTTATAATAAAGATGCGTCATTAGTATCGGGTTCAGATCCTGACGAATTAGCTACCGTAAAAAAGAATTTTCTAATCAAAAAGCTAGGTTTAGCTGACAGCCCCGCTCTTGATGCTGCGATTGATTCGGTAATGGAAACATATGGCCGTTCAAATCCTCAAAAATCACGAGCTGTTGTGTATTACATGTTAGCTGTACATTTTAATAAAGAGTCTGTTTATAACTAAACAAGAAACGTTACTTGCTAAATCAACAGTGCCGCAAAGCTATGTTAGCTTGCGGCATTTTTGTTTGAGCTATTAGTGAATACAGTAATATGGCAATAGACTTAACACAAAATAGACCTGAATTTTTACAGAGTGGATTGTCGTTAGACGAGCTTAATGTTGATCCTATCAAGCAATTCGAACTTTGGTTTAAGCAGGCTATAGAAGCAGATATTATTGAACCGAGTGCGATGAGTTTAGCAACATCAGACGGTTTGGAAGTAAGCTTGCGCACGGTGTTATTGAAGTTTTTTGATGACAAAGGTTTTGTTTTCTTTACTAATTATGCGTCAAAAAAATCTAAACAAATTGAGTCAAACCCACAGGCTGCATTGTTATTTCCGTGGCTGGCGCTTGAGCGACAAGTAAAAATTAGTGGGCGAGTAGAAAAAATATCGACGCTGGAATCACTTAACTATTTCGCAACACGGCCGAAAGATTCTCAGCTAGGTGCTTGGGCCTCACATCAATCCAGTAGGTTATCATCAAGACAGGTCTTATTGACACAATTTGAAGCAATGAAAAATAAGTTTAAAGAAGGTGAAATACCGTTACCTGATTTTTGGGGAGGCTATCGCGTAGTGCCACATTCGATAGAGTTCTGGCAAGGACGAGAAAACCGGCTACATGACAGATTTATATATAAAAGAGTTGAAGACGTTTGGGAAATTAGTCGTTTAGCTCCATAATAATTGTTGTGTAACATATGTGTATTTTGATATTTTAGCACTGTAGGTTTATGGGTGATATTCTTTTTTACACATAACGTTTGAGTTAAAGGGTTTTTTAAAAGAGAAGCGAGAGTGCCTCTTTTAAAAATTCGTTTTGAACGACATGTTATACGAAATTTGTAAATGCATAAAATGCGCGATACATACCCCACATAAAAGCGGTATAAGATAATAAACCCAAACCTATGCATACAAGGTTTATGTAAAAACCCCATTTTTGAGCTTTTAGACTTTCACTGTCATATAACCACTGGCTTAAATATGTAAAGCCAGACGTTATAGTCATTGCTAACACTCCTAAAACAAAGGGAAATAATGCATTAGAAAAAACAACTACTGATTCGGGTTTTATTTTTGTAAGATGCCCGATGAATGCTAACAATGCAACAGATGCGCCGCCATTCATTAAAAGAGATGAACGAATTGCATTTTGTCCGGAAGTTATTACTGAGCGGAACATCTCAAGTTTGGATTCGTGATAGTTTTTATTTTGTTCTATATGAAGTTGTAAGTCAGCTTTGTATTTTTCAAGATCTGCTTCTGTTAGAGATGTTGAAGGTGAGCTACCTACATCATCTAAATAAGCAATCAGATTGTCACAGTAAATAGCTGCTGTACCATTTTTTTTAATATCCTGGATGGTTTCTTTTAATTGAGTAGCAAATTTTTGGGCACTCATTGATTTTTCCTTTTCGTATAACTTGTTATTAGTGGAAAGAGTGTTTCCCAGCAACTCTTAAAAATATGCGGACTATATTGCCTAGTAATAGGATAATCAAGCGAAAACACGGCATCAACTGATTATGACGATTATGTTTCTTTACTTAATTTGCCATCAATTAAGGTAAGTACTGTATCCATCTGTGCCGCAAGGTTTACATCATGAGTAACAATCACTAATGCCGTACCCAGTGATTCATTTAACTCAAGAATTAAATCAAAAATAGCACTGGCGGTGCGGTGATCTAAATTGCCGGTGGGCTCGTCGGCTAATAAACAATCCGGTTTGGTGATTAATGCACGGGCTAATGCAGCACGTTGGCGTTCGCCGCCTGATAGTTCACTGGGTTTGTGAATCAGTCTATGACCCAAGCCCACCTTTTTTAATAGATCTTCAGCTTGTTGTTCAGCTTGTTTGGGTTCCATGCCTCCAATAATAAGCGGAATAGCTACATTTTCAACAGCAGAAAATTCAGGCAATAAATGATGAAATTGATAGACAAAGCCTAAGCTTTGATTTCGTAATTTGCTCAGTGCATTAACCGATAGCGAGTTAATATCTTGGCCATGAATTTCTACGTTACCGCTTGTTGGCTCATCTAGGCCGCCAAGCAAATGTAGCAGGGTGCTTTTACCTGAACCTGAACTACCGACAATGGCTAATCTATCGCCTTTGCTTACGGTTAAGTTAACATCAGTTAGCACCTTAGTATCTAATTCACCATCATGAAAACTTTTGGCCAAATGGTTACATTGCAATACGATTGGTTTAGTCATAGCGTAATGCCTCGGCAGGACGGATTTTAGATGCACGCCATGATGGGTAGATAGTCGATAGAATGGATAATACGAATGAAACGACACCGATAATAATCACATCATTCTGTCGTAAGTCAGAGGGTAATTCGCTAATGTAATACACTTGCGGCGGCAGGAATTGATAGCCTAGCAAACCTTCTAAGCCTGCAATAAGTGTGGGCACATTGAGTGCGATAGTGACACCTGCAATGATCCCTATCAGCGTGCCAAACACCCCGATCAATGTGCCTTGCACCATAAAGATTGTCATAATATCGCGTGGTTTCATGCCGAGGGTGCGTAAGATGGCGATATCCGATTGTTTGTCTGTCACCATCATAATTAAGGTGGAAACAATATTAAAGGCGGCCACCGCTACGATCAGTAATAAAATAACAAACATCACCACTTTTTCAGTTTTTAATGCTTTGAAAAAGTTTTTATATTGATAAGTCCAATCTGAAGCCCGAAAATTGGCTGGCAATGTATTGAGGATATCGAATGAAATCTTACGTGCTTGAAAGACGTCATCTAGCTTTAAACGTAAGCCCGTTACTTTATTAGGAATACGAAATAATTTGGCGGCATCTTCAATGTTCATAATTGCCAAAGCACTATCATATTCAGACATGCCCACTTGAAATACACCGACTACATCGAGCCGTTTTAAACGGGGGATAACACCTGCGGGAGTCGGGCTAACATGAGGTGTAATCAATGTGATTTTGTCGCCAGTCGATACGCCCATTGCAATGGCGAGCTCTTTGCCTAAAATGATGCCAAAACTACCCGGTTGGAGCGCATCAAAGCGGCCTTGTCCCGGAATAATTTTATCGCCAATAGTGGAAACACGGCCTTCTAATTTCGGGTCAACACCTCGAATCAATGAACCGCGAACGCGAGTGCCTTGGCTAAGCATGGCTTGACCTTCAACAAACGGTGCAGAGTCGAGCAAATGGGGCTGACCTTCAATTTGCGATTGCAATGCTTGCCAGTCTTTCAGTGTGCCATCAGCACCGGTAATAAAGGCGTGTGATGTCATGCCCAAAATACGTTCGCGTAATTCTTTTTCGAAACCATTCATTACCGATAACACAATGATCAGTGCCATTACGCCTAGCGCAACACCAATCATCGAGGTTAATGATATGAATGAGATAAAGTGGTTGCGTCGTTTGGCGCGTGTATAACGCAGACCAATTGCGATGCTCAAGGGTTTAAACATAATATGACTTATATTAAAGTTAGTCGTCATTCCCGCGAAAGCGGGAATCCATGGGCTGTGATGATGCCACTATCGTTGGATCCCCGCGTACGCGAGGATGACAAGACAGTTATTTTGCGTAAACAGTTTTAGTACCGCTTTCGCTACCTAGCAATAAAACATCAGCAGGGCGTGCAGCAAATAAGCCATTAGTAACAACACCAACAAGTGCGTTTAATTCTGTTTCTAATTTGATGGCTTCCATGATTGTCCAGCCATGCACATCGATAATAACGTTGCTGTTATCAGTGATAAAGCCCTCACGATAAACAGGTTGACCACCCATTTTGACGATTTCACGGGCAATGTAGCTGCGTGACATGGGCACAACTTCAACAGGTAGTGGGAATTTACCCAATACATCAACCAATTTGCTTTCATCCGCAATACAAACAAATTTTTTGCTAGCTGCAGCAATGATCTTTTCGCGAGTTAAAGCGCCACCGCCACCTTTGATTAATTGTAGAAAGTGGTTAGATTCATCAGCGCCATCCACATAAACAGCAACGCCGCTGACTTCGTTTAAGTCAAATACATGAATGCCATGAGCTTCAAGACGTTTTGTTGAAACGATTGAGCTAGAAACTGCGCCTTCAATTTTGTGTTTGATAGTGGCAAGTGCATCAATGAAGTGGTTTACGGTCGAGCCTGTGCCAACACCTACTACACCGTCAGTATCAATGTGTTCTAGCGCTGCATAGGCAGCTTGTTTTTTCATTTCATCAGCAGTCATTTGATTTTCCTTACTTTGTAAATAAATGTCATTCTCGCATGTTTTAAGCGGGGATCTATGTTTACTGCTATAGATTCCGGCTCAAAAGACTACCGGAATGACGGGTAGGCCTGAATTAAATGTAATCTAATTATAGAGATAAATGAGCTTCAATGGTAACGTAAAGCCATATTAGATAAAGATTGTTGATGCAGATGTTAAACAAATACGTAGAAAAAATTAAAAATGCACGTGTCTATGATGTGGCGATTAAAACGCCATTAGATGAGATGCCGCGGCTTTCCAGACGGTTAAATAATACGGTGTGGTTGAAACGCGAAGATTTACAACCGGTATTTTCGTTTAAATTACGCGGTGCATATAACCGCATGAGCTATTTAAGTGAAGCAGAACGAGCGCAAGGTGTTGTGACTGCTTCTGCGGGTAATCATGCGCAAGGTGTTGCACTATCTGCGAAGAAAATGGGTATTTCAGCTTTGATTGTTATGCCCAAAACCACGCCATCAATCAAAGTTGAATCGGTACGGTTGTTGGGTGCTGAAATAGCATTGCACGGCAATAGTTATGATGATGCTTGTCGCTATGCGCTTGATGTGGCTGAGCAACAAGGGCGAACATTTATTCATCCCTATGATGACGAGGAAGTGATTGCTGGGCAAGGCACCATTGCAATGGAGATACTGGAGCAACATCATGAACATATTGATGCCATTTTCATTCCTGTCGGTGGCGGTGGTTTAATTGCTGGCATGGCTGCGTATATTAAAGCTATGCGCCCCGAGATTAAGGTCATTGGTGTTGAACCGGAAGATGCTGCATGCTTAAAGGCTGCCTTACAAGCTGATGAGCGAGTGATCTTAGATCAAGTTGGTTTGTTTGCTGATGGCACAGCTGTGCGTCAAGTGGGTGAAGAGCCATTTAGAATTGCACGAGAAACAGTCGATGCTGTGATCACGGTTACTAGTGATGAGTTGTGTGCTGCGATTATGGATATATTTGATGATACGCGGTCAATTGCCGAGCCATCGGGTGCTTTGGCGGTCGCGGGTGTTAAAAAATATATAGCAGAAAACAAAATTAGCGATCAGGTTTTTGTTGTGATAGATAGTGGTGCCAATATTAATTTTGATCGTTTGCGACATGTAGCTGAAAGGGCAGAGTTAGGTGAACGCCGCGAAGTATTATTTGCTGCAACGATCGATGAAACGCCGGGTAGTTTTCAGCAGTTTTGTCAGTTATTAGCAGAATATAGTATTACAGAATTTAATTATCGTTATGCCGATAGTGGAGACGCCCATGTTTTTGTTGGCTTACAACTTAGTGGTGGTGATGTTGCTCGTCAAAATTTGTTTGATAACTTAACGCAAGCAAACTATCAATGGGTTAATTTCAGTGATAATGAAATGGCTAAATTACACGTAAGACATATGGTGGGTGGGCATGCACCTCAAGTTGATAATGAACGGTTATATCGTTTTGAGTTCCCAGAGCGGCCGGGTGCCTTATTACGCTTTTTAACCAGAATGGGTGAGCGTTGGAATATCAGCTTATTCCATTATCGTAACCATGGTGCCGCTTATGGTCGCGTATTGGTCGGTGTGCAAATTCCAGAAAATGAAAAAAATGAATTCCAAGGGTTTTTAGATGCTTTAGGCTATGCCTATTGGGATGAAACAAATAATCTAGCGTATAACTTATTTCTGAAATAATTTTACTTTGTAATATTCCTATTTCCAAATCGTCTTCATGTTTAGCGAGTATCAGCCGATAACAGGGTTAATGATATAGACGTTAAGGAGTAATTGTGAATACATTGTCAGCAGAGTTTGGTGAATTTATTACGGGGGCCATGCAGGTCATGGCAACACTTTTTGTGTTGTCCATAGGGCTGTTAATACTATGGGTGATTGTGGCATATGTCATTGATGTTACTCAAACCAATCAAACTATTCGGCGTAATTACCCTGTTGTGGGCCGTTTTCGTTATTTCTTTGAGCATATGGGCGAATTCTTTAGGCAATATTTCTTTGCGATGGATCGTGAAGAATTACCTTTTAATCGTGCTCAGCGCGCTTGGGCATATCGTGCATCTAAAAATGTAGATAGCACGGTGGCATTTGGTTCAACCGATAATATCAATGGTCCAGGTCGAGTGATGTTTGTGAATTGTCCTTTTCCTACCTTAGGTGAAGATGCTGTGCCACCACAACCCGTCACTATTGGTGAAGGTTGTCAGCATCCATATACTACGGCTTCAATTTTTAATATTTCCGGCATGAGCTATGGTGCGTTATCTAAACCTGCGGTATTAGCATTATCTGCAGGTGCAAAAAAATCGGGTTGCTGGATGAATACGGGTGAAGGTGGTTTGTCGCCATATCACCTTGAAGGTGGTGCTGATATTGTTTTTCAAATAGGAACAGCTAAAAATGGTGTGCGCGATTTAGACGGTAATTTGAATGATGAAAAACTGGCTGAAATTGCAGCGCACAGCGCAGTAAAAATGTTTGAAATAAAAATGAGTCAAGGAGCCAAACCGGGTAAAGGTGGTATTCTGCCAGGTGAAAAAGTATCGGAAGAAATTGCCAGAATTCGAGGTATCGAAGTAGGACAAGATGCGATTAGCCCGAATCGACATGTCGATGTCAATAGTTTTGATGATCTGATAGATATGGTCAATCGTGTTAGAAATGTAACAGGTAAACCGACTGGTTTCAAAATGGTGATGGGCTCACCTAAGCAGATAGACGTGCTTGTAGCAGCACTCAAAAAACGAGGTGTGGATGCCGCGCCAGACTTTATCACTGTTGATGGTGCAGAAGGTGGAACAGGTGCAGCGCCTATGCCATTGATTGATTCTGTGGGTATGTCATTAAGAGAAAGCCTGCCAGCTCTAGTTGATGCGCTCAATAAATATGGTCTACGTGACAGAATAAAAATCGTTGCTTCAGGAAAATTAATAACGCCTGCAGCTGTTGCTGCTGCATTATGTACGGGTGCAGATTTCATTACAAGCGCTCGTGGATTTATGTTTGCATTGGGTTGTATTCAAGCTTTACAGTGCAACAAAAACACCTGTCCAACGGGCATTACAACTCATGATCCAAAACTGCAACACGGTCTACATCCACCCACTAAAGCGATTAGGGTGACCAGTTACGTGAATAATATGGTGAAAGAAGTCGGTGTTATCGCCCATTCTTGTGGCGTAAAAAGTCCACGGGCTTTAAACCGAGGACATGCCAGAATTGTACAAGGTAATGGAACAAGTTTAGGCATGGATGAACTCTTTCCAGATATCCAAGCTGAAAACTAAAGAGGAGTAAAACATGGCTATCAGCACAAGCTTGATGTTATTAGCATTAATGTTATTGATTTCGCTATTGTTGAAGCCATTGGCCGAAAAATATACGATTCCATTTGCAGGTTTATTGGTAGCAACAGGCTTTGTTGGTAGTGAGCTTGTCATTAATTTTGGTATTGATACCGGTATTCGATACGACTCTTTTCACGATTTAATTTTATTTGTATTTTTACCACTGTTGATTTTTGAAGCCGCTTTCAAAATGGACATGCAACAGTTACTCAAAAATGGCATCGTTATTTTATTTTTTGCCTTACCTGTTATGTTGCTATCAACTGCTGTGGCAGCAGTGATGATTTATTATGGTATTGGACATCCTACGGGTTTTCCATGGATCGCCGCATTATTAACAGGTTCACTGTTGGCGGCAACTGATCCTGTTGCCGTGCTTGAATTAATGCGAAAAGCGGGGGTACCTAAACGTCTATGCATTTTATTAGAAGGTGAAGCATTATTTAATGATGCTACGGCCATTGTTACTTTTAGTATTTTTCTTTATATTGCTCAACATCCAATGGAAGATATTACTGTTTTTGATGCATCACTTCGCTTTATGGTGGTGTTTTTCGGTGGATCCATCATTGGTTTATTTGTTGGCTTTATCTTTTTGTTTCTATCTCGATTATTGCAAGATTACATTCAGCAATCCATTGTTACTTTAATTGCAGCATATTCATCTTATTTGCTTGCAGACTCAGTACATGTATCCGGTGTGATGTCAGTATTGGTCGCGGGTATTGTGCTGGGTAGGGTCATTCATCATGATTTTCAAGATCATGAAAAATACAGTTTTGTAGATGACTTCTGGTCATTTAATGTCTATGTGTCCGAAGCAATCATGTTCTTGTTAATGGGGGTAACGATTACGATAGGCATGTTTGAAGATAATTGGTTGGCAATGTTGATTGGTATAGCGGCAGTATTAATTGCTCGTGCAGTAGGAATTTTTGGTGGTGCGCCAGTAATTTCATTATTACCAGGTGTTAAGCGAATTTCGATGGGCTATCAGCAAATAATGTTTGTCGGAGGATTGCGAGGAGCGGTTACTTTGGCGTTAGCATTATCACTGCCCTTAGAATTAGATTATTGGTGGACAGTGCAATCTATTGCTTTTGGGGTGGTGTTATTTACCTTATTTGTACAAGCACCATTGATTCCGCCTTTATTAAAAAGACTAAAAGAAGACGAGTAACGGGACTTTCCGTCATTGATCCTTCGGTTACTTCGTTTCCGCAGATTTTAAGCGGGAATCCAATGATATTGAATTTCATAGCTGTCCTATAGATCCTCGATAAAAGATCTCGAGGATGACGAGGATTAGTTGTGGTCTTTTAGCTCATCAAGCTTTATCATTTCACTTAGATTACAACTATAAGGAAAAGAAATGAAAGCCGAACAAAAAATCATGGCTGATGGTGCCAGTTTAATTGAAGCTGCGACTGAGCAATTTGTCGCTTCTGCCCGATCAGCAATCGCAAAACGTGGTGTATTTCATGTGGCGTTGGCTGGCGGATCTACTCCTAAAGGTTTATATCAAAAACTAGCAACATCACCTTATCTGGAACAAATAGATTGGTCGCGTGTTCACTTATTCTTTGGTGATGAACGCTGTGTATTGCCAACACATGATGACAGCAACTTTAAAATGGCACGTGAAGCAATGATTGATCATCTGCCAATTCCCCAGGAAAATGTCCACCGTATGCCAACAGAGTTGGGTGATGCCGCTGACGTGGCAACTAGCTATGCCGCAACAATGGCAGAAGTATTACAAGGTGAACCACTAGATTTAGTGTTATTAGGCCTAGGCCCAGATGGACACATTGCTTCATTATTCCCAGGCACACCAGCATTAGATGTAACGGACACATTGACCACAAGTTTATATGTAGAAAAATTTGATTCATGGCGTGTGACCATGACCTATACCGTTATAAATATAGCAAAACAAGTAATTGTATTTATTGGTGGTGAAGCAAAAGCACCGATTGTCAAAGATATTACTACCAATGCAGTGGAAGGTTTACCCGTGCAACGTTTAGCACCACAAGGTGAATATTACTGGTTTATGGATAAAGCGGCGGCTGGCCAGTAAATAATGAAGCACTTTTTAGCTGCCGATTTAGGTGGCACTAAAATCTTATTTCAGCTGACGACAGAGCAGGGTGATGTCGTATTGGAAAAAGAAGTCGTCAGTGAAAAATACACCAGTTTTGATATGGCCTTGGCTGCATTTTTGGCTGAAGATGAAATTAAAGATCTTGTGATTGATAGTGCCTGTTTTGCTGTAGCGGGGCCTGTGTCAGGGCGAGATGCAAGTATTACCAATTTACCGTGGCAGATTAATGCCGATCAATTAGCCGAACAGTTTTCTATTAAACACGTTCATTTATGTAATGACTTTGCGGCAGTGGCTCATGGTATATCTTGTTTAGCTGATGATGAAATTATTACCTTGCAACAAGGTGAGCCGAATGAAGATGCACCCAGAGTAGTAATCGGAGCAGGCACAGGTTTAGGGCAGGCGATAATGCTGCCTGAAAATGATAGCTGGCGAGTATTAGCCACAGAAGGTGGCCACACTGATTTTGCGCCTACCGATAGTTTACAAATAGCATTACTAGAACATGTTTTAGAACGCTTTGGCCATGTGTCGTATGAACGAATTGTGTCAGGCAGTGGTTTGGTGGCTATTTATGAATTCTTATTGATTCATCAAACGCATGAAGAAAATCGAGTATTACGGCAAGTCATGATCAGTGGTGATGCCGCTGCTTCAATTAGCCAATTTGCACTTGATAAAAAAGATAAAATTGCCGAACAAGCTTTAGATTTATTTATCAAAATATATGGCGCACAGACCGGAAATTTAGCACTAACCGTGTTGCCAATGGCGGGTTTATATATTGCGGGTGGCATTGCGGCTAAAAATGTTCAACGATTTATTGATGGGCCTTTTCTAGCAGCCTTCTTAGCAAAAGGTAAGATGGCTAAGCTTATGCACAAAATTCCTGTCCGATTAATCCTACAGCCTAAAGTCGGTTTATTAGGCGCAGTCTTATTAGCCCAAGAAAACGCTGTATAATAAATGTATGACAATAGAAAATAACAATAAAATCTCAATTAATATTCGAACGAATTATCTAGCTAATAAATCTGAACCAGAAAATAAACGTTATGTGTTTTCCTACACAATCACCATAAAAAATGCCGGCAATAATTCAGCTAGATTATTATCACGCTATTGGAAAATCACCGGTGGTAATGGCACCGAACAAGAAGTAGAAGGTGATGGCGTAATAGGGCAGCATCCCTATCTAGCACCAGAACAAGAATTCACCTATACCAGTGCTGCAATGTTAGATACACCCGTGGGCATGATGCAAGGTCATTACACGATGATCGATGATGATGGCGGACGTTTTGATGTCGATATTCCAGCTTTTACTTTAGCTGTGCCGCAGACTTTGCATTAAAATCCTGTATAGCTCCGTAATTATTCAAAATGGTTAAAACAACAGATGTTCTACTAGTCGGCGCTGGAGCAATGAGTGCTACCCTTGGCTCGATGCTCAAACAGCTCGATCCTTTAGTATCGATAACGATGGTCGAGCGGCTGGATAAGCCACTTCAAGAAAGTAGTGATGGCTGGAACAATGCAGGTACCGGGCATGCTGCCTACTGTGAATTAAATTACACACCTCTACAAGAGGATGGCAGTGTTAATGTAGATAGAGCATACGGCATTAATGCGCGCTATGAAGTGAGCCTGCAATATTGGTCTCATCTTGTTAAATTAGGGGCACTGCCTTCCCCAGAAAATTTTATCAACCCGGTCCCTCATATTAGTTTTGTGTGGGGGAAAGATAACGTTGATTTTCTTCGTAAACGCCAGCAAGCGCTGATTGGTCACCCTATGTTTGCGGCTATGGAATTTAGTGATGATTCCAAAGTATTAAATGAGTGGATGCCTTTAGTTATGCAAGGCCGAGATCCAGACCAAAAAATGGCTGCAACACGCGTTGCATATGGCACGGATGTAAACTTTTCCGCTGTTAGCCGAGGCATGATTGAACATTTGCAAAGCCAAGATGATTTTGAACTTTTATTAAATCACGCGGTTAAAGATTTAAAGCAACAGGATGATGGCCGCTGGAATGTCACCATTAAAAATGAAAAACAAAATACAATAAGCACAATTAACGCAGCATTTGTCTTTATCGGTGCAGGTGGTGCGGCACTACAACTCTTACAAAAAGCGGGAATAGCCAAAGGCTATGGTGGCTTTCCTGTAAGTGGTCAATTCTTGGTGTGTAAAAAAGCAGAACTTGTAGAACAACATTTAGCCAAGGTTTACGGTAAAGCCTCTGCCGGTTCACCTCCCATGTCTGTGCCACATCTTGATACCCGAATTATTGACGGTGAAAAAGCATTGTTGTTTGGTCCTTTTGCGGGCTTTACTACCAAGTTCTTAAAACACGGTTCCGCTTGGGATCTATTTCTGTCTATAAAAGCCGATAATATTTGGCCAATGATAAAAGTCGGCATAAACAACTTTGATCTGATTAGATATCTGGTCAAACAAGCATTTCAGACACCAAGATCACGCATCAATGCCCTGCGTGAGTATTTACCAGAAGCAAGAGATCAAGATTGGACGTTGCACACAGCAGGGCAGCGTGTACAAATAATAAAAAAATGCCCCAAACACGGCGGAAAAATAGAATTTGGCACCGAAGTTATTCATACTAGCGATGGCACCCTCGCCGGGCTATTAGGTGCTTCACCTGGCGCTTCGATTCTAGTGCCCATTATTTTAGAAATTGTCGAACAATGTTTTACTGAGCAACTAGCAACAAAGGAATGGCAAGAGAGAATAACAAAAATAATTCCATCTTATGGAATATCCATCGTTTCGCATAAAGACCTCTTTATGTCAATTCGCAACGATACATTGTCCACATTGAAACTCAGTTAAATTCACCTTCATAATTCTTCCTAAGGGGAATTATGGGGACACAATACTTAATTAGAGTTTTGGATAGGAGAATTGAGTTTATTTTCTGTCATCCCGGTAGGATTTTTAGCCGAGATCTGTGCTCTAAATGTGAGGTTTGTAGTGGTCCACTACAGTTCCCGCTAAAAATCCTGCGGGAATGACGGAGTTGGGTTGAACTTTTCACCTAGTTCTTTTATCCAAAACTCAGGTTAGTTACATTGCCCTATAGATTGCTCTGTACACACCTGTCCATCAATCCAAATAGCATGATCAAAACGTACATTATTTAGCTTGCTACCACCTAAATTGGCCTGACTTAGATCGGCATAAGATAAGTCGCTATTACTCAAATCAGCATAACTTAAATCAGCATTTTTTAGATTAGCACCTTTTAAATTGGTATTTTTCATTTGGCTATAACTGAGGTTGCTTGCATGTAAATCAGCATAGGAAAGATTGGCACTGTTTAATTTTGTATTCATTAAGTTGCTTTCAGATAACTGGCTATTTCGTAGTTGAGCATTGCTGAGGTCTTTATTTTCTAGGTTTATTTTTGGTTTTAGACAATTTTCCCAGTTTATATGTGGGGCGGCAGCTTTGTCACAGCTTGAGAGTGATGTGGGGAATGATTCTGCATAAAAAACACCTATGAAAAGCACCAGGAGACTGAGCGATATAAGAATAAATGTTGGCCAGAAGAAAGGCTGTTTTCGCTGTCGAAATTTTTGCATAAGTTGGGTGCGGCTTTGGCGTCGATGAATGTCTTCATCACTTTCAAGTGTTCTACGTTCATTATCACTTCGCTGAGTGGGACTATCATACGATTGTTGTTTGTCCCGCCGGTCAAAACCATTGCGTTCATCAAGTTGTTTAACGGTATTTTCACTATGGGTTTTTTGTAGTTCAGGCCATCTTGACAAGGGACGCCAGTTAATTTGGTCTGTGCTGACTTCATCGTTGGTTTTTAGGCGTTGGAGAGATAATTGGTTATTTATGATCGATACGCTAAAGGGGCCAGTTACTGTGCCTCTATGCTCACGTATATACCATAATATTGAATCGCCCATGGGTATATACTAGCATTATCTCTGTATAACTTGAAAATAGGTCACGAATGTGATTATTCCACAGTCAAACAAAAATCATATTGGATTGGTTCAAGATATCCCCAAAACGATGCTTGTTGAAAAAGTAATCGGACAACGCATTGAGGCGCGAGTAATGCAGGCTGCAGTTGCAGCTGAGATGGTATCAATAAAAGTGGCCGATAGAGTGTTGCAATTACGTACGCCTGTTGATTTGCAGGCAGGTCAGAAAATTCAACTGGAATGGGTTGAGCAATCAGGTAAGCTTGTTCTGAAATTGGTTACAGCAGCAGAAAATAATCAAAAACTCCTCTCAAGCTTGCAAGTGGGTCAACAATTACCTGTTGAAATTTTAAAAGTATTAGCACAAGGGAGGGTGTTAGTTCAGACGCTTGCGGTGCAGACTTCATTGAATTCAACACAGTCCTTTATTCAGCAATTTGATATTGATATTTCACAGCTTTCAAAACAATTTAAGCTGGGTGATAAGTTAATGATGGATATCATCTCAGTTAAACCACTCAATATACGATTACAGTCGAATCTAGGTCATCATCAAATAGTGAATAGATTGCAACAGTTACTTGGGCAACAGGCGCTTAACCCAAGTTTAGCGGGATTAATTAGTTCACTACAAAATAAGACTATTCCTGAAGCTATGCAATCGGCTATCAGTAACTTAGTTCAATTTTCACTAGATAAAACGGCGGTAACGCAGTTGAATTCTTTAAAACAAGCCATGTCGTTATCAGGCACCTTTTCGGAAAATAAATTGCTGAACCAGCCTACCAGTAGTAATCAAGATTTTAAGGCAAATTTGGTGAAGGTTTTAGCAGCAATAGAAACCGTAATGTCTCAAGTGCGTGGTTCAGAAAGTGGTGAGAAAATCAATAAATTGCCTGCACAAGTTTTATCGGCATTGGCATCACAAGGTAAGACAGTAGAGCAGTTATTACATGTTTTATTATCAGGAAAGAATTCTGCCTCGCCAGCGGCTGTTCAATCGTTGCTTCCTGGTTTGTTGAATAAGGAACAAGCATTGTTGTTAACACAAATATTGTCACAGTCAGGCTCGACTAATGCTGCAACAGCGGGCAGACAAACACCACTTAATTTGGCTGAGTTGATGGTGATGTTTAAAGAGGTGGAAGGCGTGTATAACAAGGTGCAGTTAAACCAATTGTTAATGCTGAGAGAGGGCGATAATAGCACGACAACAACGGCGAGTTGGTTATTTGATATTCCTATCAAAGATAAGCAAAACTTAGATTTACTACATATGCAGATTGATCAGCATAAAAAAGAAAGTGAGCAAGATGATGAAATATGGAATGTTCAGCTGCGTTTAGATACGCAAAACCTAGGACCAGTGCAAGCGACGGTGACATTGGTAGACGAGGATGTCAAAGTGGTTTTTCGTGCAGAGCGAAATCAAAGTGCGGCTTTATTAGAAGATAATATGGATATGCTTATTGCTTCGTTAAATGCGATAGGTGTGACATCTAGTCATATGAGTTGTGTTTCTGGCAATGTGGCTGAGGCGACAATAATGGATAAGCATAATCAAATAGAAGCTGTTTCAAGGGTGGATATTTCAGTATGAGCAACAATGAGCCACTTCGTGCTATTGCACTGCAATATGATGGTGATAATGCACCTATTGTTACGGCTACGGGTGAAGGGGATATTGCACAGGAGATTATCCGCATTGCAAAAGAACATGGCGTGCCTTTGCGAGAGGACATGATGCTAGCAGCATTATTAAGTGATCTAGAACTAGGCGAAGAGATCCCACCATTACTTTATCGGGTGATTGCTGAGATTATTGCCTATACTTACTTTATTGCTGGAAAAGTACCCAAAGACTTTAATAGCGATTAATGTAGCTCCTGCTGATCTTCATTGCCATGAAGGCGGCTGATTAAATGCGCCTCTTCATCACTTAAATTGCAATTGTCGATAAGTTGTTCGACGGCTACACCTTTTCTAGCAAGGCGAATCGCATGCTCATAGGATTGCGGTGACGAGGTAGTGCCAAGCGAGAGGGTATTGTGTCGTTCTTGCAGTGTAGCCAGTGTTTGTTCGAACTTGTGGATACGGTCATCTGTGCCCACGGCTCCGGCACATAATACGGATAATTGGCTCTGTAAACCGGCAATTTTGTTTGCTTGTATTTTGTTTAACGTCAATAGCCGATAGCTAGTAGTGGCGATCACCAGTGTAATAAGTACAAAGGCTGCGGCGATAATCATTGTTGTAGTAATCATATTGCTTTACTCCTGATTAGAGTTTTATACATATTCATCAAATAAACCATGATGAGGTCGTTCAGGTGGGTCTTGATTGTTATCATCATGTGTGTCCTTTTTCGGTTTTTTCTTTTCTTTTTTATCTTGCTGCTCATTTTGAGACGGCTTTATGGGTAAAGGTGGCACCACCGGTTGACTAGGATTAATATTCTCTGCCATGACAAATAACCATTCTTCTATATCTAATCAAAAGCTAGCAAAATCAGCCGTTTCTTCTTCTGATAAAAATTTATCTACGTCAACAATAATAAGTAGGTAATCTTCACGACTACATACACCTTGAATAAAACGAGAACTATCATCACTGTTCACACTGGGTGCGGTATCAATTTCAGACTGGTGAAGATAAACAACTTCGGCAACACTATCAACTAACATACCAATCACATTGCCATTGACTTCAACAATAATGATTCGAGAAAGGTCATCTGTTTCTTTGGGCATTAATCCAAATCGACTACGTGTATCAATTACTGTGACAACACTGCCACGCAGATTGATAATGCCTAATACATAGCTTGGCGCACCTGGGACAGGTGCGATTTCTGTTATGCGTAGCACTTCTTGTACTTGCATAACATTAATGCCATAGACCTCATCTCCTAATTGATAGGTTACCCATTGAAGGATTGGATCTGATATTTCATCATCTTGTTGGCTCATTGTTCTTTAACCTTAATACAGCTGTCTTAAAATACTGCCAAAACAGAGGCAGTTGATGCATATTTAATGCATTGTTCATGCCAGAGTTTACTTTGTTTTAGAATGGCTTTATGAGCGCTTCAATATTAAGAATACTGCACATTTGTTCTAACACAGTCCCGTCTAGCCAAGGCCTTTTACCAGGGTGATGCCGCCATCGCACTTGATCAGGCGACAGTGTAACAACACTTTCAATTTTATTACATGCCAATCCCCATTTTCCATTACCAATGCAAATAATAAACTGCGACTTATTTTTACTGTCTTGATACTTGCTAGGCAAAACAATATTAGCAGTTTCAATCACTTGAATATGCTGTTGATCTTGGCTATATAATCCGAGATACCCGTCTGGTTTGTCAGCTATTTTAGATAAAGACTTTTCTGGCCACGTTAAAATACCATTTAGATCGTGTAATGGAATTGCTAATTTAAGCCCTTGAACATCGAAGATGAGTGTTTGAAAATCTGAGGTGCGCCAATCTTTCTTTTTAACAGCAGGTTTTTCTCGTTCGAACATGTGCTCAACGGTGACAGATGGTTCATCAACCTCAGTCATTATCTCTGCAGGAGTGAGCAACATATCTTTCAAATATACCGACAGCGCTTGTTCCTGATCTAGTAGCTGAGTAGGCTTTCTATCTTCGAATGGACTGCTAATAGACACGCGGTAACTTCTCTATATCATGCTGAGGGCCTGTAAGATATTGGAGCAATTGCTTATAGGCAAGCGATCCTCGAGATTTTTCATTCATTGATGGTAAGGGGATGCCAGCCTTACTTGCATCACGGAACTGCGTATCAATTGGAATAACACCATCCCATACACCATCATTGTGTTGCTCGCGTAACATTCGCAGACTTTGGGTTGATGCGCGTGTACGGCGATCAAACATGGTAGGAACAATAAGATAAGGCAAGCCTTTCTTGCGAGCATGATTAATCATATCTAGAGTATGTAACATGCGTTCCAAACCTTTTAGTGCTAGAAACTCGGTTTGCACGGGTATGAGCAATTGATCACAGGCTGCGAGGGCATTAATCATCAGCACGCCGAGCATGGGCGGGCAATCAATTAATATATTAGGAAATCGATCAGCTAACAGGGCTAAATTAGATTTAATAACGAGGCCTTTGCCACCTTGTGTGCCTAATTGGCGATCAAGTGTAGCCATAGCTGTAGAGCCAGGGAGTAAATATAAATTATCAAAATTGGTTTTTTTTAAAGAGTTGAATAATGCCGCATTGGGGCTGCTGTCACTTTTTTGAAATAGTGAGTAAACGCTATTTTCTATTGTGTCGGGGTCATGACCAAAATAGCTTGTGAGTGAGCCATGTGGATCCATATCAAGAATAAGAGTGGGTTTACCTTGTTGTGCCAATAAACCAGCAAGGCTCACTACGGTCGTTGTTTTGCCTACTCCACCTTTTTGATTGGCAACGGCCCAAATGGTCATTGAGAACCTATGGCTGCAGGTTGTTGCACTGATCTTGTTTGAGGGCTTGCAGGTACTATAGGTGAAATAGGAGATAACGTCGTTGGTTTAAATGTATCTCTTGAATGCCGGCTGTCATCACCCCCTAATACTACCAGTATAATACGTCTGTTTTTTTGACGCCCCTCATCGGTCGTATTATCGGCAACAGGTTTAAATTCCCCATAACCAATGGCTGACATTCGAGTAGGAGAAACGCCATAGCGATTTAAAAGATGTACAACACTGGCAGCACGCGCTGCCGATAATTCCCAGTTAGAAGGAAATCGTGGTGTACTTATCGGTTGGTTATCGGTGAAACCTTCAACTTGAATTGGGTTGGAGGATGTTTTCAGGATTTCAGCCGCCTTGGCAAGAATGGGAATGGCAGTTCTTTCAAGACGCGATTCACCACTATAGAATAGAGCACTTGATTTTATTTCTAACTCCAACCAATTATTGCCTTGTTTAATGGATATATCTTTACTTTCAATTTTTTCTGCAAAAGTAGAATTAAATTGTTGCGATAAATCATCAATTGTTCTGATTGTTTTTTCAGAAACGGGCGGTGGTGTAGGGGCTAATTCGATAAGATTGATGGGGGCAATGGCTGGGGGAGCAGTAGTATCATGTTCTTCGAGTTGAATTGGATTTGTGCTACCGGGGCTTGAAAATACCGATTCTAATGTGTCAGATAAAACGCGGTACTTGCTTGTATTTACAGAAGAAATTGAATACATCACCACAAAAAATGCGAACAATAAAGTAATGAAGTCAGCGTAGGATACTAACCAACGTTCATGATTTATATGCTCTTCTTGTTTTTTTCTTCGACGTGCCATATTTTAATCGAGATAAGCTTGTAGGCGTGTTTCAATATTGCGTGGATTATCCCCATTAGCAACACCGATTAATCCCTCTATAAGCATTGTTTGCATGTGGGAACGATTATCTATAAGTGCTTTTAGTTTATTGCCAATAGGTAGAAATAATAAGTTTGCAAATGCAACGCCGTAAATTGTGGCGATAAACGCAACTGCAATACCTGAACCTAAAGAGGAGGGATCAGCAAGATTACCCATGACATGAATTAAACCTAAAACGGCACCAATAATACCTATAGTCGGAGAATATCCGCCCATTGCATCAAATACTTTTGCTGATTGGATATCACGGTATTCTTGAATATCAAGATCATTCTCTAAGACTTCACGAATCATTTCAGGTGAAGCGCCATCGGCAATGAGTTGTAATCCTTTTTGTGTAAATAGATCTTCCTCAAGTTCGGCCACTGTTTCTAACTTGAATAAACCTTCTTTACGTGCAATTTGGTTCCATTCGATAATTTTATCTAAGGTTGCTTCTAACGGTTGTTTTGGTGGTATAAATACCCATGCTAGCATTTGTAATGCGCGGATAAATGTTCTTAGAGGTGTCTGTAGCATTACTGCGCCTAATGTTCCACCTAATACGATTAAAAGTGCGACGGAATTGAGGATGCTATCAAGGTGCCCACCATCTAATTGTTGACCGGCGATGATCGCCCCAAAGCCTATAATTAGACCAATAATGCTAAGACTATCCATTTTTAATGTAATTCCATGGTAAGTTTTCTAGGGAGCATCTGAATAAGCAATATTATTTTTATTAATAGCCACGATTGGCGTAAGCATTCATTAGTTCAGGAAAATCAATAATCAGTGAGATCCGACCATCACCTGTAATTGTAGCACCTGCTAAGCCTTTAGTTCCTTGAAGTAATGCACCTAATGGTTTAATTACTACCTCTTCTTGACCGATTAATCTATCAACGACAAAACCAACTCTTTGTGTGCCAACATTAACGATAACGACATGTTCAATTTCAGATTGTTCTGCTTCGTTAAAACTGCTTGCCAACCATTTACGCAAATAGAATAAAGGCAGTGTTTTATTTCTAACCATGATCGTTTGCTGGCCATCAACTATATTTATTTTTGTTGTATCTAAGTGGAAAATTTCATTTACACTCACGAGTGGGAAGGCAAATATTTGGTCTCCCAAAATCACCATAAGAGTAGGCATAATCGCTAGTGTTAAGGGCACTTTAATGGTTAAAGTAGTCCCTGTTCCAACATTTGAGTTAATTTCAATAACACCATTTAGTTTTGAAATACTGGTCTTAACGACATCCATGCCCACACCGCGACCAGAGATATCTGAAATCTCCTTTTTCAGCGAAAAACCAGGGGCAAAAATCAATGCATAAGCCTCTGAATCAGTTAACCTAGAAGCTGATTCTTCATCCATCATGCCTTTCTCAACTGCTTTTTGGCGTAGTATGTCTGCATCCATACCTGCACCATCATCAGAAATGGTTAACAAGATATGGTCGCCTTCTTGAGCTGCACCTAAGACGACTTGGCCTAAACGTGGTTTACCAGCCGCTTCACGAACATCTGGCATTTCAACGCCATGGTCAACAGCATTTCTAACCAAATGCACGAGCGGGTCAGCTAATGCTTCTACTAAATTTTTATCTAAATCAGTCTCTTCACCAAGTAATTCAAGATTAATTTCTTTCTTTAAACTTCGAGCCAGATCACGTACAACACGAGGAAACTTGCCAAAGACTTTTTTAATTGGCTGCATGCGTGTTTTCATCACCGCCGCTTGCAAGTCACTGGTGACAACAGCTAAGTTATTTACTGCTTTTGCCATTTCTTCATCTTCAATCGTGGCTTCTAATGTAGTGATTCGGTTTCTGACTAACACTAATTCACCTACCATGTTCATGATTTCATCTAGGCGACTAGTATCAACACGGACAGATGTTTCCGCTTGCTTAGGTGCTGCGGCAGGTTTTGCCGATGTTTGTTTTTTAGCTGGAGCAGGCGGAGCAGTTTCTTTTTTGGGTTCTGGTGCTTTTTCTTCCGGCTCTGGCTCAGGTTTAGTCTCTTCAGTTGTATTTGCTTTGTTACCTTGTAGCTCGTCTAATAACGCTTCAAATTCTTCATCGGTAATATCATCACTATCATTCTTCGTATCAACTATAGATTTAGCTGCAGGTTCAGTCTTTCCGGGCGCACCTTCACCATGAAGTTGGTTCAGTAAAGCCTCGAACTCATCATCCGTAATATCATCACTTTCAGCTGTATCCGAGCTTGCAATAACCTCAGGTTCGGGCTTAGGGTCTTCTTGCGCGGGAGCCTTGGTGTTATTACCATCTATATATTTTTGGAGTTGATTTAATATTTCCGGATCGGCGGGGCTAGGAAATTTACCCGATCTTGTCTCTGCAAACATAGCATTAAGAAAATCTAATACTTTGAGAAAGACATCCATCATGTCGGCATCGACGATAAGATCGCCTTGTCGGAGAATATTAAATAGATCTTCGCCTTTATGACAAAGGGCAACCATTGCATCTAAGGCTAAAAAACCAGCACCACCTTTAATGGTATGGAAGCCCCGGAATATCTCGTTTAAGAGGTCACTATCTTCGGGTTTCGATTCTAACTCAACAAGCTGTTCATTGAGCCCTTCTAATATTTCATCTGCTTCAACTAGGAAATCTTGTAGAATTTCGTCGTTGGGGTCTAGTGCTGCCATGTTTTTCTATCCTTCTAGAAGCCTAGACTTGATAGCAAATCATCGACCTCATCTTGGTTGTTGAGAACATTAGGGTTACCTTCCGCATTTATTTGTGGGCCTTCGGCCTTAATGGGGTCAACCTTTTTGTTATCTTTTGTATTATTATCAATATGTTTTCCAGCTACCTTAACTAGCTGAACTAAGTTACCCTCTACCTCTCCAACCAAATCAATAACTTGGCGGATCACTTGCCCCGTTATATCCTGAAACCCTTGTGCCATAATTATTTCTGATAAATTGGCATGAATTTGTTCAGAATGCTGTTTTACTATTGGCAAATAAGATTCTATTAATGATTGAAATTCATCTGCGTTCATTTCTTTTATGCGAAAACGATGCCAACTTTCATCAATTTGCTCAGCTGTTTGTTTCAGTTCAGAAGTGAGGGGTAAAGTTTGATCGATAAAGCCCAGTGTTTTATGTGCCGCATCTTCAGTTGTTTTAATAACGAAATTTAGACGATCTCGTGTATCGGGCATTTCATTTTCAGTGAGATCAATTAAACGTGCATCAACATCAAAATTATTAAGCGAATCATGTAATTCACGGGTTAATTTTCCTACTTCTTGGAATAAATCACTTTCTTGAGATTGCGTTAGAATAAGAAGTTGTTGCTCAACTTGTTGCTCATCATTATTTTCTAGTGCGGTGACTAGAGCGCGGGCGGCTTCAAGCTGAACATGATTGCTAGTATCCATAAGGAATCCTTTGATTTATGAATCGATACGCTCAAATATCTTGTCGATTTTGTCCTTAAGGGTAGCAGCGGTGAAAGGTTTGACTATATAGCCATTTACGCCCGCTTGAGCTGCAACAATAATTTGCTCACGTTTGGTTTCAGCAGTAACCATTAAAACAGGCATTGAAGAAAGATTTTCATCGGCGCGTACGGCTTTTAGTAAATCAATTCCTTGCATACCTGGCATATTCCAGTCGGTAACAAGAAAATCGATACCGCCGGCTTGTAAAATAGGCAATGCAGTGAGACCGTCATCGGCTTCTTCAGTGTTATTAAACCCCAAATCACGGAGTAGATTTTTTATAATACGTCGCATTGTTGAAAAATCGTCAACAATAAGGATTTTCATGTTCTTATCCAAGATAAGTCTCCATCTTTATATTTAATTAAACCAATCACCCAATTTAGAGCGAAGCCGGATAACTGTTTGGCTGTGAATTTGACTAACACGCGATTCACTTACTTCTAATACTTCACCAATTTCTTTTAGGTTAAGCTCTTCATTATAATACAGCCCCATCAACAAACGCTCACGATCAGGTAACATTTTTATTGCATTGGCTAAGGCATCTTTAAAATCATTTGATTGTAATGAGTCGACAGGCCCTGATACCACTTCTGAAATAGGGTGTGCATTGACTTCATCACCGTTGTTAAATTCATCTAAACTGAACACATGATGCCCTGTAGAGTCATGCAATTGCTGATAATATTCGTCGAGGCTTAATCCTAAGGCAGCTGCAATTTCTTTATCATTTGCATTACGGCCTTTTTGTTGTTCGATTGACTGTATTGCAGCAGAAATTTCACGTGCTTTGCGATGAACTGAGCGGGGCGCCCAATCGTTGCGACGAATTTCATCAAGCATTGAACCACGAATTCTAATGCCTGCATAGGTTTCAAAACTGGCACCTTGGTTGGCATCATAATTTTGTGCTGCATCCATCAATCCCATCATGCCCGTTTGAATCAGGTCATCGACATCAACCGTGTGTGGCAGACGTGCAATTAGATGATAGGCAATGCGTTTTACTAACGAGGCATGTTGTTCGACAATTTCATTCATTGAACGGGGTGATGTTGTTGTTTCAGAGTACATTGCTAGTCCATTCACTGTGGGCATCTCTCTTGATTCAAGTATTGTTCTGGCAACGCCAAAAAGTTATTATCAAGGCATAATTTGCGATGAATGGTTATTCCCTTCATAAGAATTATAACGCAGAGGGTAGCTTTTTGGCTAAGCCCCAAAGGGCGAACCTTCAAACACTCATCTTCGTTGTTATATTCCTTGCGAAAGGGAATAACCATTTGCTGCGGAATATGCCTAGAATATGAGTGTTTGAAGGCTCGCAGAATAATACTTGAATCAAGAGAAATCCCCATCATGCGATATCCAAACTGGCTTGTATTAGTCGTTCAATAAAGAACTCCATATGACCTCGCGGTTGTTTTTGGACAGGCCAGTGGGCAACTTTTTTAGCTAAATGAGTAAAGGCGGTGGCTGATTTACTTCGCGGAAGAAAATCAACAACAGCACGTTGTTTTTTAACGGCACGTCGCAGATCTTCATCAAAAGGAACGATGCCCATAAAGTCGAGGCTAACGTCAAGAAAACGGTCACAAACCAGTGATATTTTATTAAATAGTTCACGGCCTTCTTGAACGTTACGTGTCATATTGGCAATGATATGAAAACGCTCTAAATCATATTCTTTACTTAATAGTTTGATTAATGCGTAGGCGTCAGTGATAGATGCGGGTTCATCACAGACAACAATAATTACTTCTTGTGCTGCGCGAGTGAAGCTAATGACACTGTCAGCAATGCCTGCCGCACTATCAATGAGTAAAACATCAATATGCTGGTCCATATCGCTGAATGCTTGAATCATACCTGCATGTTCGGCAGGGCTGAGTTCAGCCATTTTTTGAATACCAGAAGCGGCGGGAATAATTTTTAAACCAGAAGGGCCTTCGACGATAATGTCATTGAGGGACTTACTACCATCTAATACATGAAGTAAATTATATTGCGGGTGCAAACCCAGCATCACATCAATATTTGCTAAACCTAGATCAGCATCTAATAGCAACACTTCTTTGCCCTGTGAGGCAAGTGCAACACCAATATTAACCGTAACATTTGTTTTACCTACGCCACCTTTACCGCTTGCGATAGCAATAACTTTGACGGGTCTTGGTTGGGATGTCATTTTTCTTAGACCATTAGCTTGATCATCGGGTGCATCAGCCATAAGCGGCAAAACCTCCATAAGTAGATACTGTTTGTGGATCCAATTGTTCTTCATTCATCAGCACGCTTGCTTGTTTGACCAGTGCATTAGGGCGCGCCAAGCTAAAGTCTTCAGGCACTTGCTGACCATTACAAACATAGGCTAATGGCAAGTTGTGTTGAATTAAAGCTGAGATCGCACCGCCTAGGCTATTTGTTTCATCTGTTTTAGTCAAAATACACCCTTTCAAATTAAGATGTGAGAACGCATTAATAATATCATTCATCACGCTAGACTGCGTGGTTGCAGATAAGGTTAAGTAATTTCTAATCATAGGGGATTGATGCTGTAATAGCGAGAACTTCTCAGTGATTTTCATATCACGCTGACTCATTCCTGCAGTATCAATGAGGATAAATCGACGATCAAGTAATTCATTTAATGCATCACCTAGTTCTTGGTGTGTTTTAGCAACACGAACAGGTACGCCTAAAATTTTGGCATAGGTGCGTAATTGTTCTTGGCCACCAATGCGATAGCAATCAGTGGTGATTAATGCGACATTTTTAGCGCCATGTTTAAGTGCGCAACGTGCTGCTATCTTGGCGATAGTAGTTGTTTTTCCTACTCCTGTTGGTCCAACTAAGGCATAAATCCCCCCCGTGCTAATGATGTCATTATCTTGTGTTTCAATTTGACTTGCTAATGAGGCAAGGCAGCGTAACCAAGCCGTTTCTAAATTATCGGTATCGCGTGCATTGGCTGTTATTTGTTTGGCCACATCAACATTAACCCCCATTTTTAAGCAACGTTGTAACAACTGTAATTGCATTGGGTTAGCATGTTTCATATCTTTCCACGCTAGATCAGACATCTGATTTTCGAGCATGTTTTTTAGCCCGGCCATTTCTTTACGCATTTGAATTAAAGTAGGCTCTTGTGACCAAATATTCTGTGGTGGTTGTGCTGGCGGAGCAGCCACATGTTGTGATGGATTAATTTCCACCGGAGGAACTTCAGATTGAACTGCAGGCGTGACTTGCGGACTGCGATTGAATTTACTTTCGTCATAATCGGTTGCCGCAACAATTTCAACACCACCGTCAACACGATTGTTAGATAAAATAACGGCATCAGCGCCGAGCACATCACGTACTTCTTTTAGGGCTTGGCGAACATCTGCTGCGTGGAAACGTTTAATTTTCATAATATATCCTTCAAAGTGTTAACGACCGACGTTCGCAACGATTCTAATTTGTTTGTCATCAGGTATTTCGTTATACGACAATACATTCAGAGAGGGGATGGAATGACGAATAAAACGCGAAATCCATGTCCGTAAACCGGCTTGAACAACAAGAATTGAAGATTCTCCTGTCATTTCTTGTCGTTGCGCCGCGTCTTGTAAATTTTTGTGCATATTTTCAGCAAGTCCTGGTTCTAAGTTCGCACTACCTTCACCGGTAGCCTGTAATGTTTGAAGCAATATCTGTTCCAATTCTGGATCTAATGTAATTATAGGTAGATCAGGTTTTACGCCATTTATATTCTGGATAATCGCATGACTAAGCGCCATACGTGTTGCAGCGGTCAGTGCATCTTGCTCTGGATTTCGTGTGGCTTGTTCCGATATTGCTTCAGTAATGGTTCTTACATCACGTATAGGCACATTTTCTTCAAGTAAATTTTGTAATACTTTATGTATGCTGCCGAGCGGTAAAATATCTGGCACTAAACCTTCAACCAGTTTTGGTGCTGTTTTAGCTAGATTATCAAGCAGTTGCTGAACTTCTTCTCTTCCTAATAAATCATGAGAATGAGTTTGTAATATTTTGCTGAGATGAGTAGCGATAACCGTATCAACATCAACAACGGTATAACCTTGTGCTTGAGCATGATCTTTCTGGTTAGGTTCAATCCAAACAGCATCTAGCCCAAACGCAGGATCTTGCCCTTTAATGCCGTCTAGTTCGCCAAAAACTTGACCCGGGTTAATCGCCATCATGCGATCAGGGTAAATTTCTGCTTCGCCAAAGGTGACACCAAATAGAGTGATTTGATAAGCTGTAGGTGCTAAGTCAAGATTGTCACGAATATGCACGGGTGGAATGAGGAAACCTAAATCTTGAGAAATCTTTTTACGGATCCCTTTGATTCTAGACATTAATTGACCGCCTTGGTTTTTATCAACTAATGGAATAAGCCGGTAACCAATTTCTAGGCCAATAGGATCAACAGGGCTAAGGTCATCCCAACTAAGATCGCGTTGCTCTTGAGGAGCTTCTGCTTCTGTCACGGTAGGAACAATATTTTCTGCTGCGGCAACTTTTTGACGTTGCATCATTGTCCATGATGCATAGCCGCCTAGCGCACCAAATAAAAGAAAAGGTACGTTTGGCATACCAGGAATTAACCCCATTCCGCCGATAATGCCTGAGGTAATATAAAGTGTTTTTGGGTTTTTGAATAATTGACCAAGAATTTGTTCGCCCATATCTTGCTCTTTGGTTGAGCGTGTAACTAATAAACCAGCAGCAGTGGCTAATAATAATGATGGAAGTTGGGCAACTAAACCGTCACCAATAGTGAGTAGAGTGTAATTGTGTGCAGCTTCGGCAAAGCTTAAATCGTGATGAACAATACCAATAATGAAGCCACCGATAAGATTAATGAATAAGATCAATATACCGGCAATAGCATCACCACGCACAAATTTACTGGCACCGTCCATTGAGCCATAAAAATCAGATTCTTGCATGATTTCTTCACGGCGATCACGGGCTTCATCTTGATCAATTATGCCAGCATTAAGATCAGCATCAATTGCCATTTGTTTGCCTGGCATTGAATCTAAGGTGAATCGGGCGCTTACTTCAGCGATACGTGTTGCGCCTTTGGTGACCACTACAAAATTGATAATGACTAAAATGGCAAATACTACAAAACCAACCGTGTAATTACCGCCAATAACAAATTCACCAAAGGCCTCGATTACATTGCCTGCAGCGGCAGTGCCGGTATGTCCTTCAAGTAATACCACACGCGTTGAGGCAACATTAAGGGCAAGGCGAAGTAGGGTGGCAATAAGAAGAATACTGGGGAAAGAAGCAAAGTGGAGCGGTTTAAGTACGTATATGCTGGCAAGCATAATAATGAGGGAGAGTGCGATATTAAAACTAAACAGCATATCTAGCATGAAAGGAGGAAGTGGGATTATCACCATGGCGAGTAAAGCGACCACTATTAATGGGGCACCTATATTTCCAGTGATGATAGGTTTTAAACGGGCAAAGATATCGTTGTTTTCCATCTTAAAATCTACCTAATCTTGTTTTAATTCATCTGGTATTGGCAAGTCCTCCGTATTAAGTTGTGGTTTATTACCACCGTGATTATTGTAGCGACGTAATTGGAAGACAAACGCTAGTATTTGAGCTATTGCAATATACAGACCAGCTGGGATCTCTTCGCCTAATTCTGTACTAAAATAAATGGCGCGAGTGAGTGGTGGGGCTGAAATAATAGGTACTTCATTGGCATCACCAACGCTGCGAATATGTTGTGCAATTAAGTCTGCACCTTTGGCGACAACAACCGGTGCACCGGTTCCAGACTGCTCATATTTCAATGCAATTGCGTAGTGTGTTGGGTTGGTAATAATCACGTCAGCCTGTGGCACATCTTGCATCATACGTTGTTGTGACAGTTCCACCTGCATGCGACGTATACGGCCTTTGAGTTCGGGGTTACCATCTGTTTCTTTGCTTTCATCTTTGACTTCTTGCTTGGTCATTTTAAGTTGGCGAATATGATTCCAATGTTGAAAGGGCACATCGATTAAAGCAATAAGCAATAAGCTACTTGAGATGGCAAGAAAGACCCAAAGTACTAAAGAACCTAGGGATGCCATCGCCACATCGACTTCTTGCATACCAAGTGTCAATAATTGGTCACGTAAACTCCATAGAAGAAGTGTTGAAATGATGCCGACCAGGAAGAATTTTGCTAATGCTTTTACGAGCTCTATTAGACCTTGTGGTCCTAAAATGCGTTTGAGTCCCTTAAGTGGATCTAATTTATCTGGCTTAACGGCCATTGCCTGAGTCGAGAAATTCCAGCCACCTATGCTGGCAGGGGCAATTAGGGCAGCCAAAACAGTGATAGCTAAAAATGAGCCGAGATCAAGGGCAATGATCTCAATAGAATGCAGAAAATGCTGTGCCATTGCAGCGGGATCAAAGATTTCTTTTCGGGTCACACTAAATGAAACGTTCATAACATTAGCGATGCTCTGTATCATGCGTTCACCCAAAAACATCATGCCAACAGCACTGGCAATAAGCACGATAACGGTGGTGAATTCTTTTGAACGCGGAACTTGTCCCTTCTCTCGGGCATCGGTTAACCGCTTGGCCGACGGCTGTTCGCTTTTTTCTTGACCTGATTCTTCAGCCATTAGGCTATTCCTCCAGGTTGGACTAATAACCTAATCATTTGCAACATTTGATCGGCCATGGTGACTAAGTGATTTGAAGAAGCGGGAAGCGTCACAAATATGATGACAAACCCTAGAATAATACTCATAGGAAAACCGATAGAAAATGGGCTGATTTGAGGTGCTGCACGCGATAAAATACCGAATGATAAATTGACTAACATCAGTGAACCAATGGCGGGCAGGGCAACAAGTACAGCCGCTGCATACATCCAACTGGCTTGGGCAACGACATCTCTAAAGCTGGTATAAGGCAAACCTGAAGATGAGACAGGGAGCGTGACAAAACTTTCGGCTAATATTTGAATTAAGATTAAATGACCATCTAAACTAATAAAAACGAGGGTGACAAAAATTAGATAGAATTGACTGATAACAGGAACAGTTACACCGTTTTGAGGGTCAACCATTGACGCAAAACCTAGTCCCATTTGCATGGCAATAATTTGACCGGCTAGAGTGAATGCATTAAATAAAAGTTGCAGCATAAAACCCATGCAGGCACCAATAAGAATTTGGTGAGCGACAATTAACAATCCTGCACCACTTAATGGCTCAACTGCAGGGACATTAATATTAGGCATGGCAGGAATGATGACAATGCTGATTGCAATGGCAAGAAGCAGTTTGCTACGGGCATTAACAAAGTTGCTACTAAAAATGGGTGCGGTCATAACCAATGCTGTAATGCGGATAAATGGCCACATGTAACTGCCTAGTAAGCCTGTTATTTCAGCGGTGCTTAGCTCCATAGTAAAGCTCAATCAACCGATTAAGAATGGAATGTCTTCAAAAACACGGGTGGCATAACCTGTGAGCAAACTTAACATCCAAGGCCCCGCCATTACTAATACTAAAATAGTGACTAATAATTTAGGAATAAAACTTAATGTTTGTTCGTTGATTGATGTCGCAGCTTGAAACATACTCACTAATAAACCGACGAATAATGCGGGTAGTAATATCACAGCTATTAGCATGGTAATCACTTGCAGCGTTTGTTGCATAATGGTGAGAACTGTTTCAGGTGTCATTTCAATTAAACCTAGAGATAAAAGCTAGAGGCTAACGTGCCCATCAATAAGGCCCAGCCATCAATAAGTACAAATAACATAAGTTTAAAAGGTAATGAGATGAGCATAGGTGAGAGCATCATCATACCCATTGCCATTAATACACTCGCTACGACTAGATCAATGATAAGGAAGGGAATAAAGATTAAAAATCCAATTTGAAAGGCCGTTTTTAATTCACTAGTTACAAATGAGGGCAATAATAGGCTAAAAGGTATATCGGCAGATGTTTCCATAGGAGGATAACCTCCAATATTGGCAAATAATTCAATATCACTTTCACGCGTTTGTGCCAACATAAACTCTTTAAAGGGCAGTGCGCCATTTTGAAATGCAGTAGTAATAGATATTTGGTCATCCATATAAGGTTTAACACCATTGATGTAAGCATTATCAAATACGGGATGCATAATAAAAAAGGTTAAGAATAATGTTAGGCCAATAAGCACCTGGTTTGAGGGGGTAGATTGAATCCCCATTGCTTGGCGTAAAATAGCCAAAACGATAATGATACGAGTAAATGATGTCATCATCATTAACGCTGCAGGTAGCAACGTTAATACGGTCATTAATGCCAGTATTTGAAGTGTTACGGTATAACTCTGTTCACCGTCTGCACCGGTAGTGAGTGTTACGGCAGGAATACCAGATGCGGCATTTGTGATCATTGGAAATGCTAATAGAAGCAGACAAAATATTAGGCGAGTCATGATTTATCGCCTTGTTGCTTCATCATTTGTTGAAGTTTGTCGGCAAAACTAGACGTTGCGAATTTTACTTTATTTTGAGTTTCAATATTGTTTTCAAGTACATGTAAGGTTTGCACATGCTGGGCTGTTACTCCTACTAGAATTTGTTGATCGCCAACTTGTAGCAAAATAGCTTTTTCACGAGAGCCTAAAGACAAACCTGCAATAATCTTCATTTCACCATTGGCTGCACTATTAAATTGGCCTGTACGGCGTAATAACCAAGCGAGAAGGGCTATAATGGCTAGTACAAGTAATAACCCACCAAATGTTTCTAGCAGAGCGTTACCATTTAAGGGTGAGCTTGAAAGCGTTTTAAGTTTGTCTGTTTTTTCAATCTCAGCTGCAAAACTTATACTAGTGAAACAGGCTAGAGCTAAGTAAGAAAATAGAGTAGAAATTCGCTTCATTAGCGTAATTTCTTAATACGTTCTTCGGCACTAATAACATCAGTTAAGCGAATACCAAATTTGTCATTTACTACAACCACTTCTCCATGAGCAATCAAAGTATCATTAACCAGTACATCCATCGGTTCACCAGCAAGTCGGTCAAGTTCAACAACAGAACCTTGGCTGAGTTTTAATAAATTATTGATATTTATTTTGGTTCGACCAATTTCCATTGACATAGTGACGGGGATATTTAAAATCATATCCAGATCTAAATCATTATTAGATCGTGGAACGGCAGCAGCAGCATCATCATCAAGTTGCGTTATGGGAGCAGCATCAACCTGCTGTTCAGAGTCTGCTTGCTCTTCCAAAGCTGCGGCCCATGGATCTTCTTCAGGTGTGGCTTCTTCAAGAGCACCGTCGTCATCTGCTTGCTCTTCTAACGCGGCTGCCCATTCGTCAGCTACCTCTTGATCTTGCGAAGTTTCTTCTTCACTCATTATTTTTCCCCTTTTGGAGCTGGTATTGCGGTGTAGTATCTTTAGGTTGTTCAATCATATCGATAACTTTCAATGCGGTTTTATTCTTGTGTTCACCGAATGAAGCATTAAAAAATGGGACATTTTCAACTTTAGCAGTAATATTTTTCGGCATCTCAATAGGTAAAATATCACCCACTTTTAATGCCAATACATCACGTAAGCTGGTATCAATTTGGGTAAGTTCTGCAGATAGTTCAACATCGGCCCCCAAAACTTCTTCTCGCATAGAACGACCCCAACGGCCATCGTCAGATGAACTGTCACTTTGCAATCCAGTATCAAGAATGTCTCGAATAGGTTCAATCATAGAATAGGGTAATGTGACATGAATATCGCCACCACCGCCATCTAGCTCAACATGAAAAGTTGATATCACTAGGACTTCGCTGGGACTTACAATATTGGCAAATTGCGGGTTCACTTCATGGTTAACAAATTCAAATTCAACATCCATGATAGGAGACCATGCTTCAACTAAATCCTTAAAACATAGCTCTAGCACCATATGGATGACGCGTAGTTCAGTTGCAGTAAATTCTCGTCCTTCGATACGTGCTTGGAATCTTCCTTCACCACCGAAATAATTATCTAAAATAGTGAAAACAAGTTTAGGTTCAAAGACAATAAGTCCTGAACCTCTTAGTGGGCGAAATTGAATTATATTCAAACTGGTAGGAACAAATAAGGTATGAACGTATTCAGAAAACTTCATTACCTGAATTCCGTTGACAGAAATTTCCGCAGATCGTCGTAACATATTAAAGAAGCTTATTCGGAGGTAACGGCCAAAACGCTCATTAATCATTTCTAGCGTTGGCATACGCCCGCGGATAATACGATCTTCATTACCAAAATCGTATTCACGAGCGTCACCGTCATCCTCCGGATCAACCTCGGTTTCGATGTCATCTCCGCCCATGCCTGTTAATAAGGCATCGACTTCATCTTGTGAAAGAATATCTTGAACGGCCATAAGACTATTGCATAATCAAACTGGTGAAATAAACGGCTTCTAATTCGCCTTCAGTTTGCTCTGCTTTTAATACCTTGTTAATAGTGGAAAGAGATTGTTCTTTTAATGCGCTCTTACCCTCTTGGGTATTTAGAGCGTCATATTTTTGATCAAAAAACAATATGAGTAATTCGTGCTGAATAGCGGGAGTATTTAATGTAAAGGCATCAATAACGGCTTGGTCTCGCGCCATTACTTTTAATTTAATTTGAAGATAACGCACTTCATTATTACTTTGATCTGCAAAGTTAACGACGAATGCCTTGTCAACAGTGGCGTAAATAGGTGTTTGTTTCACCTGAATCACTTCTTTAGCCGCTTCACCTTCTGCAGCTTCATCACCACCACCTGCTAAGAAAAACCAGCCACCTGCACCGGCTAAAGCCAGAACAACAACAGCAATGATAATAATCATTTTTTTAGATTTTCCGTCGCCTTCTTCGCTTAGGTCTATATCGTCTATTTTTTCTGCCATCAGAGCATTCCTAATTTAGTTATATTATGGTTTAGCAATTAGTGTGCCTTTTATTGAAGAATAAAACTGGTGAAGTAGACAGCATCGAGATTATCTTGCCCGGTTTCTTCTTTTAAAATTGCTTTTATTGTCTTGAGAGTATTGGCTTGTAAGGCTTTTCTTCCTTCTGTGCTTGTTACTTCTTCAAATGATTGGGATGAGAATAAAGTACGAAGCGAATCTTCTAACATGGGCAGATTTAATTCAGCACTGCTAATAATCTCTGGGTTATGTGCCATTAAGCTGACTTTTATCTGTAGATACCGAGCTTTCTTTTTGCTTTGATTAAGAAAATTAATCGTAAAAGCTTCAGGAAATGCAAAATAAACCGCTTGGGGTGGGGCTTCCTCATCGTCTCCAGCCCAAGAGGGCATAGAAAAAAAACTAAGATTAATGAAGATAAATAGTAAGACGTTTGTTATTGTCAGCCGCATGCTTGGTATACTCCGTAGTATTCGTTAAGCTTTATCTAGCAAGAAGTGTGACAATTTTGATTAAGCAGTATTAAAAGGGCAGATAGATTGAACAATAACCGTAAACCTAAAACCGTTTCATGGCATGATAGATTGGCTACTCTACCGCAATATTTAATACCTCAGCACCTGTTATCAGTAACTATGCACCGCTTAGCCAACAGTAAAGTAACTTGGTTTAAGAAAGCATTTATTCATTTTATTGTTTCTCGCTATAAAGTGAATGTTAGTGAAGCAGCCGAAACAGATCTATCGACTTATTCAAGTTTTAACGATTTTTTTACCCGAGCTTTACGCAAGGGGATTAGACCGATTGCGGGGGGTGACAATATTATGACGTCACCAGTTGATGGTGCCGTGAGTCAAATAGGTGCCATTCAATCAGGGCGGATTATTCAAGCAAAAGGGCGAGATTATAGTGTTGTTGAATTATTAGGTGGTGATGCCGACCTTGCTCAGCAATTTGAACAAGGGCAATTTGCAACAATCTATTTGTCGCCAAAAGATTATCACCGTATTCATATGCCGTTAACAGGCAAGCTAAAGATGATGCGTTATATCCCTGGAAAATTATTTTCAGTGAACCCTCGCACTGCACGTGCAGTGCCTAGGTTATTTGCTAGAAATGAACGTGTTATTACCGTATTTGAAACGGAGCAAGGCCCTATAGTAATGGTATTGGTAGGCGCTATATTTGTTGGCAGCATGGAAACGGTCTGGGAAGGGAAAATAACCCCACCCTATAGCCGTGATATTAAGACATGGGATTATATTGGTGACGATATTGTTAGTTTAGATAAAGGGCAAGAAATGGGTCGGTTTAATATGGGATCGACAGTTGTGTTGTTACTGCCAAAATCGATGCAGTCGTTCAAGCCCGAATTTACTACTGAAAGTATTATTAAATTAGGTGAGGCAATGATGTAACTAGCAGAAGCAAAAAAGCCAGATTTAGTTTCTCTAATCTGGCTTTTTTATTTCAGTGTCAGAATTGAGTTTTAATCAACATTATTCCGCCATTGATGACATGAATCATCAAAGATTTGGCTGACTTCTTCTGGTCCCCATGTACCGGCTGGATAGGTGTGTACAAAATCTTGTTCCTTAGACCATTTTTCAATAATTGGGTCAACGGCTTTCCAAGCTAAATTGACTTCATCAGCACGTAAGAATAATGAACGGTCACCTAAAATAGCATTTAGAATCATAGCTTCATAAGCATCTAATTTATGTTCAGGATCTTCTTCTTCATTGGTTTCTAAACCAACAGTATGAGCGACAATCTCTAAGCCAGGTTGTTTAGCTTGTAATTCAATGCGTAGTGTATTATCTGGTTGTAAACCCATAGTGATCCAGTTGGCATGGCTATTACCGATCTCCGTTTCTTTGAATAGTTCTTGAGGTGGCTTTTTAAAGCGAATGGCAATCATTGCTTTTGATTCTGGCATGCATTTACCTGTGCGCAGATAAAATGGTACATCACGCCAGCGCCAGTTATCGATATAAAGTTTCATCGCAGCATATGTTTCAGTCACACTATTTGCTGGTGCATCGTCTTCTTCTAAATAACCTTGTTGGGCTTTTCCAGCAACGGTTCCAGCTGCATATTGACCGCGAAAAGCATGGCTATCAACCATGTCTTCCGTAATCGGGCGAATTGATTTAAGTACTTTTACTTTTTCATCACGTAGAGATTCATCATTTAAATCTGCTGGTGGTTCCATCGCGATTAATGTCATTACTTGTAATAAATGACTTTGGATCATATCGCGCATGGCGCCCGAACCATCATAGTAGCCAGCACGGCCACCAACACCCTGTTGTTCGGCATGCGTGATTTGTACGTGATCAATGTAATTGCGATTCCATAGCGGCTCTAACAATAAATTAGCAAAGCGGAACACAAGGATATTTTGTACTGTACCTTTCCCTAGATAATGGTCGATGCGGTAAGTTTGTTTTTCAGTGAAGTTGCGGCTAATCACTTGTTCTAATTCAGCAGCACTTTTTTGATCATAACCAAACGGCTTTTCGACTACTAGATGACGCCAGCCTTTGTCTTCTTTATTTAATCCTACAGCGGCAAGTTGATCGCCAACTACGCCAAATAAAGAGGGGCTGATAGAAAGATAAAATACGATATTGTCTGGAAAGTCATTAGCTGGATCTGCTAACATTGCTTTTAGATCTTGGTAAGAATCAGCATCATTAATATCATTTTTGAAATAACTAACTTTAGCTAAAAAGTTTTCTAATGCATCAGCATTAACGCCGCCACGCGCTTTAGGAGTGACATAATCGCTAACCAAAGATAGCCATTCATCATGTTCTTTATCACTCCGGCCCATACAAATTATTTTTGTATCATCGGTTAAACGGTTTTCGATATTTAAATGGTAAAGTGCTGGCAGTAGTTTCTTTTTGGACAAGTCGCCAGTAGAACCAAAAATGATAATTGTGCAAGGTTTCATGTTTTCTCCCATTGCGGGCTGATTAATATATAATTGAGCAATTGTACAATTTTTAGGAGGATGGCGTGCGAAAAATTCTGTTTGCTAGTAGTGAGGTTCACCCCTTAATTAAGACGGGTGGTTTAGCAGATGTTTCAGCTAGCCTGCCTATAGCACTTGCGAAACAACAACAGGATGTACGAATTATTTTACCTGCTTACCGACAATGTCTCGAAGCACTAGATAAAATTGAAACGGTTGCGACGGTAAAGTTAGATGGTTTTCACTTACCCATTGAAATATTGCAGTCAACATTACCTAATTCAGATGTGCCGATTTGGTTAGTAAACTCTCCTGAACATTTTGATCGTGAAGGTGGTCCTTATGGTACAGCAGAAGCGGGTGATTGGGAGGATAATGCAGCGCGATTCACACTCTTTTCACGTGCTATTGCGGCGATAGCATTAGATCAACTTGGTTTGGATTGGCAGCCAGATATTTTACATTGTAATGATTGGCAAACAGGTCTTGCTCCGGCATTGATTGCGAATGAAGCTAATCGACCAGCCACTGTTTTCACTATTCATAATTTAGCCTATCAAGGCTTGTATCCCCAAGATGTTTTTGAAGCCTTAGATTTACCATCATCGCTATGGCATAGTGAGGGTGTTGAGTTTTATGACTTAATGTCATTTATGAAAGGTGGGCTGATCTATGCCGATCATGTAACTACTGTTAGTCCAACGTATGCTGATGAAATATGTACATATGAATTTGGCTATGGTTTAGAAGGATTGTTATCCCATCGCGCTGACCAAGGTCGGCTGACAGGAATTCTAAATGGTATCGATATGGATGAATGGAATCCCGAGATCGATCCCTATATTAGTAAAAACTATTCAGTTAAAAATATTCGGTACAAAGCTGCTAATAAAACGGCTTTGCAACAATTATTTTCATTGCCAGAAAAAGAAGATGTACTGGTAATGGGTATGATTAGCCGATTGGTATCACAAAAAGGTGTTGATCTCACTTTAGATGCCGTAGGAAAGCTATTAGATGCAGGTGAAAACATACAACTTATCTGTTTAGGAAGCGGCGAAGCATCGTATGAACAAGATTTACGTGTTTTGCGGGCGCGACATCCTGATAAAGTAGGATTACACATTGGATATAGTGAAGAATTGTCGCATCAAATAGAAGCAGGATCCGATGTGTTTTTAATGCCTTCTCGCTTTGAACCTTGTGGGTTGAATCAACTTTATAGCCTACGTTATGGCACTTTACCTGTTGTTAGAAACACCGGTGGTTTAGCTGATAGTGTGGTCAATGTTGCAGGTGATAATTTGAAAAATGATTTTGCAACGGGTTTTAAATTTACTGCTGCTACTGCAGAAGCATTAGAAGAAACGTTGCAGCGTGCAATGGGTTTATTCAAGCACCCTCGCATTTGGCGTAAGGTTATGGTTACAGCTATGAACCAAGATTATAGTTGGGAAAAGAGCTCGCAAGCTTATCAAGTTTTGTATGATAATTTATTAGATAATGCTTAATAGATAGAGGCTATTCTTCATCATCAATACTGGGTTCACTGGTATAACCATGAAAATATGACCAGCCATATCCCCAGCGGAATTTAGTGGGCCAATATGGAGATCCTCCTACGCGGACACCTGCCAACATTAGTTGAGCGATAAGCGGTTCGCCGACTTCAGCAACGCAATTCTTTAATGCCAAATCAGCATCTAGTCGTTGTTGATAAGTTCCGCCACGCCAATAGGCTTTATCATGCACGGTGCAACAATTTAACCAGAGCTGTTGTTGCTCAAAAGTGCCATCAGGAAAAGTGCTGCAACCATCAGAGGTAAAGGGTTTTATTTCTTCAGCATAGGCGTTAGTAAGGAGTGTTAACAAAGCAATGAAAAGTAATTGTTTCATGGCTCAGATGTCGCTTCTAAAGCTGCCTCGCTTAAACTCACTACTTGTTGGGTAATCAGCATAATGAGTAATACCGCCGCACCGAATATATATAAACCTGCATGAACTTGAATGCTGGCAATGGCACCTAATTTGACGCTGACAATTAATATGGCTACGACCATCACATCTAACATCGCCCAGCGACCATAATCATGCATCAGGTGTAGCATCTTTTTACGGCGATTTGGATGAGGTGTATCAGGGTGGAGTAGGTTAAATAATAGAATGATTTTTGCTATTGGCATCACAATGCTAAATAGGGCGATGATGATAAATAGAATGATTTGTCCTTCAATCAATAATTGCCATACTCCGGCGATAATTGATAGTGAATGTTTCACGATAATGAATTTACTAATTGTCAACATTGGGGCAATAAAACCGATTAATAATAATACTGAGCTAAAAACCAGTAAGTAGCGTAGTTGCTGGGCGTTAAGCTGTTTCATTCCTTGTCTGTGCGATCTTTCTTAGCAACATAACGTGGTTTAGCAGCATTCTTTTTAGATTTTGATTTGGCCTTATTCTTTTTATATTTAGGTTCAAGCCCTTTTATTTTTGCAATCGGTAACTTCATTTTCAAATGAAATTCAAGACGTTCAAGGTTTTTCAAATCATGATGTTCAACTAAGTTAATCGCGGCGCCTGTTTGTTCGCCTCGACCCGTGCGGCCAATACGGTGAATGTATATTTCGCCTTTGAATGGAATATCATAGTTAATAACATGGCTGATATTAGTTAAATCTAAGCCTCGTGCAGCGACATCTGTTGCTACCATTACTTTCACTTGTCCAATACGGAATTTACGTGTTTTGTCTCGACGCACTGCTTGATCAAAATCGCCATGCATCACTTGAGCAGAAATATTACGAGATTGTAGCCACTCGGTCACTTCTTCAGCACGTTCACGTTTGTTACAAAACACTAATGCACTGCTACAGGATTCATTATTAATAGTAGCCAATAAAAGTGCTTGTTTATGTTCTTTATTATCAGCAAAGTAGATAGTTTGGGATACTTGTTCTGATTTCTCATTCGCCGGATTAATTTGAATAATTTCAGCATCATGTAATAATTCTTCAGCAAAGATTTCAACACCACTGCCTGCTAATGTAGCCGAGAATAAACAGGCCTGAAAACCATCTGAAATGGTGGCTAATAAAGCTAAGACATCAGGGCCTTGCCCCATATCAAGCATACGATCTGCTTCATCGATAACCACCAACTCTATATCAGATAAATCAATGAATTCATCAGCAACTAAATTTAATAAGCGACCTGGTGTGGCAATAATAATGTCACACGCTTGTTGAGCGTAATTAGCTTGTTTTGCCTGTGAAAAACCACCGGTGACAATAGCCGTGTTGACCTTAATATTTCTAGCTAACTGCGTCACCACATGCTGAATTTGAAATGCCAGCTCACGTGTCGGTGCCAGTATTAATACTCTAGGATTGGCACTCTTATTAGGTTCATCAATTAATTGCTGTAAAGCAGGTAGCACAAACGCCGCTGTCTTCCCAGTGCCCGTTGCCGCTCCTGCTAATACATCTTTACCTTCAAGAATAAAGGGGATCGTTGCTTGTTGAATCTCAGTTGGAGACGCGAACTTGATTGAAGTAAGTGCGTCGAGTAGCTTGTCATCAAGCATTAAATCATCAAATGTCATGGGTTTTCTTTTATCTTGTAAGCGGTTAGATAGCCGGAGTTCATCATCGGTATGATGATTAAGTGTTGTTCAGCTAAAACAGTGTGATCGGCACTTCCTTGTCTCAGTGTAACTAGTGTTTTACTGATACCTGCTGGAGTAATGTGTAATAGCGTGCCAGCCATCCAATCGGTCACATAATAATTACCGTTCGCATCACTTTCGAGGCCATCAAGATTACCTGCCGGTGATGCGTCTCCTAAACTTTTTATTTTTTTAGAAGCAAGGTCAATGGTTTTGATATGCCCTGGTATGGCTGTAGCAAAGCCGTCTGTCATATTGCCCCAGCTAGCAACAAGAAGTTGATTGCCTTCAACCAATAAACCATTAGGCACTTCAAGTTGATCTGATTGCATCCATAATTCAAATTTACCGTTGTGAAGGCGATAAATTGAATTTGTTAAAAAGCCTGATACATAGATATTACCATCTCCATCTGCGGCAACGTCATTTAAGAATTTGGCTTTTGGTGCTGAATAATGCTGGATGATTTTTTGATTTTTAATATTAACTACAACTAATTCATTGATGTCAGCAATATATAGTTTGCCATCAACAATGGTCATACCTTTGGGAGCATTAAGCCCATCAATCCAATGTTGATCAATGATTTTTCCATCAACAGATAATAAAGAAATATAGCCATTACCAGCCGCTTCAGTAGGATTACCATTTACATTCGAAACATAGAGCTGTTTACGCTTAGCGTCATAAACAACAGATTCTGGTTGGTCAAAGACCGTTTCTGTTTGCCATGCGGGGAGTAAAATCGGCGATGCGGCCGAGCTTATTATAGGTAGTAAGAGTACGATCATGCCCAATATTCGGTTCATAGTAATTTCCAGACTAAATAGAATGTAGGCAAATGATACCAGTGTTAGCTTTGACTGGCTAAGATAGCTTGGCTTAGAATCCAGTAACGGGAAAATTTGCCAGTAGTTACTAAAACTAAAAACAAACCGAAGTTTACTTTTAACATCCCAGCAATAAAGGTAAGAGGATCACCTATTATTGGCACCCATGCGAGTAACAGGGACCACTTGCCATAACGATTGAAGTGTTTTTCGGCCTTGTCTGTTTGTTTTTGTGTAAGCTTAAACCAGCGGTGCAGTATGCCATCAGCACCCCAGTGACCAATTAGGTAATTAACGATTGAACCTAATACATTAGCGAATGTAGCGATGATAATTACAGTGAGTGGGTTTTCACCTGCAAGCAATAACGCTGATAATACCAGTTCAGAACTAAGAGGCAATATTGTGGCAGCAAGAAAGGCTGATATGCCGAGTCCCCAAAGACCCAATTCAGATAATAGGTCCATGAATTAAGAACAATTACAGAGTGATTGGCTTGGTTGAGTTAACAAAATAATCCTTGTAAAGATATTGCTGGCCAGTTAGCTTCATTATGAGGTTTCAATACAGAGTAGTTTACTTGTTTTTTTTAACACGTATCTTTATTTAGTAATTCACTACTTAATGTGTAGTTGCTCGGACTTCATTTTATACTTATGGGTATCTGAGCTAGATGTGATCTGACAGCTGCCGACCCCAAGCGGTCATTTGGATGTATGGCCTAAGGTGGCGCCTAATATCCGTGGCCAAATTTTCTTGACCTTCATCTCTGGCGGAATGGTTCATTCGAGTGGATTTCGGTCGATCGCCCTTAACAAGGATAATTGGAATTTAATATCCTAAGCGTTAATTTCCTTGGCTCTGTTCCACTACTTCTTTGGTTTTTCCAGCAGCATTGATTGCTGCATTGGTGATAGAAATAGCGATTTTATCTGCAGTCTTAATAGAAGCTACTGCTCTGGCCATAGTAAGCCCACCAATTAAAATACCTAATACAGCCCAAGCCTTAGATAGACATTCTGCATGCGAAGTTCCAATAAGACCTTGAGCCATAAGCTCAACTATCTCGATCATTTTTTCTTGATATATTTCGTGTATTTCAGGTTTAGTGCGAACAACTTCGGGAGATAGGGTTGTCATTGCACAACCACATGAAAGGTTATCACGATGCGCTTGGCCTAGATAATAATCTGTAAAAGCCACAATCCATTTCTTACCATGTTGAAGTTGAAATTCAGGGATTGCAGCAATCACTTCATCAAGCCCTACCGACAATGCGGCTTCAAATGCACCCTCTTTTGAACCTAAGTGAGCATAAAAGGCACCCGAAGTTACTCCAGCCTCTTTAGATATGCTATCAACACCAATTCCCGCATAACCATTACTTCTAAAACCTTGACTGGCTGCGTTAATAATACGTTTTCTAGTTTCTTGTCTTTTACTTATTTTCGTCATTTAAATATTCAAAGTGCTGAGAGTATCCTCATTATAACTGTGTTCCCCCTAATAATATAGCGACTGTTATATTTTATCTTGACAATATAGTGATCGTTATATAAGATCTCCTTAACTACAAAATATAACGATCAGTATATTTTTAGCAAAGCTGAAGTTGCTTGAAAACAACTTCGATTAATCACTAACAAGTAACCTAACTATTATTGGAGAATACTATGCCCTTAACACTTACTCTTACTGAAGGGGTTATCCCTGCTGGTTCTGAAAAAGAAGCAGTTCAAAAAATCACTCATTCAATGCTTAAGCATCATGGACTTTTAGGTAATAAAGCAATGACACCCAATGTAACTGCACATGTGTCAGTGCTACCAAAAAACGCTACCTTTTCAGGTGGTGAAGAATTCTCCGGTGTTTGGATGGAGTGGAAGGTGCCTTCATTTGCTTTTGCTTCAAGAGAAATTCAACTGGCTCACTTTGCCGAAGCAACCGAAATTATTAGAGAATTATCTGGCGGAAAACAAGCTGTAGAACATATTTATTCTAATGTTATTCATACGGTAAATGGATCGTGGAATTTTAATGGCATCGCTATGACCAATGAAGAAATTGGTGAAGAAATATTAAAAGGATAATTACTATTAGTAAGCAAATTTTACTGAGGTAATATTAGATTTACAGTGGTCATAAAACATATGTCGGTAATAATCCGACAACAAAATATAATGAAGACATAGGACAAAACAATGAAAAATTATTTACTTATTCATGGTGCTTGGGGTGCTGCATGGGAATTCAATAACGTAGCAGAATTGTTATCGAGTGAGGGTCATAATGTTATTGCATTAGATCTACCTGGACATGGCGGAAATAAAGCCAATATCGCAGATGTTACTATGAAAGCGTACATCCAAACGGTTGTTAATGCGATTTATAATTTAGATGAAAAAGTGATACTCGTTGGCCATTCATTAGCAGGTGCCGTTATTTCGCAAGTTGCTGAAATTATGCCTGAAAAAATAGAAAAACTTATTTATGTTGCTGCAATGTTGTTAAAAAATGGCGACTCCCCACTTGCGGTTATGCAAAATGACCCTGATGGGGAGTTACTGCCTAATACCCTTTTTTCTGAAGATGGAAGTTATGCCACAGTCAGTGAAGAAACGGTACGTAATATATTGTTAAATGATGTTGACGATGAAGCATATTTAGATAGCATAGTGCCTAAGTTTTTATTTAAGCAAGCAACGGAACCGTTTATGGCTCAAGCTCAATTAAGTGAAGAAAGGTTCGGTAGCGTAGCTAAATATTACATTAAAGCATCAATTGATAAAGTTATATCCCCTTCAGTACAAGACAAAATGCTCACTAACTGGAAAGTAGAAAATGTCTTTAATTTAGAGTCAGGGCATTTCCCATTAACGTCAATGCCAGAAAAATTAGTTGAAACGATTAAAAACGCTGGATAAGAATGACATGCAAATATGAATCTTGACACTAAGAGGGAGGGCTCTTAACAGACTCCATTTTCCTTAACGATTGAACCTAATGCATTTCGAACGTTGCGATAATAATCAGATTTGTTGTATTTTCACCGGAAATTAACAGTGCAGATAAAACAAGTTCAGAACTTAACGGCAAGATTGTTGCGGTTAGAAAGGCTGATAAAGCCACTCCCCCAAAACCATATTCAGATAACCATTCCATAAGTTTAGGCTTTTAAAACTAGCAAGCTACCGGCAACCATCACCAAACAGGCGGCAAGCCGACGCAAGATATTTTTTTCATTAAAAACTCGATAACCGAGGAAGACTTGTAACACCATGCCGAGTTGGAATAGTGCTAGTGAATAGGCTATTAGGAGCTTTGAAAATACCAACATGGTCATGTATTGCATTAAAAAAATTAACATGCCGAGATAAAGAAATTGGTAAACATGATTTTTTGATTGTTTATAGTCTTTACTGAAATTATCTTTTAAGAATATGGTATGGGCAATAATGGCCAGAGGGAAACCAATTAAACACCAAAATACAGTAGTTGATATTGCATCACCAACGACCACCGCATTTTTTAAAGGCAGTGTGCCAATGGAAAACAATAAAATTGATAAGAAACGATATTGTACGCCACGGTCTGATAACAATGATAACAAGCGATTAGTGCTTATATGTCTACCATTTGGAAAGAGAAAGTAACTTCCGATGACAATAATTCCGACACCAATAAAGCCCTGTGTACTTGGTATTTCGCCAAGAAAAAGTATCGCCAATAGCATTGAAATAACGACCTTGTAGGCATTGAGTGGCCCAAAAACAGAGAGATCAGTTTTAGATAAAGACATCACCAGAAATAGCGTACCTGCCATGTCTAATAAAGCAGCAAAGAAAATATTAACCCAGAAAGTTTGATTGAGTTTTGAAAGGTCAAATGTCCACAATAATGGCACGCAAATTATACTGAGCACCAAATAGGATGCCATTACAATAAAAAATGGATGTAGGCCTTGGTGAGTTAACTTCTTTTGAAAGACATTGGCGAATGATGAAAAGACTAATCGGCCAAGAACAATCAGTAATTCCATTGGGGAGGCTACCTTTTAAACTATTTATAATTATCTAAAGCGAAGATTATTTTTTAAAACTTTTTTTGGATTCTTTCTTAAAAATGTTGAATGTATTTATTTATACTCATCTAAAATGTTCATCAGCGCATCAAAAGCTATACGCAGTTGTTCCAGTTTTTCAATAGCTTTGTCTTTATGTCCTGTTGAATAATAATCCAGCGTGGCTTCACCTAAAGAGAATAATTTATCATGTGAATGGTGAAGCTCTGTTAACCAAGACTTATCAAATAACTCGGTTTTTCTTAATTGGTCAACCCAAGTGCCAAGGTGGCAAAGTGTGAGTGTGGGTGCTGCTTCAGGTTTATCTGAGGACTCGACAATACTCTTGATATTGTTAAACCACTTATCCGTTGTGAGTTTAAGAATTTTAGTTTGCAGTTCTGATGGAGAAAATGTTTTTTCTCCAAATTCGGTCCACTGCTTATTAGGCGTGTAATTTTCTAGCCATACAGGTAACGCTGCTGCAGGCATAGGTTTGGAAATGCCATAACCTTGAGCTTCGTCGCAACCCATTGTGATCAGCATTAGTCCATGTTCAGTTGTTTCAACACCTTCAGCAATTATTTCACGGTTAAATGCTTCAGATAAACCAATAATACCATTAACGATGGCAAAATCATTCGGATCATCCAATAAGTCACGTACAAAGGATCTATCAATCTTTATTGTTTGAGCAGATAAATTTCGGAGATGTGTTAATGATGAATAGCCGGTGCCAAAATCATCTAGTGCAATCCTAACCCCCAACCTATCCTGACATAATTTGATTATATTACTGACCGTTTTTATGTCGCCTAATGCACTACTTTCTAAGATTTCTAATTGTAAGAGATTAGACTCGATTTCAGGGTGGACGACTAAGCTTTTTTCAAGATCAGAAATAAAAGATGCTGACTGTAAATGATGGGAAGAAATATTCACACTGACTTCCAGCTCAATATCTTGTTGTCGCCATTTGTCCATCTGAGATAAGGCTTTTTCGATAACCCAATGACCGATCTCATTTTCTAAGCGTGTACCTTCTGTTGCGGGTAAAAAATCAAGCGGAAATAACATGCCTTGTTCGGGATGCTGCCAGCGGATTAAGGCTTCTACGCCAAATACCTTGCCCGTTTTCATATTCACTTTAGGTTGGTAATGTAAGCAAAACTGACCGTGTTCAAGCGCATGATACAGTTCGCGCTGTTGCTGTAGTTGTTGACTTTGTTGTTTATCATCTAATGCATCAAACAAGCTATATTGATTTCTGCCAGCCTGTTTGGCTTGGTACATGGCATGATCAGCATGTCGGGTGAGCGTATCAATATCACTATTATCTAGAGGATATAACGTGACACCAATAGATGCGCTAATTATATGTGTGTAACCATTAATAGAATAGGGTTCGGCTATAGATTTTAGAATACGTGTGAGCATATCCTCACATTCACCAAAAGAATGAATAGCGCCTAATAACAGTGTAAATTCATCGCCACCTTGCCGAGAAACAGTATCTTCTTCACGAAGACTTGATGAAATACGTTGCGATACTTCGAGCAGGATTTGGTCACCTACTTCATGACCATAATTATCATTGATGGGCTTGAAATTATCCAAATCAAGAAAGCAAATGGCAAGTAAGCTTTCATTACGTTTACTACGTGCTACAGCTTGGTTAAACCGATCAACAAATAATGTTCGGTTTGGTAGCTGAGTTAAGGCATCATAATGTGCCATAAATTTCAGCGCATCTTGCTGTTGCTTTTTCTCGGTAATATCATTGGCTAATATGAAACGGTGAGTCGGATTGTTGTTTACATCTGTAATCTGGGTAATAGTTACTTCAGAAAGGGCTTCACTATTATCTTTTCTTCTATTCCACACTTCTCCTTGCCAACTGCCGTTATTAATAACAGATTGTTTTATATCGTCATAAAACTCGGATGAATATTTGTGTGAAATTGAGCGAAATATTTGGGCCGGCTGCCCGAGTAATTCATCTTTCGAATAGCCTGTGTTTGCGCAAAATGTAGGATTAATATCAATAATAATATCATTATTATTAACTAAGAGAATGCCCTCATGGCTATCATGGAACATATGTGAAAATAGTATAAGATTTTCTTCACTTTTTTGTCGTTCCAGTTCGATTGATGCTCGAACTGCCAGTGTATTAAGCAGAGAAATAGTTTGCTTATTTTTAGGCGTGGGATTGTCGTCTACAATAGAGATAAGCCCTAATGTATTATTATTAGCATCTTTTAGTGATGCACCGACGTAACTGCGAGCTTTCATTTTGGCAAGCATAGGGTCATCTGGAAATAATTGCTGAATATTATCGGTATAAAAATCAATTCCTGTACCGACTTTATCAAGTACAGTTTCACAAGGTGTACCCGCTAAATCATAACTAATATTATCGATAAATTGGCCATTGCCCCACAGTGCAACTGTACTAGCCTGAGTTTGCTCGACATTAACTATGGCTATAAAGGCATAACGTACATTATGAGAAAGTGCAAGCTGGCGAACAATGGTATGTAATATGTCTTTATCGGCAGAGCTTCCAGATTCAGCCAATGTTTGTAACACTTGTTCGTTACGTTTGCGCTCGGTAATATCCATATTCATTCCCACCATTAACAGTGGTTTATTTTGCTGATCCCATTCAACAATTTCACCGACAGCAGATATCCATTTCCATCCTTCTTTTCGAGATTTAACTCGATATTCAACAAACACGGGTTCACCTGTTTCTATGCATCGATGAAATGATTCCATTGTTGCAATACGATCATCGGTATGCATATTGGCTTGCCAAAGTTCGACTGAGAAATCTATGTTTTTACCTATGCCTAAGACAGTGCGGTACTCATCACTGACATTAATTGTCATCGTTTTTAGATTGATTTCATACCAAGCTTGGTTGGCTGTCGATAAGGCATGCTCAAGACGTTGTTGATTTGTAATAAGCGCTTTTGATTGTTGTTGTAGCTGAAGTTCTAAATCAGCAGATTTTCGACTGATATATTGGGTAGAAACTATATATATCGGGTAGACGAAACATAAAAATAGTATAGAGAGTGCAATTATTTTATAAAGGTGCTGATTTAATAATGTCTGAATATCATCGATTGCCAGATCAGCCACTGCAAGATAAAATGTGCCATCTTCGGAATAATTAGGTATGAAAGTACTGCGGAAGCTTCCCCATTGATCGGTGTATTCTAAGAATGCCGATTGTTTTGAATTAAATATTTCAAATACACGTGGATCCACATCATCGTAGCGATCAAAATAATATGACAAACCTTCGCCTGATTGACGTTCTTTTTTAGTAGCGCTGGATGAGGTAAATAAAATTGCATCATCACGTAATATTAGGGTGTAGGTATAGACAATATCAGTGTTGTCCGTATAGTTAGATAAGGTGAGCATATTCTGAGTATCAGCTTGTGATGACAGATCACCTTTAACCATATCTTGATGGTGAAGCTTATCCGGTAATAGAAGTGATGTGGTGAGTGCCGCTGTTTCAAGCTGTTGATCTAGCGATGCATAAAGGCTATCTTTTTCATAGCTAAAACTATAATAAGCGAACCCGACTACCCATAGTATGTAAATACTTATGGCAATAAATATACGATATTTTAAAGGGACGTTTAAAAGCGACATGGTTAGAAAAACAATTCTCGACAGTAGTTTATAAATTTATAAGATAACAGCAGTATATTATAGATATTCAACAAATAATTCTGTGTCAGGATACTCTGTTTCGATAGTTTCTATAGCGGCAAAAATTTCTTTTTCATGAGTAGGGTTAACCAATATAGGTAATATGTTTATGGTTATGTCAGCGCTTGATAATGCCTTTAGCTGCTTGTCTGACAAAATGCCATCATTAATCCAAAGTGTCGCATTATTTTCTAACACATTTTCTTGGGCATCTTCAAAGCCAGCTTGTGTAAAAATGAGGTAGTTCATTACTTCTCGATGGCCAAATAGGCATTTTCAGAAATATCAGACCAAGCGTCATTTTGCAGGCGGAATGTTTGATATGCTTCATAAATATGTTTGAACTTTGGATCTTTAGCCGCTTCTTCCTCTAAAGTCTCATCCGTTAATGCTTTTAGCTTGGCCAATACATCATCAGGGAAGCGATGAATTTGAACCTTAGGACGATCTTTCAATTCTTTTAATGCGGCCATATTCTTTTGCTCCATTTCAGAGAACATTCTTAAATTTTCAGCCATTGCTGCATTACTAACGATAGCTTGTAAATCAGCCGGCAATGAATCCCACGCACGTTGGTTAATGGTCAGTTCTAAAACGGTTCCAGGCTCATGCCAGCCGGGATAATAATAATGTTCTGCGGCACGGTATAATCCTAAGCGTTGATCATGGAATGGACCGATCCACTCGGTTGCATCAATGGTGTTACGCTCTAGTGCCGTATAAACTTCACTACCGGCAAGTAATACGGGGTTTCCGCCTGCTTTAGCAAAGACCTTACCGCCGAGACCAGGAATACGCATTTTCAGACCTTTAATATCTTCGAGTGAATTGATTTCTTTATTAAACCAGCCCCCCATTTGTACACCAGTATTGCCAAGCGGGAAGGGCACAACATGGAAAGGTTTATACACTTCACGCCATAATTCTAGGCCGCCACCATCATAAAGCCATGCATTCATACCTCGAGCGGTCATGCCAAAGGGTACGGTAGAGAAAAATTGTGCTTCAGGTACTTTGCCTGCCCAGTAATATGCGCTGCCATGACCCATTTCAACGGTGCCCTGTGAAACTGCATCAAATGTTTGTAAGGCAGGAATTAGCTCGCCGCCGGCATAGACTTTGATCTTAAGCCGACCATTCGACATAACATTGATGTTTTCAGCAAATCGCTCGGCACCTTCTTGTAAAACAGGGAAGCCGGGTGGCCATGTGGTGACCATTTTCCAGTTGTATGTTTTACTTTTATGAACTGCTTGGGAAATTCCACTTCCAGATTGATCTTCGTTACACGCGGTAAGCAAAATGCTTAGTGCGGTAATCAATAGAATAAAAGAAGGTTTCATATGGTGTTCCTAGTTCAATAACATAACAAAAAAATAAAGTACGTCATCCTCGCGCAGGCGGGGATCCATGGGGTGTGAATCTAGCTAATATCGTTGGATTCCCGATAAAAGATCTCGGGAATGACGATGAATTTATTAGGATTCGGATATTTTAAAGTGTTCAAACCTTTTCTAATTTAGCATAAGCAGTCACTAACCATTTGCTACCTGCATGTTTAAAGTTAACTTGAACGCGCGCACTTTTGCCAGAGCCTTCGGTATCGATAACGGTTCCTGCACCAAATTTATGGTGATGTACTTCTTGGCCGGGGTTAAAACCGGTTTCATTAATTGCTGTGGTGTGTTTTGGTGCCGAAAAATTCGAATTACCACTGCTAAAAGTAGTTTTTCGTGCCCGAATTTCTTCTACCCGATCGGCTGGGATTTCACGTAAAAAACGTGAAGGACTGGGCGACATTTCTTGACCATAAAGAAATCGTGATTCGGTATGCATCAAATAAAGTATTGTTCTAGCACGGGTCATACCTACATAACAAAGACGACGTTCTTCTGCTAGACGGGCAGGGTCATCACTGGATTTTTGACCAGGGAATAAACCTTCTTCCATTCCCACCATAAATACCACGGGGAACTCCAACCCTTTAGCCGAATGCAAAGTCATTAATTGCACGCAATCTTCCCATTGATCTGCTTGATTTTCCCCTGCTTCTAAAGCGGCATGTGATAAAAATGCATCTAATAAAGGCAGATCTGCTGTTTCTTCATCTTCAGGTCGTTCAAACATACGCGTAGCACTGATTAACTCATCTAAGTTTTCAATGCGCCCCTGACCTTTTTCGGTTTTATCTTTTTCAAAATGCATCCGCAAACCACTTTCATCTATCACTAAAGTAGTGAGTTCATGTAGTGGTATAGTGTCATCTTCGGGTGTTAAGGAATCAATTAACGTTAAAAAACCAGTGAGCGCATTGCCAGCCCGAGCAGTGAAAAATTTAGTCGCAAGCAAATCAACACAAGCTTGCCATAGGGTTTGATTTTGTTCGCGAGCGTATTGACGTAATTGTGTCAACGTTGATGCGCCGATACCACGAGTAGGCGTATTCACTACGCGTTCAAAGGCAGCATCATCATTTCGATTAGCGATAAGCCGCATATATGACAACACATCTTTAATTTCAGCGCGATCAAAAAAGCGTAAGCCACCATAAACACGATAGGGCATATTGGCCTGCATTAAAGCTTCTTCAATCACGCGAGATTGTGCATTTGAACGGTATAACACGGCATGATCAGCACGTTTTCCACCGGCATCAACGGCTAATTTTACTTGTTCAACTAAATAACCCGCTTCATCGCGTTCGTTATAGGCGTTATAAAGCTGAATGAGTTTGCCATCGTCATCATCTGTCCATAATTCCTTACCAAGGCGATCGCTATTATTAGCAATAACCGCATTTGCACCGGCAAGTATATTGCCTGTTGAACGGTAATTTTGCTCTAATCGAATAGAGCTAGCATCAGTATAATCTTGATGAAATTTTTGAATATTTTCAATTTTTGCACCACGCCAGCCATAAATTGATTGATCATCATCGCCAACAATAAATAAGTGGCCAGTTTCACCAGCCAGAAGTCGTAACCAAGCATATTGAATGGCATTAGTATCTTGAAATTCATCGACTAATATTTGTTGGAAACGTTGCTGATAATTAGCAAGGATATCAGGGCGTTTTAGCCATAATTCATGGCTGCGCAATAAAATCTCACCAAAATCAATTACACCAGCACGCTGGCAGGCATCTTCATAAGCCTGATAAATCGCCAACATTTTTTGAGAATAAGGGTCATTGCCCACTTGAATATGCTTGGCTCGCAAACCTTCATCTTTTTGCGCGTTAATATACCATTGTGCTTGTTTAGGTGGCCATTGGGCTTCGTCTATCTCCATACCACGGATCAGGCGCTTTAGCATGCGAAGCTGATCATCACTGTCTAAGATCTGAAAGCTTTGTGGTAAATCAGCTTCTTTCCAGTGGGCGCGCAGTAAGCGATGTGCTAAACCATGGAAAGTACCGACCCACATACCGCCGACTGGATAGCCCAGCACGTCTTCAATTTTGCCGCGCATTTCTTTAGCGGCTTTATTGGTGAAGGTTACAGCTAGAATATTAGCTGGAGATAAGTTTTCGGCTTGAATAAGCCATGCGATACGGTGAACCAATACACGTGTTTTACCACTACCGGCACCCGCAAGAATTCGAGCATGGCCTAAAGGTGCAGCAACGGCTTCGCGCTGCGGTTTATTTAAACCATCAATTAGTTCTGAAACATCCATAGGGTTTTAAGCTTATCTGGTAGGGTTATATACTCGTTATCATTCAATCTGTGCATTTTTTCTCCTCCGTCACTCCGGTATGTTTTAAGCCGGAGTCTTACTTGTGCGGAGATCCCGGCTTAAAATATACCGAGATGAAGAGGGTTTTTTGCAAGTTGAAGTATCATGGGTATAGACAGAAAAACACTGAATACGCCTAGCGTATTCAGTGTTCAGATATTTCTTGTATAACAAGACTTCCACACGGAAATCTTAACGGGTTTTAAAGATTACTATCTAAAAACGCAGTCAATTGTGATTTTGTTAAAGCACCCACTTTAGTTGCTTCAACTTCTCCACCTTTAAATAACATAAGCGTTGGAATACCACGAATACCATAGCGAGGTGGTGTTTCTGAGTTTTCATCAATATTAAGTTTGCAAACAGTTAATTTGCCGGCGTATTCTGCGCCAATTTCTTCAAGAATCGGGGCAATCATTTTACAAGGGCCACACCATTCAGCCCAGTAATCAACTAATACAGGTAATTCAGATTTTAGTACTTGGCTTTCAAAATCGCCATCAGTCACTTGGGTGACATTTTCGCTCATGTTGTTATCTCCAGAGATCACTATTTTTGTAGGAATGATGATTAATGTTATTAAATCTTCGCACCTAAGCTATTGGAAGGTTATACTTTCTTAAATCCAATTAAAAGATATTTTAATTCATTCTTTTCTGATCAGCAAAGGTAATGCAAGTATTTCTATGAGCACACATTTAACAGAGCACGCTTTTTCGTCTTTACCGTTACATGAAACCCTGCAAAAAGGCTTGCAGAGTGCGGGGTTCGAATTTTGTACTCCAATTCAAGCTCAATCATTGCCGTTATTGCTAGCAGGGAAAGATGTAGCAGGGCAAGCGCAAACAGGAACAGGAAAAACGATTGCCTTTTTATTGGCAACATTTCAACGATTACTGACCACTGAGCCACCCAAAAACTGGAATGGAAAACAGCCTCGTGCATTTATATTAGCGCCCACTAGAGAGCTCGCTAATCAAATTGCCAAAGATGCCATTTTACTAAATAAAGAAGCAAATCTGCGCATTGTGGTTGCCTATGGTGGCAAAGACTACGATAAACAAAAAACAGCGATTACTGACGGTGTTGATATTTTAATTGGCACGCCGGGACGCTTACTTGATTATCATAAACAGCATGTATTTAACCTAAAATCTGTTCAAGCCGTGGTGTTGGATGAAGCGGATCGTATGTTTGACTTAGGTTTTATTAAAGATGTGCGTTATTTCTTACGCCGCGTACCTGCGCCAACTGAGCGTTTAGGTATGTTGTTTTCAGCGACATTAAGTTTTAAAGTTGCTGAACTTGCCTATGAGCATATGAATAACCCTGTGAAGGTTGAGGTGGCCGCGGGTAAAATCGCCAGTGATAATATTGAAGAAAGTGTTTATTATCCTGCTAATGAAGAAAAAATACCTTTGTTACTGGCATTGCTCAAACGTATTGAGCCGCAACGTAGCATTGTATTTGTGAATACCAAACGCACTGCAGATAGGGTGTGGGGATTTTTAGAAAGCAATGGCCATAAAGCCGCATTATTGTCAGGCGATGTGCCTCAGAAAAAACGTGAAAGTTTGTTAAAGCGTTTTCAGGATGGCGAGTTTCCATTTTTAGTGGCAACCGATGTGGCTGCACGTGGGCTGCATATTCCTGCGGTGAGCCATGTATTTAACTATGACTTGCCACAAGATGCTGAGGATTATGTTCACCGGATTGGACGAACCGCCAGAGCCGGAGCTAGTGGTGTAGCAATCACCTTTGCTTGTGAGGATTATGCATTCACATTGCCAGATATTGAAGCTTATATTAAACATAAGCTACCTGTTGCAGCCACATCAGATGAGCAATTGGAACAGCCTCAACCGGCCAAAAGACCTGAAAAAAGACCGCCACCACCACGAAGAAATAAACAGGGCGATGGTGGCAATCGAAATCATTCATCACGTTCAAGATATAAACCTTCCCATAAAAAATAGTTGAGCATGTCTAAGTAACCTTGGATTTGCACAGAATATAATATGATTTTACAAAAAAACATCATTCCCGCGAATGCGGTAATCCAACGATAGTGGCTAGTTCTACTGCCCATGGAACCCGGCTTTTGCGAGGATGACGAAAATTCATTTTCTGAAATTTTCCACGTTATTTCGCTTCAATGATTATGAGCATAGATGATTAATGAAATCATATAAGTTTTTTGTTTTCATGTTGTGTTTAAATCTTTCTGCCTGCGCCTCAATATATCCAGAGCAGAAAGTTGTAGCTTCAGATCCAGATAATGCGGGTATCTCTAGGCTGGCAAAAAGTGATATTAATGAAGTTGTTGAATTGCATCAGCGAGCAGTGATACAAGATTTAAAGTTACTGATGTTTAAGTTATATAAGCGAAATCCTGCTGGGCGCCATGATAAAGGCAAGCGAAACATCAAAGCGAGTGTAGCTTTGTTCTTTTCACGCCCACACGATCAATATTTTTCACATTGGCGACAAATGGATGCAACCGATATTATTCGTGTTGCTTTAGATGAAACGTATCAAGGTTCGGATAGAGTCTTACCTTATATTTTTGGTCTGCGAAAAATGATGATGGCATCGTATGATAACCATACCGAATTTTTCTATTTCACTAGTATTGATGGGCAAAAGCTATATAACAGTGCCAGAAATATTGAAATTGCAGCGTGGATGCTAGCTGAAAACCGAGACATTAAAGGCAACTTATTGTTGTTGAGCGATAGCTTAACAAGTGAGCAGCGTAATTTAAGCTATCAACGACTTTTTGGAGAAATGATAGCAACACAAGATAATTTGGCTGAAATAATTGCCCGTAAAAATGGCCGTTTAATCAAAACAGTAGTGGTAAGAGCTGCTTCGATGATGTTTTTGCCCATTTAGGGTATGATAAGTCTTTTTAATTTTAGGTAATATAAAAAGGAATAAATATGGACCAGTTATTAAATAATTTGAGAACGAGTAGTTTTTTCGATAGCCCTTTAGGCCATGCGTTAGTAGGTTTGGCAATTTTAATTGTGGGTTTGTTTTTTGTTAAATTGGCTTCTAAATTCATTAAATCAGGCCTCTCAAAAATATCATTCTTAAACTACACGGATGAAAAGGGTGTGATCTCTGATTTTGCAACACCCATTGCATCATTAATCAAAGCGGTATTAACAATCTTTGTTTTGATGGCCGTATTGCAACACTTTGGACTTACGGATGTGTTGGCTCCTCTTAAAGATATGACCACTAAATTTATGGCTGCGATTCCAAATGTTATTGGAGCAGGTGTAATTGCGTATGCCGGTTGGATTATCGCTAAAGTCGTTTCTCAGCTAGTGGGTGTTGCATTAACTAAAGTAGATGGACAGATTGCAGATAAAACTGGAAATAGTGAATTAAAAGTGTCGCCTTTTGGCAGTGCATTTGTCTTTATTGCTATCTTGCTACCTATCATTGTAGCAGCATTGGGCGCATTAAAAATTCCCGCTATTTCAGTGCCTGCCTCAGCAATGATCCAGGAATTATGGACAGCAATCCCTAATATTATTGGTGCAACGATAATTCTTTTGGTGGCTTATTTTGTAGCCAAATTTGTCGTTTATCTATTAACGACATTACTTGATGGCTTAAATGTTAATGCCTTACCTGAAAAAATAGGCTTACAAGGCTTATTTACAGAAAGCTTTACCGTTACTAAACTTGTTGGTGGTACGGTTATGTTCTTTTCTATGTTGGCAGCGGCAACAGCGGCAGTAAATATATTGGGTATTAACATTATTTCAACTATCTTTGGCAAAGTCTTAGAGTTTGGTGGTGGCATATTAATCGGTGGTGTTATCCTCATCATTGGTAATGTATTAGGCAATATCGCACATCAAAAGCTTACTGCTGTGGGCAACGATACTGTAGCTAATATTGCGCGCTTTGCAATTATTGGTCTTGTGCTTGCAATGGGGCTAAGAGCAATGGGCTTAGCAGATAACATTGTTAATATGGCCTTTGGCTTGACTCTAGGTAGTGTTGCGGTTGCATTTGCACTGGCATTTGGCTTGGGGGGACGTGATGCGGCTAAAACAGTGGCGGATGACTGGGCAAAAAGCCTAGTTAAAAAACCAGCTGCAAAAGCTAAAAAATAAACTAAACATAGTTTGGATTATGCAAAGCCACGCGATAAGTGATTATCGTGTGGCTTTTTTATGAGCAGAGGTAATAAATGATTAAGCTAACAGTTTTGGTATTGCCCATACTATTTGTGATTGGGTGCACCGACGAACAAAATAAAGTTGAAGAGCATGTGTGGAAAGAGCAAACAGATATGATTGATAAAGCAAAAGATGTGGAGAAGATGCTCAATGATGCGGCATTGCAACAGCAAAGACTAATAGAGCAGCAAACACAGTAATAGTTGAGTTAATTTAAGCGAAAGTATCAAAAGCCAGCCTTGATTTTGAAGTGACAGTCAATGGGGTATCAATTATTTTACAGATGAGAAAATATATAACTATTTGAAAGTGATGGTATTATCCTGCATTCAACTTAAGTCACCCCATTTTTTTGTGAATTAATTCACAAAAATGTACTTTGGTACAATATTAATGCCTAAACAGCCTCTTTATAATGGCTCCAATATTATAAAAAATAACTTTGTTAAAAGGCATGATGATGAAAACACTTAATATATTAACGGCATCTTTTTTAGGCTTGATGTCACTCAGCACATTTGCTGCAACAGTAGATGGCTCGATTACAGCTTCTGAATATCAATGGAATACAGAGGGTGCTGAAGGTTCTGCCAAATGGCATTCAAAAGGTAGTAGCCTCACTGAATATGATGATGCAAGCGGTGGCGATCGTTATGATATTAATTTCCTAGGCACTAATGTTGCCGGTGGTAAATTTCAGTTTGGTGTTGTCGGTGGCGAAATTTTAGATGGCCAAGAAACTGGCTTTGGTAACGGTACTCCAATTACGTTAAGTGATTTTGCAATTAGTATTACAAATCCTACCTCAGCTAACCCAACAACAAGTTCAGCCGGTTTCGATTTTGCTATCCATTTAGACAGTATTGTTGGTGGTGTAGCAAACTTTTCATTATTAACGGGTGGCACATGGGTTGGAACAGATCTTTATGGTAATCCTAACCATGTATCTGAAACTTTCAGAATGACAAATGGTACGGTTGTAACTACATTCCAAGGTGTATGGACAGATAATGGTACTACTGACACAGATGTACTTGAAGGTGAATTTGATTTAAGTGCGCTTGGCTTGTTATCTGGTGCTAACGTTATCATTAGCACATACTTAACAATGGCTTGTGTAAATGATGAAGCACTAGTTCATGCTGACCTTGCAGCTGTTCCAGTACCTGCAGCGCTTTGGTTATTTGCGCCTGCATTAGCTGGTTTTATGGGGCTTCGTAGACGCTCAAAAACAACAGTTTAAGTTATTACGTTTTATAAAAAAAAGCAGCCTTCAGGCTGCTTTTTTTTGCCTGACATAAATGGCGAGCTATTTTGAATTGATGTTGGTAAGCTTGGGATTGGCAAAGCGATAGCCGGAAGCTTGTCGCATGAATAGTTTTCTTAATAAGTTACTATTATTAACCGTTTGCAAGCCAAATCGTCTTACCCAACGTATAGGAGCTAGCTCACAGCCAAATGTACGTTTGAATGCATCCATTGTCAGCTGCATAGCTATATTGTCGCCTTTTCTTCTGCGCTGGTATTTGTTTAAAGTGTGTAAACTAGCAATGTCACGCCCTTTTTGATGGGCTTCAATGACAATCTCAGCTAATGTTGCCGCATCTAGAAAGCCAATATTGACTCCTTGACCAGCAAGAGGATGGATAGTGTGAGCGGCATCGCCCACTAAAGCAAAACCGGGTTTCACATAATTAGTAGCATGACGTAAGGCAAGTGGAAAACTAGCTCTTTGGCTAATGTCAGTGATGTTACCCAGTGTATTTTCAAACGCATTAGATAAAGCCTGCTTAAACGCTTCATCGTCTAACTGGCACAATAATTCAGCTTCTTCAGTTGAGTTAGACCAGACGATTGAACATTGATGCGGATCGGATAAAGGTAAGAAGGCGAGCGGGCCTTCAGATAAAAATCGCTGACGCGCTGTTTGTTGATGTGGCTGCTCTGTCGTCACGGTACATACGATAGCTGTTTGCTGGTAAGCCCAGCCTTTTGTTTCAATACCTGCCCAATCACGCAAGTTTGAACGTGCGCCATCTGCGGCAACAATTAAATCAGCTGTTAAAGTGCGCCCATCTTCCAATTCCAGAATATTGTCATAAAATGAGTTAGGCTTGGCCGGGCTAAGAAGTTCAATATTCGATAATGCCGTGCAACGTGCAATGCAGGCTTGCTGAATATGACGGTTTTCTATGATATTACCCAGTAAAGGCTCACCAATATCAGCACTGTCAAAGTGTAAGGTACTATGCTGTGTTTCCCACACTTTCATATCAGTGAAAGCACTGATTCTGCTGGGGATTAAATATTGCCAAATAGATAAATTCTTAAGGAGGGCTTCACTTGCTCTAGTTAATGCGCTAACACGCAAATCAGGCGGATCATTTTCACTTAGACTAGGAGGAAGTTGAGCTTCAACGATAGCGATAGACAAATCACCTTGTTCGGCCAAGGCAACGGCAAGTGTCGCGCCTACCATGCCGCCGCCTACAATAACGACATCATAGTGCTGGCTCATAGTTTAATTCCCCTTGCTAGTCGAGGCTGCTTTCTATCTAGGCCCATACTTTTTTGGGCTAACCAATGTTTGGCTAAAGGCAATGCATCGGTCAGTGTTAATCCTGCCCCGCGGAGGTGGCCGATAATTGGATTGTCGTTACTGAATACCTTAACTAAGATATTAGTATTATCAATGACATTATCTTGATCTTGTTGTTGCCATTGACTGTAATCATGCAGAAGGTGGGCATCACCACAGTCACCATCATTATCAACTAGCACGTCAGCTAAAGCAGCGACATCGCGTAAACCTAAGTTGAATCCTTGTCCGGCGATGGGGTGAAGGCTATGAGCAGCATTACCAATAAGCACAACGCGATGTTGGATAGGTTGGTCGACTTGTATTAGTTTTAACGGATAATTATTTCGTTGGCCGACTTTAAGTAATTTACCAAGACGATAGCCAAAGCGCTCTTGTAGCCGTGACAAAAAGTCTTGCTCAGATAAGCTTAGAATTTCTATTTCATCCCCAGTTTTAACTGTCCACACTAAACTACAACGGTTATCTGACATAGGAAGCAGTGCAATGGGACCTGAATCAGTGAAGCGTTCAAATGCTTTACCATTATGGGCACGTTCAGGAGTGATATTGGCCGTGATTGCCGTTTGCTTATAATCATGCTCTAGTGATCCGAGGTTTAGCAGACGCTTTATTGTGGAATTGCCGCCATCTGCAGCAACGATTAATTTGGCAGATAAAGTACGGGAATCATCTAAGGTTATTGCAACGTAATCAGGGCTTTGGCTTAATTCAGTTACTTTAGCAGGACAAATAAATTCAAGATTAGCCTGTTGCTCTATAGCCTTATTAAGTACTTGTCCCATCGAACGAGCGGTAATTACCTGTCCTAATGCAGGCACGTTTTCAGCTTGCACCGAAAGGCGGGTAATACCAAAATGGCCGCGATCAGAAACATGGATATCAGTAATTGCTGTGCTGTGACTAGCAAGTTTAGGCCATAAGTCAATAGATTCAAAAATACGTTGTGAGCCATAGGCTAAGGCAATACTTCGATCATCATAGCTGGGTTGCTGAGCTGAATTGGCTGGGAAAGCTTCGATTATGGCTATTTTTAAGTCGCTATTTTTTAATGCACAAGCAAGGCTAGCGCCGACCATGCCGCCGCCGACAATAATTAAGTCAAAGTCAGTCTTGGCCATACTATTTTGCCTCCGCCATTAATGCCTCAATTTCATCTACTTCTTTGGGCGCTGCTTTTGATAATACATCATGCCCAGTTTTAGTCACTAATACATCATCTTCAATGCGAATGCCGGTAAAATGCCATTTTTTATCAACATGATCGGGATCACGGATATATAAGCCGGGTTCAACAGTCAGCACCATGCCCGCTTCAAGTTCACGCCATTGCCCGCCTACTTTATAATCGCCGACATCATGTACATCCATGCCTAGCCAATGACCAGTGCGGTGCATATAAAATTCGCGATAACTTTCTTTTTTAATCAACTTACTTAATTTACCTTTGAGCAAACCTAGCGCTAGCAAACCTTCAGTTAGCACAGCTACCGCAGCCTCGTGAGGCTGATTCCAATGATTACCCGGTTTTACTTCGGCTATGGCTGCCTTTTGGGCATCTAGTACGATAGTGTATAGCGCCTTTTGAGGTTCACTAAATGTGCCATTTACAGGAAATGTACGCGTGATATCGGCAGCATAATAATCATATTCTGCCCCAGCATCAATTAGCAATAAATCGTTATTTTTAAGGCGGTGGTTATTCTCAATATAATGCAGAATACAGCCATTTTCACCGCCACCGACAATAGACGGATAAGCGGGCGAACGACAGTCATTTTTCATGAATTCATGAATGATTTCGGCTTCAACTTGGTATTCCCATTGCCCCGGCTGAGTGAATTGCATGGCACGAATATGGGCTTGAGCAGAAACATCGGCGGCGTAGCGCATCGCTTTAATTTCACTTTTGCTTTTAAACAAACGTAATTCATTAAGTGTGTGATCAAGCTCAATGATCTCTGTGGGAGATTGTTTTCCTTGACGAGAGGCATTGCGTAAATGATTGAGCCAGCCGACCATGCGCTGGTCGAAGCTGGGGATCTTCCCCATGGTATAAAATGCTTTTTCTTTACCTTCTAATAAGCCCGGCAAAATATCGTCAAGATCAGAAATGGGATAAGAGTCATCCGCTCCATACAGCTCGATAGCTCCATCTTGTCCTGCACGATAACCATCCCAAATTTCTTTGCTAAGGTCACGCTCACGGCAAAATAATAAATATTCGCCATGGGGTCGCCCGGGAATAATGACAATAACGGATTCAGGTTCATCAAAATCACTGAGATAATGAAAATTACTATCACCACGGTAATTATAGTCAACATCACGGTTGCGATTGGCAATAGGTGCATTGGGCAGTATTGCAATTGTGTCTGGCCCCATAATATCCATTAAATCTTGACGGCGGCGGCGAAAATCTTTTTTTGTCATAGGTATAATATTTTAGTGTTCAGTTGTTTGTTGTGCATTATTATCGGCAGGTTGAAGTTCACTATAAATCAAAAATAAGCCCATCCGTAAATATTCAGCTAACTCCTCAAAGTCCATGTCAGTATCGCCATCAGATTCTAATTCATCACTATTAATGTGACTGATATTAATCACATCAGCAATATATTCTTTGCAATCAGTAGATAGTTCGGTGTCATCGGTTAACCCCGATGCGGCGAGACCAAAAAGCAGGCCTTGACACCAATCTGCTATCGCTAAAATGCGCGAAGCTATCGGAGCATTGTCACTAGGAAGCTCAAGTTGCAAATCAAAATCAAGACTATTTAATGCTTGAACAGTTTGATCAAATAAATGGGTTAAATCTAATATTTCATCCTCATCAGGCTGAACATCTTCGTAGAGGCTTTTGTACCAAGTTGCGCGGTTTGCCTGCGAATCAAGGCATAATAAGCCGCATAATGCGCCCTGCAATTCTGATGAGTTAATAGGGCCATCCCCCGTAGCATTATTGGCAGATAATGAAGGAAAATATAATTCAGACATATAGATACACTCTAATTTTAAAAAAATTGTGAGGTCGGTTGTTGACCCAGAGGCAAAAGCGAGACTATAGTTAGTCATTACTTTCGCACAACAAGCCCCCATGATAATGGAAAAAGACGTGATTCAACAGTTAGAACAACAAGTAGATGACTTACTACATGTAAGTCGTCGTACACGTGAAGAAAATATGTTACTAAAATCTCAGAAAGCAGCTTGGTTATCTGAGCGTGCGCAATTAACTGAGAAAACAGACTTTGCACGAACTCGAATTGAAAAAATGATGGAACGGCTTAAAGAGCTGGATGCTGATTTATGAGTGCGCCGGTTTTGGTCACTATATCAGGTAAGGAATATCAAATTGCTTGCCCAGAATCAGAGAAACCAGCCTTAATAGCATCTGCAAAAATGTTGAATGACAATATGGAAGACATTCGAGCCACAGGAAAAGTAGTTGGGTTAGATCGTATCGCAGTTATGGCCGCACTTAATTTGGCGAATGATTTGATAAAACTACAAAATACAGAAGATCACGGTACAGAAGATCTCAATAAAAAAATTGTACAAATGAAAGAGAAGGTCAATGCTTTTTTAGATGAAGATCGTCAGCTAGATCTGTAGTGTGAGACCTTTTCACGATTCAATCACGAGACAAAACAGCTAAAATATCCTCTATGTTCACCAAAAAAACGAGTAAGAACCCGGCTATTACTCTTACTTTTTGGTAAAAATAGAGAACATTTTTTCTTATTTTGCTTTCGCACTTGAATCATGCAAGGTCTCAAAACAGATAAACCTCACAAAATAACAAAATAATAGTGGCGAAAGCTAAAATTAAGCGTATTATAATAACTAAGTCCCTGCGGTGTTCGAGAGCGACATTAGTTTCTTGACCCGATAAGCATTTATGCACGGGGGTTGATTGGCAACAGGCGTGCAAGCTCACCTTAGAGTGAGAAGCCCAGTGTTGTTAAGATGCTCCCACTTGAACCAAAAGATGGTTCGAGGACACCGTTTGCAACGGCATTGCGGGGCACTTACTTTCCTCTTGTGATTTCATTACGTTACTCCATCATTCTTGGTAGCCATAAAGCAACTTCTGGAAAGCTAATCAATATAGCTAATACAATAACTTGAATAATAATAAATGGAATCACGCCACGGTAGATTGTAGTTAATTCAAGTGTAGGCGCACTCGCTTTTAGATAAAACAACGAAAAGCCAAAGGGTGGTGTTAGGAATGAGGTTTGTAGGTTGAGAGCGATTAACAATGCGAACCACAAAGGATCTAAGCCCAGATGGATCGCTACGGGAGCGATGATGGGTACGACAATAAAGCAGATTTCAATAAAGTCTAGGAAGAAACCTAAAATAAAAATCAGTAACATGCTGACGATTAGGAAGCTCCACTTACCACCGGGCAATGAGTTGAAGATATCGAAAATCAGATTGTCACCACCCATACCAACAAATACTAAGCCAAATGCAGTGGCACCAATTAAGATTAGAAATACCATACTGGTAAGGCGGGTAGTTTGTTGAAGGGCTTGTTGTAAATTAGTAAGGTTTAATCGGCCGTGCAATAGTGCTAGTAACATTGCACCAAATGCACCGACGGCTGCTGATTCAGTGGGTGAAGCAATACCAAAGAATATTGAGCCTAATACAGCAAGCACTAGAGCTAAAGGCGGCAATAAACTCTTAACCACTTTTAGACCTAAATGTTCATCAGTAGGATCTTTCTCAATTGCAGGGGCTAGCTCGGGGTGTCGCCATGCGATAAAGCCGATATAGGCCATGTAAGAAAATACCAACATCATGCCCGGTATAGCGGCAGCAACAAACAATTGCCCAACGGGCACACCAATAACATCACCTAACAAGATAAGGATAATACTAGGGGGAATGATTTGCCCTAATGTACCCGAAGCGGCAATAGTACCGCTGGCTAATGTCGGGGCGTAACCATGTTTTAACATGGCGGGTAAGGCTATGACTGCCATTGTTACTACTGACGCACCTACCACACCTGTAGTGGCCGCTAATAAAGCGCCGACGGCGACCACTGAGATGGCTAATCCACCGCGGACACGGCCAAATAGTCGCCCCATGGTTTCTAATAATTCTTCAGCGATACCTGACTTCTCTAATATCACACCCATAAACACAAATAGCGGAACAGCCAACAAGGTGAAGTTGGTCATAATGCCCCAAATTCTTAGAGGCAATAGGTTAAAAAAATCTAGACCGAGAAAGATACTGCCAAAAGCTAATGCAACGGCACCTAATGTAAACGCAACCGGAAATCCAGCTAGTAATAAAATAAACAATGCTGCAAACATCACTAAAGCCCAAACCTCCATTATTTGGCCTCTGTGAATGTAATGATGTTTTTTAATAAGCCAGAAAAACCTTGTAAAACAAGTAGGCCAAAGGCAATTAATAAACTGCCTTTAAGTAGATAACGATAAGGCAGACCGCCGGGGTCGGGTGAGCCTTCATTATAATAAAAGGCATTTTCTACAAACGGCCAACTGCTAACCAAAATAAGGATGCAAAAAGGAAATAGAAAAAACAGTGTGCCCAGGATATTAATTAATGCACGTTGTTTATCAGAGACAAATCGACTTTGATAAAAAATATCGACTCGCACATGTTCATCATGTTTAAGCGTGTAGGCTGATCCCAATAAAAATATCAACGCAAATAAATGCCATTCTAGCTCCTGTAATGCCACGCTGCCTTGTTGAAAAAGGTATCGCATAGCTACGTCATAACAAATAAGTAATACCATGGCTAAGACTAACCATGAAGCTGTTTTCCCTACCCATTCAGTGAGGTTATCTATGATTGAAATAATGTTTTTCATTGTTCTCTTTGGCTAAGTAATTGTTTAGCTGTGATCACGGCTTGCGTTCTATTTTCAGCATTAAGAGCTTGTAAGATGGCACGAACATGTAATTTAACGGTATGCTCGCTCAAGTCTAAGTTTAAGGCAATGCGTTTATTGGATTCGCCGTTACACAGTAGAGTGAGCACGTCTTGTTGCCTTGGTGTGAGATCATCTAATGATGATTCAGGCGTGCTTGGATGATTTGGGTGAATCGAAATACCATTACTTAACATTAATTTAATGGCATTGAGCATATCGTCGCTTTTCATCGACTTAGACATATAACCTAAGGCTCCCGCTTTAAGCGCGCGTTGAGAATCTTTTGGGTCGTTGGATGAGGTAACTACAATGACAGGAGTATCAGGGTGCTGCGCTGAAAGTTGCGCAATCCCTTCGTAATAACTCAAGCCTGGCATATTGAGGTCAACTAACATTAGATCCCAGTTGTCACTGGCTTCTGCTCGCTCTAATAATTCGGTATAACTGCTTGAAAGGTGTATTTCTGTTGGCTCATCCAAACGCTGAATTAAGATTGAAAGGGCATCACGATAGAGTTCGTGGTCATCAGCAATAAGAATTTTCATGCACAGATAATAGAACAAATTGGTGGACATAGGTATTCTGAATTTAATGAATACGCCCCATATTAATTTAAAGCAGTTATTTAAAGACAGGCAGGTACGCCTTCAAGCGCTTATTGCTTTGTTGGTGTTGGCGGCAGGTTTTGTGCTTTCGATAGCAGGATTTATTGCCTTGCAAGACGTAGCGAAAGAGCGACTTTATTTACAAACTCAGCAACATGTAGCCGTTAAGCTCAAGCAAATTCAAACTAACATTGATATTTCTTTAGATTCATTAAAAGAAATTGCAGCACTTTATCATGCAGCAGGAGGCGTCTCACGATCACAACTTGCTCGTTACGTGACGTCAGACACTAAATATCACTCAGGCACAATGGCACTAGGATGGATACCTGTTATTAAGGGTAAAGATGTTGCTAAATTCGAAGAAAAAGTGAGAAAAGATGATCCCGATTTCTATGTTTATGAAGTAACGGGACATGGCGTACCAACACCTGTTCATCAGCAAGAGCAGGTTTATCCAGTAGAATTCATTCTTACGGCTGAAAATAAAAGTATGGCGGCGGGTTTAAATTTAGCCTCGGTTGCATCACGATATAAGGTATTAAAGAAAGCGCAGAGAACGCAACAGACTGCAGCAACACGGCGTATTTCACTTTATTCTGATGGTCAACGCTTTCAGGGGTTTCAGGCATTACATCCAGTATTTAATAAAAATGAATTGGGGCAAGAACAGCTGGTGGGTCTTGTAATGGGTAATTATGATATTCGGGCATTGATGGAAGATGTATTTTTAGGTGATAAAAGTCGGGTCGATATTGCAATTTATGATGCCAATACAACGAGTCAGCAGTTACTTTATTCCTCGACTGTTTTTCTTGATAGTGTTGAGGATATTAATAATCAAGATCGACCACACTGGACTCATACATTAAAAGTAGCCGATCAAAAATGGATTATGGTGGCATTTCCAAACTTAAAAGGAGTAAGCACCGCTACGTCATGGCTACCTTATGCAGGGTTGTTAGTGGGCGGTTTAATCACGCTATTATTGGTGCTTTACTTATTTGTATCATTAGTGAGAACGCGACAACTTTCTCAATTATCAACAGATCTGGCGGGCACGGCAACACAATTAGATATTCAAACCAAGCTTAAAAAAGAAGCAGATAAGGCCAATCGAGCTAAATCAGGATTGTTGACAGCAGCCAGTCACGACTTAAGACAACCTTTACACACCATTGGCTTATTGACCACGCTATTAAAAGATAGCAAAAATAAGACTGAACGCACAAAATTGATTAATAACATTCTTGCTGCAGTAGAGGGTATGAATACCATGTTTATCAGCTTGCTTGATATTAGCTTGCTGGAATCAAATCAATTACCTATACATATAAAGCATTTTTATTTGCAAGATACATTAGATAAGTTAGATCTGGATTTTGCATTGCAAGCTACAGAAAAACAAATTGAATTTTCTGTGGTAGAAACATCAATTTGTGTTGTCACCGACCCTATATTATTAGAACGGATCTTGAGAAACTTGTTGTCGAATGCCTTTCGATATACGCCAGAAGGTAAGGTGTTATTAGGCTGCAGACGGCTAGAACGTCATATTAGAGTATGTGTGTTAGATACAGGAATTGGCTTGTCAAAAGAAGCACAAGACAAAGTGTTTGAGACATTCTATCGTGAAAAACAGGCAAAACAATTAACGGATAAAGGGCTAGGTTTGGGATTAGCTATTGTGCAACAAGCTGCTCATTTATTAGAACTGACTACGGGAATGCAGTCCGAGTTAGGCAAAGGCTCCGTATTTTATGTTGATATCCCTTACGGCGATCCGGCATCAATAGGCGAAGTTCAAACGGTCAAAAAACAATCTTCCATCGATAAACTAATATGGATAATTGAAGATGATAAAACCATGCGAGAGGGTTTAGAAAAGATATTACACTCATGGAATTGTCGAGTAGAAAGCTTAGGATCGGGTCGTGATGTTCAACGCTTATTTGATCAAAATAGTGCGTGTCCAGAAATTATTATTGCTGATTATCAAATGATTAATGAAACGGGATTAGAGCTGCTAAAGGAAATACGTGATTATTATAAACAAGATATTCCTGCCATTATGATTACGGGAACGACAGACCTGACAATACGTGACAAGATCGAACAGGCGGGATGTGAATTCATGATGAAACCCGTCAAACCTGAAGCCTTAAATAACATTCTTCATGATATTTAAAGGAGATAATCCTAAAGGATTAATCCCTCATGGCTATAGTATAAAAATCCTATAAAAAGCATACTTAAATTCCCGATTATTAAAACTAAATGGAAGATAAATTATGTTATCAACAATGATTAAAACAAGCCTGTCAATCGTATTATTAACCAGTGCAATGGCAAGTTTTGCTGGTGATTTAACAGTGACTAAGAACGTTACCGTTAATGCTAGCCCTGACACAGTTTGGAAGATGGTTGGTGATTTTAATCATCTTGATGTGTGGCATCCTGTTGTTGTTGCCAGTCAGCTTACACATGGTGGCTGCCAAGCAAATGGCGCAGTTAGACTGCTTACATTGGGCAATGGTGCGACTATTACAGAAAAGCTAATGGCGACTAACTATGCTGATAGAAGCTACACCTATATGATAACGGAATCCCCGCTTCCTATTGCAGATTATGTCTCAACAATTACAGTTTCAGAAGCGGCTGATGGCAAGGCTACAGTAACGTGGAATTCAAGTTTTGATGCAAATGGCGCAACAGATGAAGAAGCCATTAATACTATTTCCGGAATTTATGATGCTGGCTTAAATAGTTTGGATAAACATTTTAATAAATAAAATATAAAACATTCAATAAAAGCCCTTAATGCATAAGTATTGAGGGCTTTTTTGTATCTAACATAAAGAATAAAACGCTAAAAATGATTTCATGGTAAAGTCTCCAGATATATTAATAGGGGCAGAAATAATGGCTGAAGGCAAACAAGAACAATTAAAGCAGAATTTACAAGATGGCAACCAGTGGATGCGGATCCTCTATATGCTTATGTTTTGGATCATCTTGTATTTTGTATTGATGGTGACAGGTGTAATAATATTTATTCAGGTTTTGTTTGCTCTTATCACAGGTTCTGATAATAAACATTTACGTAAGTTTGCCGCCGATTTAACAAAATATATTAATCAAATCATCTTGTTTTTAACGTATAACGAAGATCGTAAACCTTTCCCTTTTGCTGAATGGGGTAAATTAGATAAGGTCAAGCCGGTAGTTAAGCCTGCGCCGGTCGATGATGCCGATGAACATGAAAAAATTATTGAGATTGAGCCTGAGGAAAAAGACGATAAACCAGCGAAATAATAGAATATGTTAATTGTTATTTCACCCGCTAAAACCTTAGACTTTGATGCCGATCCTGTAACAACGGATTATACTCAGCCACGATTTTTAGCTCAATCACAGCAGCTTATTAATGACTTAAAAAAACTATCAGCTACCGATGTAGCATCATTAATGAAGCTTAGCGATAAGCTGGCAGGATTGAATATGGTGCGATTTCAAACATGGTCAACTCCCTTTGACCTAGATAATGCCAAACAAGCTGTATTAGCATTTAAAGGTGATGTCTATACCGGTTTAGATGCTGATACGTTAGATAAAGCTGGTTTCGACTTTATGCAGCAACATTTACGCATATTATCTGGGCTTTATGGTGTGCTAAGACCACTAGATTTAATGCAAGCCTATCGTCTAGAAATGGGAACCAAGTTTGCTAATGCAAATAATAAAGACTTGTATCAGTTCTGGGATAGTCAGCTTCGGGAATCAATAGAATCCGAATTGTCCGATGACGTGCTGATTAATTTGGCATCAAATGAATATTTCAAAGCACTCCAAGCCAAAAAATTAAATGCTCGAATTATCACACCAATATTTAAAGATTGGAAAAATGGACAATATAAGATCATTAGTTTTTATGCTAAAAAAGCACGAGGATTAATGAGTCGTTATATTATTGACCATAAAATTGAACAGCCCGAACAAATCCAACAATTTGATACGGATGGCTATCGGTTTAGCCCAGAGATGTCAGAAGGTGATGACTGGGTGTATACCCGTCATCCCGGTATGTTTTAAGTCGGGATTTCCACACAAGCAAGACTCCGGCTTAAAATATACCGGAGTGACGGAGGAGCGAAAATACACCGATTGAATGGTCACGGGTATATTCGGAGCTAGGATTGACTTTTTCTTATTAAATGCCAGAGAGAGCGAACATCAGAACGTGATTTTGTTAGGTAAAATGTAATGGCAATTTCTTCTAATGCAGCTAACAAACAAACAAAGGCAGCAATACGAAATGGCCATGCAATATTAAAAATAAAGAGTATAAAAAATGCTATACCGGTGGTAATAACAGCAACTTTAACTAACCATGTGTGATAACTAGTGAAGTCGTGGAACTTGATAATGCCGACAAGAACGGGCACTGCAAAGCTGATAATGACGGCGCTGATATATATAATCTCGTGTTCAACTATATTGGGCCATAACCACCAGATAGAAATTGCCATTATTCCATAAATAAGCAAGTCACCAGCACTGTCTAAAAATGCGCCAAGCTCGCTTTCTTGATTTAATATTCTAGCCGTCATACCATCGAGAGCATCAGTTAAAAAAGTAATTGCTAGCACTATTAGAAATGCATTTTCTTGCCCTGACCATGCAAACCACAATAATATTGGGGCGGCGATAAAGCGTGAACAAGTCAATAAGTTGGGCAGGGTCAACAATTCATCTAATGTGTATTTTGACATTGTTATATCTCAAAAGTAGCTAAAAGAGGGTTATGATCTGATAGGTTACTCCAAAGGCCGTGAGTAGGCCGCTCACAACTTAATGGCTGTATACCTCGGTAATAAATTCTATCCATTTTTAAGATAGGTAACCAAGCAGGCCACGTTTTAGCGTGTTGGTCATGCAATGTTTTATGTGCTTCATTAAGATCAAGTTGCTTGGCAAAGCGTTTTTCAGCTTGCCCCGTCCAGTCATTAAAATCTCCAGCAACGATTAGGGGAGCATTGTGTGGCACATGCTCTTCTATGCGATTAAATAGGGTTTTAAACTGGTAACGCCGCTCTATGCCGATGACACCAAGGTGAATACAGATAATGTGTAAATCATGGGAAATATTAGGCAGCTGAATGACACCATGCAATAAACTGCGACTCGCTTTTCCGTAGGGTGAAACATTGATGTTTTCCCAACTGTGTAGGGCATGTTTACTGAGGATGGCATTGCCGTGATGGCCAACATTATAGATGGCGTTTTTGGCATAAATTACATGTGGCCATGTATTTTGAGCTAGAAATTCAGAATGTGAATTGTCGGGCCAACTAGGGTGTATTTTTGCGTGTTTTGTATTTTCGCCCTGTATTTCTTGCAAAAATAATATATCAGCATCAGCCTTAATGAGTGCCTCCCTAAGTTGGGGCAATATAAATTTACGATTACCTGCACTAAAACCTTTATGAATGTTATAGGTCAAGATGCGTAGCTGATCTTTTTGCATAAATTGTTATGCCTATTCCAGTTTGTTTATTGCAGGACATTAATAACACTAACTATCATCATAGTCTCTTTGAATTAATAATAAAATAAAGTGAGAAGACTTGAACTATTATGTACGCGTCCCCATCTGCTAGTTAAGTTAAAAAAAAGCCGATGGAGGCACGTACAAATGGGTGTTGATGCACATAAGGAAACGCTAGGTTTCCAAACCGAAGTTTCACAATTATTGGATTTGATGATCCACTCTTTATACAGTAACAAAGAAATCTTCCTACGTGAATTGATTTCAAATGCGGCTGATGCGGCTGATAAATTACGCTTTGAAGCCTTATCTGATGATGCACTGTATGAAAATGATGCTGAATTAAAAATTCGTGTTGCTTTTGATAAAGACGCTAATACAATTACCATTACAGACAATGGTATAGGCATGAGCCGTGAAGAAGTCATTGAAAATATTGGTACGATTGCTAACTCGGGTACAAAAAAATTCTTCGATAAAATGACGGGTGATGAGACTAAAGATTCTCAATTAATCGGTCAGTTTGGCGTGGGTTTCTATTCGACTTTTATTGTTGCAGACAACGTAACATTAAAAACACGCCGTGCAGGCATGGGCAGTGAGCATGGTGTGCAATGGCAATCAGAAGGCAAAGGTGAATTTTCGATTGAAACCATTGATATGCCACAACGTGGAACGGAAGTCACACTCCATTTGCGTGAAGATCAAGAAGAATTCTTAAACAGCTGGCGTTTGCGTAATATCATCAGTAAATACTCAGATCATATTAATTTACCGATTGTGATGACAAAAGATCCCGTGCCAGATGAAGATGGCAAGATTGATGAGTCCGTTGTGCCTGAAGATGAAACAGTCAACAAAGCCACAGCATTATGGACATTATCAAAGAATGAAATTAGCGATGATGACTATAAAGAATTTTACAAACAAGTTTCACATGATTACCAAGATCCATTGAGCTGGAGCCATAATAAGGTTGAAGGAAAATTAGAATATACTTCATTACTGTTCATTCCATCAAAAGCACCGTTTGATCTGTGGGATCGTGATAGTGCTCATGGTTTAAAACTGTATGTAAAACGTGTATTTGTAATGGAAGATGCTGAGCAATTAATGCCACGTTATTTACGTTTTATTCGTGGTGTAATTGATACTGATGATTTGCCATTGAATATTTCTCGTGAAATTCTGCAAGGTAGCAAAACCATTGATAGCATACGTACTGCTTCAGTGAAAAAAATCTTGGGCGAGTTGAAAAAGATGGCGAAGAATGATGCCGAAAAATATGCAACATTCTGGAAAGAATTTGGCCAAGTGATTAAAGAAGGATTAGGCGAAGACTTTGCTAACAAAGAAGCATTAGCAAAATTATTACGCTTCTCGACCACAGAAACAGGATCAGAAGATCAAACCGTTTCTTTAGAAGATTATGTTGGTCGAATGAAAGACAAGCAAGACAAAATCTATTACATCACAGCCGAAAGCTTTGCTGCAGCTAAAAATAGTCCGCATCTTGAAGTATTCAGCAAAAAAGGCATTGAAGTTTTATTGTTAGCAGATCGTGTTGATGAATGGATGACAAACTCGTTAACTGAGTTTGATGGCAAACAACTGCAATCTGTAGCTAAGGGTGATCTAGATCTGGGCGACCTTGAAGATGAAAAAGAGAAAAAAGCCCAAGAAAAAGTTGATAAGAAATTTGAGGACTTAGTAGGTCGTGTTAAAAAGGCATTGGGTGATAAAGTGAAAGATGTACGTATTACACATCGACTGACTGATTCTCCAGCGTGTTTGGTTGCGGATGACAATGATATGAGTGCAAATCTTGAACGCATGCTCAAAGCCGCAGGCCAACAGATGGGAGCAGATACCAAACCTATTTTTGAACTCAATCCGAAACACCCAATGGTTAAGCGTCTAAAAGACGAGTCAGAAAATAAGAAATTTAAAGATTGGTCCTTAATTTTATTTGACCAAGCTTTGTTAGCTGAAGGTGGTCAATTAGAAGATCCTGCAAGCTACGTTAAGCGTTTGAATAAATTGCTTTTAACCTTATCTAAATAAAGCGTAGCGTCATCCTCGAGATCTTTTATCGGGGATCTTATTAAATAGTCTTGGGTAAGTGATGACTAACTGAAGTTTACTTAATTCATTGAAAGGTGATAGATTCCCAATAAAAGATCTTGGGAATGACGTTAAAGTAGTAAAATGCTGGGTAGAGAAATCTACTCAGCATTTTTTTTGGAAAAAACTATGAACGATACAACATCTGATACAACTGAATTTCAATCAGACAATTTACAACGTTTTATCTTCGATAATGCGCCAGTTCGTGGTGAATGGGTACATCTGACCGAGTCGTGGAAAAATGTAACAAGTCGACGAGAATACCCCGTTGCCATTGAACGCCTATTAGGTGAAATGATGGCCGCCGCGGCATTATTAACAGCAACAGTGAAAATTAAAGGTCGCCTAGTTTTACAATTAAAATCAACGGGTCCTGTAACGTTAATGATGGTGGAATGTACCAGCAAGAATACCTTACGTGCTTTTGCACAATGGGATGGTGATGTTGAGGATAATGCGACGTTGACGCAAGTCACGGGTGAAGGTGCATTAGCCATTACGATTGATGTCGAAGGTTCAAAACAACCTTATCAAGGCGTGGTGAGTCTGCAAGGCAAGTCAATATCTGATGTATTGGAAGCCTATTTTAAACAATCAGAACAATTAGAAACGCGGATCTGGTTAGCGGCAGACAGCCAATCTGCGGCAGGTTTATTTTTACAGCAACTTCCGGGTGAAAGTAATAATAAAGAAGTTGATGAAGAAAGCTGGTCTCGTCTAAGTCAGTTAGCGAGCACCATTAGTAATAAAGAACTCATAGAGTTGGGAGCGGGGACATTATTGCATCGCTTGTTCCATGAAGAAGAATGTCGGCTACTCTCATCAACGGAGTTGAGCTTTTCGTGTAACTGCTCTCGTGAGCGTGTTGCCGATACAATTGGATTGTTGGGTAAAGATGATGCTAAGGATTTAGTAGAGGAACAAGGCCACATCGAAGTAGCCTGTGAGTTTTGCAATGAGCACTATCAGTTTGATGAAGTTGATGTGGCTCAGGTTTTTGCAAGCCAAATAAGTACAAAGACGGATGACAAAACTGTACATTGAGTTATGGAAAACACATAATTTCTGAAATTACTGTTTTCGATTATTGGGCACTCCCACATGTTTTAGTAGCAGTCTAGAGTTTCAACAGCTCCCAGTTAAAAGCATACTGGGATGGCGAATAAAAAAGTGCAAATTGATTTCACCTGGTTATCTGCCTTGTGAGGGATTAGGGATATGCAATGTTAATCAAAAATGATCAACAACATTTTGGCTTGATTTCCATCTTGTTACATTGGCTGATCGCGCTGGCGACTTTTGGTCTATTTGGTCTTGGCTTATGGATGACGGGGCTTGGTTATTATGATGACTGGTATCAGCAAGCACCTGATCTGCATGAAGGTGTCGGGGTGATTTTTTTCATTTTATTACTTATCCGGATCGTATGGCGCTGGGCCAATCCTCCACCCAAATCACTTCCTACACTTAAAAAATGGGAAAAGGTCAGTTCACATTTGGCCCATGGTATGTTAAATTTTTTACTGCTGGTCATTGCCATCAGTGGTTATTTAATTATCACAGCCAAAGGGGGATCGCTTCAAGTTTTTGACCTATTTAGTATTCCTGCCAGCCTGAGTGGTTTTACTAATCAGGAAGATTTTTCTGGTGAAATTCATCTACTGGCGGCATGGGCTGTGATAGGACTTGCAGCAATTCATACACTGGCGGCCCTCAAACATCATTTTTTTGATAAAGATGCCACTCTTAGGCGAATTTTGGGCCTGGATAAAAACAGATAGAGGTAAATAGTATGCGTAAATTAGTCATTGTTTTATTAGCGGGACTTATCAACCTGTCGGTTATAAATTCAGCGGCGGCAGAAAATTATATTATTGACACCAAAGGCACTCATGCTTTTATTCAGTTTAAAATAAAACATCTTGGCTTCAGCTGGCTACATGGCGAGTTCAATACGTTTTCGGGTGGTTTTAGTTACGATGAATCTAACTCGACTTATTCAAAGATCGATGTTGAAATTGACACTAAAAGTTTAGATTCTAATCATGCTAAACGAGATAAGCATCTACGTGGTGATAATTATCTTGATGTGAAAAAATTTCCAACAGCAACGTTCGTTTCCACTTCGTTCAAAGAATTAGGCGGTGGCAAGGCTATTCTCAAAGGCGATTTTACACTACATGGTGTGACCAAAAATATCACCATAGATGTTGAACATATTGGTCACGGCCGTGATCCTTGGGGAGGGTATCGCCGAGGATTTATCGGTACCACTAGTATCAAGCCCGCAGAATATGGTTTGAAAGATATGGATAAGCTGGGACCACATTCCGAAGAGCTTTTTCTGACATTGTCTATTGAAGGAATTCGTCAGGCTTATGAACGCCAGATTATAGACTAATAAAACTGAAGATTATATTGTGAATTTAGCCTTTAAATTTTATTTAATCTGTAGGAGTTGTTTTAATAGCTGAAAACTAGTATATTATCAATTACTAATATTGTGTTTAAAGGTATTTCACGATGGCACATGTAATCATAATTGGAGCAAGCACAGGCGGACTGCCTGCTGCATATGAAGCTCGGCAAGCATTAGGTAAAGAGCATGATATTACCGTTGTTTCTAATACACCTGTTTTTCATTTCGTACCCAGCAATCCTTGGATTGCAGTGGGCTGGCGTGAACGCAAACAAACAGCCTTTGATATTGAACCCTATTTAAAGAAAAAGAATATTGCATTTACATCGGCTGGCGTAACTGAAATCAAGGCTGAGGAGAATCAACTAGTACTGGGTGATGGTTCGACTTTAGATTATGATTACTTAGTTATTGCCACCGGCCCCAAGCTAGCTTTTGATGAAATTGAAGGTTTAGGTCCAGATGGACATACAGAATCAATCTGTAGTATTGATCATGCGGAACAAGCGTATGAACATTGGCAAGAGTTCATGAAAAATCCAGGGCCAATTGTGATCGGTGCCGTACAAGCGGCTTCATGCTACGGGCCGGCCTATGAATTTGCATTTATCCTTAATCGTGTTCTGAAAAAAGCTAAACTACGCGATCAAGTGCCCATCACTTTTGTTACAGCTGAACCTTATATTGGCCATTTAGGTTTGGGCGGTGTAGGCGATTCTAATGGCTTATTAGAATCTGAGTTTAGAATGAATGATATTAAATGGCTAACAAATGCTAAAGTACAAAAAGTTGAAGCAGGAAAAATGTTTGTTGAACAAGTTAATGAGCAAGCTGAAACAATTAAAACACATGAGTTGCCATTTGATTTTTCAATGATGCTTCCCGCGTTTAAAGGTGTTGATTGTGTAGCTAACATGGGTGAAGAAGTTGTAAACCCTAGAGGCTTTATTAAAGTAGATGAATTCCAACGTAATCCTAAATATCACAACATTTATGGGGTTGGTGTCTGTATTGCTATCCCTCCGATCGAACCGACACCATTACCTGTTGGAGCACCTAAAACAGGTTATATGATAGAGAGTATGGCGACAGCAGCAGTAGATAATATTAAGCTAGCGATTGAAGGTGAAGAGCCGCACGCGAAGGCATCATGGAGCGCAATTTGCCTAGGAGATATGGGTCACACAGGTACGGCATTTGTTGCCATTCCACAAAATCCACCACGTAATGTAGCTTGGATGAAAAAAGGTAAAATGATGCGGGTTGCCAAAGTTGGCTTTGAGAAATATTTTATCCGCAAAATGAAAAAAGGTACATCAGAACCAGTATATGAGAAATATATGCTAAAAATGCTCGGCATTGAGCGTTTGAAATAAATGGAGTGAACTTTGCTTTTTACACCATCTCGACTGGGATTGTTTTATAAGTATTTTGCTATAACGCAGTGAACATTTTGAAAATATTGCCCCTAACTTTGGGTATAGGCAACGCGCCGTATATATAGTAAGCTCAATATGTTTTATATTGGAGCAAGCGAAATGATTTCACACTCTCGATTATTGTTATTAGTTGCTGTTTTTTCTTTAACAGCGAATGCAGCAGATACACTGAAAGAAAAACCATTATCGGGAGCAAACGCCAAGCCAAGTTTTAAGCTTCCAAATGCAAATACAACGAGCACATCAGGTGTTAAGCCAATACTGAAAAGACCTGCACCTATTGGGCTTGCTCCAAAAGCAAAATTGCAAACCTCACCCAAGATCTCCTCACCACAAATTAAACCTGGTTTTAAAACGCCTACCACCTCAACTAGAATTAAACCCGGCTTCAAGGGCGATGCTGATATGGAAGGACGGCAGAACCCTGCGGGTGTGGGTGCTTTTGTGCCCACCCTTGATTCAACAGGTTTAGGTCATAAAGGAACTGCTTCTCGCCCGAATCCGGGTAATGTATCACCAGGTTCAGGACCTAATAGCCAAGCAGGCTATACAGGAGCAGGCAGTGATGTCCAAGGAGCGATACCTGATCCAACCATATCAGGCGGAGTAAATGCAGGTGGAGCTAATAGAACAGGTGGCGTACCCGTGGTTGAATATGATGGAAAAGTAGAATATGTGGGTACGGTACCAATTGTTGAGGGAAAAGCGAAAGCCGAACCAATACCGGGAGGTTCTGCTGCACAAAACCCATTTGTTGATGATGCGCCTAGTACGGGTGGAAGTTCGACAGAAAACCCATTTATTGACGACGTTCCAACATCAGAAGCGCCGGGTTCTCGCGCACGGGTTACGAGTGTTGGTGGTGCAGTTACGAGTGGTGATAATGGCTTAAAACCGGGCGATAAAGATGGTGTAGGGGGATCTAATCCTTTTATCGATGATGTACCAACATCAGAAGCGCCTGGTTCTCGCGCACGAGTTACAAGTGTAGGTGGTGAGGCATATGAAGGTGAAAATGGTGTTAAGGAAGTTCCATCAGATGGTTTTAAAATTGGTGTGGAAGGTAGTAAATCTGGGTTCGGAAGCGGAGTACAACCCCATGTGACAAGTGTAGGTGGTGAGGTTGTTCAAACAGAAAGTTATGATAAGGCAGGGTTTGGAGGCGGGGTACAACCTCAAGTTACACGCGTTGGAGGAGCAGCCTACGATTCTGAAAGTGGACCAAAGCCAGAACGGTCTAATAGTGGTAATACAAATGGCTCTGAAGAATCAGCAGGAACAAAAAATAATACTGCAGGAACAAAGAATAATACGGCTGGAAGAAAAAATGAGGATGGCGGATCAGAGAGTGATTCTGATGATGATTCAAGTAACGACGATTCCGATAGTGATAATGATAACTCAAGCAGTGATGATTCTGACACATCTTCTGAAAGTAGTGATGAATCAACCGAAACTGAAACAGATACTGGTGACGAGGCAGCTGATGAAAGCCAAACTGGACTAGATACGGGCAGTTATGGTGGTTATAGCAGTGAGGGTAAAGATGGCGTTGATTCCGCGGCACGAGTAGGGACAAACACAGTAGAAGAAACAGCTCCTGGCAACTGTGGTGATGGTAAAGGTGGCCAAGTAATGGATCAACAAGAGGCGGATAATTGTTTGCCTGGTGGCATGCCGGGTCAAGGCGATGAAGATGATCCTAAACCACCAGGTGCCGATTCTATTTGGCAAGCACCGAGTTCATCTGGTGGCGTTGACACCGTTATTCAACCCGGTATTGATGATGAACAATTTAATGATGAAGGTATGGACCCTCTGGAAAATATTGGTCGCCAAATTGATTCAGTGACGAATCCGGGTGGAAATTGATTTCTAAATATTAAGAAATTAAAACTAGCGAATATTTATATGTTAATAGGCGAATGAATGGCTTTTTATAGTAGAAATACGCCCCGATGAAGGTAAATTGAACCTATTTTATCATTCCTCCGACTTACCTTTTAATGACATCCTTTGTTGTTATTTATAATTTTAGGAGAATGAAATGAAAGTTCATAAATTAGCGCTATTAATCAGTGTGCTTGTTTTACCGACGCAGGAATTATTAGCAGGTAATGCTAGAGACCTAACACAAGGTAATAGCAGTAAAGCGGCAGTTGTTATGTCTGGCAATGCAGATAGTAAAACCAAAGCCGTCGTCCCAACAAGACAAGGTAATGTGGCGGCACCTACAAAGCAAGGTAATGTGAAAAATGGACGAACAACAGCACCGCCCCCAACGACTACTCAAAAACCAACATTGCCCACTAGAGTGTCAAAACCTGTTGTATCAGGAACGGTGGGAGGATTTATAACGCCACAATCATCGGCAACAGTTTCAAGTGATATTGGCAACGCCAAAACTTCGGATAACTCAACTGTTGGACCAAAATTAGAAAGGTTTACAGAGGGGGATACACACCAGCATGGCGCTAATGGAGACCAATCAAATTCAGAGCACTCACTTTTTGACGAAGTTAAGGGTGAAGCGCAAGTGCATGAAAGTGTTGAAGTACAACCAGTTTATAAAGAGCTTTCTCAGTTTAACGTAACATCAGATAGTGTGGTTGCAACTGCAACGGTTGTTGTCGATGAAGATCACCGTTCTCTTACTTTGGTCTGGGGAGATGGTACGTTTGAATATGTCACGCTTTCTGGTTTTAGAAGCACGATTACAGACAAAAACAGGACGAGTGACCCCGCAAAATTTAAATTCCAACATATTTATAAAGCACCGTTTGATCAAAGCAATAGAACGGTAAAAGTACTTGCGAAGGATGCAAATGGCAAGGGCGTATCAGCTTCATCTACAGAGGTTAATATAAATCCACGTTATACCTTTATTCTTTACCCTGTTCAACTAGAAATCAACGAGCATTTAGATTCTATTACCGAAACGCATTCTGAATTATATGTGTATATGAATATGATGCATAACAACCAACTCATAGTAGGAAAGGAGTGGAGAGAAAGTATTCAAACAGCACCTGGTGCGGGGGAGGGAATGCTATACCCTGTTCATTATTCATTGGGTAATGACAGTCGAGTACAATTAGAGATGAGTTACCAAGATGAGCCAATACAAGTTTATTTTAATATGAAAGAAGAGGATAATTGGGCAAAATCCGCCTGGGATGTGGTCACTAATATTCCAGCTAGTTTTGATGGATCCAACCAAATCACCCATATTCCAGGTCTTCATCCTAAAGATTTCACTGGCAGTAAAGAAGTTAGAGCTATCCATCGTATTGATGACGATGGCACCGTTACTGCTGTGCTATCAGTGGAGTTGAATTTGATCGTACCTAGCACGAATAGTGATGGAGAAAATGCACGGTTTAATAACGCTGTGGCTCGGTGAGCTGAACCCTAGATCTAGGGGTTGCATGATAAGGTTAACTGGGTATAGTCATTTTAATAATAGCAAAGATAAGGTGAACAAATGAATAACAAGATAATAGCTATTGCATCGCTAACAAAAAAGTTAAAAATCAGTGGAAAATGGATGCTCTTTTGTTGCAGTTTAATGCAAATGAACGTTGCTATGGCCGCTTCAACAGTAAAAGGCCCTACGCCACCAGAAGGGTTATATACAATCCAACAACAGAGTACAGGGCGTTATATGAATGCCTACACAACGAAAAATAAAGACTTTTCGGCTTTTACAGACACCTTGAAAATTGCTAATGAGCAAATGTGGTATCTCAAATATATAAGTAAAAATACCTACACTATTAGGCAACAAGGTGGCACACAATATTTAGATGCACACACTGATGCTGGCCATGATTTTAATGTGGTTACTCGGCCACACCAAAAGAATAACTCACAAAAGTGGATCATCAAAAAAATAGGCAATGATTTATATACCATTCAGCAAAAAAGTAATATGCAGTATTTAGATGCACATGATGCGGGCGGTGCTTTCTCAGTGGTGACACGGCCTGCACAGAATAACAATTCACAACGTTGGATCATCAAGCGAACGTCTAAGGTGCCCGTAAAAGTGACTATTGACCTGAATTTGTATTGTAAAAAGAATTTCGGCTCAAAATCTAAAGCGGTGCTTAATGGAAAAACAGCACTGGATTGGGTCTGCCAAACCAATGAAGGGATCAATGCGAGAAAAGCCTGCCAACAACAGCATGGTACTAAACAGACAGGGTATACTGAGAAAAGTAATCCCTACTCATGGTATTGCGTTAAATAATAAGGGGATAATTTAAATTGAACCGTTTAGGTGGATGATACGACTTACTTAATAATGACCCTATGTTGTTATTATTCTAATAAAATTTCTGGAGAGATAAAATGTTTAAAAAAATAGTGAATATAATGTTTATAATTTTTGCACTGAGCCTAACTGGCATAGCATATGCGGTACCGGTGTCAGATAGCAATGCGGCAGATTTATTAAGCAATTGCTTATTGGAAGGGGATAACAAAACGGCTTCGGCAAATGGTGGCAAGGATGCTGCTTGTTGCTCTAAATCACTAGGATACTGTGTTATATGTCGTCAGGGACAGACTTGTACAAAAGTCTCTTATCGCCTATCACCACTCAATGGAGAGAACACGTTGACTAGGCCGGGTAATGCCGTAATAGCCCCAGCACCTAAACCGCCTTCATTACGAGATCAAGTGAAGCCTGCACAGAGTGCGACAACAGCTCCAGCAAAAATAGTAAACCCAGAAAAGGCACCTACAGTGAAACCTATCAAACAATATCAGCAAATCAAAGCCCCAGCATCGGCTGATAAAGCCATGAGTAAATAAGCAATCGGGAGTCAGATTGTATTAAGCCATTATTCCCATCTTATAGTTGAGGGAATGATGGCTTTTTATTGCAAGTAATAAACAAATGAGAATATATTTTGAACCTAATTAAATGTTCACCGGACTTACTTTTGAATGACAATTATGACAATTAAATTAGCTTTTAGGAGAATACAATGAAAATTCATAAAATAGTACTATTAGCCGGTCTTTCTATATTACCAATGCAAGGGTTGTTAGCCGCTGGTGCGAATAATGAGCGTTTGGTTCAACCTATTACAAGTAAAGCTACGATAGTGATGCCTGAGCAAAAATTAAGCCCAGTAGCACCTGGTAAAAAACAAGGTGGAGAAATTGCTGGCCCTGGCGGAGCAGCAACGGGCCACACAAAGCCAGTAGTTGTGCAAAGAGACAGTGCTATAGCAAAAATGGGGGTGAATTTAAAATTACTTTCAGTAAAGTGGGATGATGAAATTTGTACGCAAGGTTGCCCTGACTTTCGTTCGCTAGGCCTTAGCCTCGGTTACGCCTCATGTGATTTAGCATTTCGAGTTACGAATACGGGTGATGTAGCTTCTGGTAACTTTAGAGTCCGCTTGCTTAGGACGATACATACGGGAACTGAAGTTCCCCTTGATATATCTAATGGCCTGTACAAGTTAGCCCCACATGAAACAAAGACGTTCACAATAGATCGAGTCTCGCTGGGGCTTTATACGCTAGGGCGTCCATTCACTGTGACGCTTGACCCTATAAATCAGATCGCTGAAACCAATGAAAATGATAATTCAGCTACCTTTTTACCACAGTAATAGCTACGTAAATTTTGCCTATTATAAAGGTTAAATATAGGTAGAGCAGCTGTAAAATCAATAGTTATAAATTATTAGGAAAATAAAATGAAAATTCAAAAGGTATTATTTTTAGCAAGTGTTTTTATACTGCCGACACAAGCATTATTTGCAGAAAATGCTAGATTAGCACAACCGGCTGCAAGTAAATCAACTGTAGCCGTACCCGCTAAGACAACTAGTAAACTTAAAATGGTTGCACCTATTAGGCAGGGTAATGTAGCTGCTGACCCAGTCGCAACTTCGGGGCCAGCTACAGTTCAAAAGCCAACATTGTCTAGCAGAGATGCAAAAATAGCTAAACCTGCTGGCCCCGGCCCTAATTTAGTTGTTTCAGTGTCATATGAGCATGATGTTTGTGCGATACATCCCAGTCCGCTTGGTGGTGATCTTTTTAATGCTGGATGTGATGTGATAGTTAAAATCAAAAATCAAGGCGGATCAACTACTTCTGAAGCGAACACCATTCAAGTTAATATGTCTTACAGCGATAGAACGGGGACAGCAAAACTTCTTAGATTCATACCCGCCTTAAAAGCTAATGAAGAGAAAACGATTATTATTCGGAGTGGTTTAATTCACTCATTTAAAAAGGCTTCGTCATTCACAGCTGTTGTTGATCGGCCTCAGGATGTAACAGAAACCAATGAGAATGATAATACAGCAGTATTTTGGCTGGGGCTGTAAATTCAAGAGTTTATGATTAGGAGCCGCTTATGCGCCTTATTTTTTCGGAAAGAATAAAATGAAATTTAAAAAGTACTCTTGTTAGCGAGTATTTTTATATTGCCATCAAATCAGCGTAAAGGAATAAATAATGAAACTACATAACTTTATAGTGCTAACAGTTGTTTTACTATTGTCGACACAAGAGTTATTGGCAGGAAACGCTAGAGACTTGGCGCAACCTAGTGCTATTAAATCAACAATAACGGTACCTACTAGCACGACTAGTAAGATGACAGTAATTGCTCCTATTAGACAAGGTAATGTATCTGCTGGGCTAGTCGCTACACCGGGCCGTACGACAGTTCAAAAACCAACATTGCCGAGCCGGCAGGTGATAGCTAGGCCACGTGGAGCGGGGCCTAATTTGATTGTTTCGGTGAAGTATGAACGTGATGTGTGCCCTGCAGATGAAAGCCGTCTTCGCAAAAATACTTTTAATGCTAGGTGTGATTTGATAGTCACGGTTAAAAATGTAGGCGATGTTCCTACTGACTCTGAAAACGGATCAATTAGTATTAGTCTAATGTATTACAATTATAGGAACAGTCTCCAAAGAGAGGTTCTTCACATTAATAACTTAGGAATAAACCAAAAAAGAGTCATAGTTTACGACAGATTTAACCTAAGAGACTTCAGGAGAACAGCGACAATTACCGTTTTTGTTGATACGGAAAAACTCATAACAGAAACAAACGAAAATGATAATCGGGCAGTGTTCGACCTTATGTAATAAAACCATAACGGCCAAAGGGCTAATTATGCTATTAGCTCGTATTTTTTACTAAATTAAGCATTTATGAGGAATGTAAAATGATGGAATCAATACACCAATTAGTTATAACAAAATTACTCAGGCCGTTTACCTTAATGGCTGTACTGATTACATTTTGTATCATGGCTCAAGTAGTCATGGCTGAATCAAGGGGAAGCGGCTCATCGATGGTGCCCGACCCTTGCGCTTATTATGCTTGTGGTACATGTGATGATCAGACTACCATGTTTTGTAGTGACAAACCGGCGTGTGCTTCTAGCAAATGTTCTGATGTAATTGACCGCCGCGGGTGGCCAGTTCCTGCCAATGGATCGGTAGGAATTTCCCCTACACCGGATGCATCCACATTACGTAACCATGTTAAGCAACCCCAAAATACAACATCTACACCCGAAAAATCTGTGAGTCCTAAGATAAAACCGACAAAACAACATCAGAAAATAAAATCGAGTCCATCTACAGCCTTGCAAGAAAATATGCAGCCGTCAGTTGGGACAACAAGACATTTTGATGAAGCAGATGCAATCTTTGGTAAGCGAACGGATGTACCTAAATCTCAATAATGCAAGCACATGGAGTGGTTAAAAAATGTTTGCCTATTTTAGAACTATATCGTTAATATCACTGGAATAGTTTTCAGAAATATTGAACCTTTTGATAGGTTGCCCCTACTTACCTTTTAATGATGCCATTTGTCATGAATTGATAAATCCAGGAGAAATAATAATGTTTAAAAATATCTTATATACAGCTGTTATACTTTTTGCAGTGGGGTTAGCGGGTGTGGCACAATCAGCACCACTTTCAAGAGAAGCAACAGAGTTTAATGCCTGCACGAGTAGTGCGGATCAAGAAGTAACAATATCTGCAGATGGATCATCATCTAGTTGCTGTTCTAAATCATTAGGTTATTGTATGTCTTGTGGCCACATTGCATGTGTAAAAACTGATTACCCTACATCTGGAACCGTGCTAGATAAGTTTCGACCAAAAAGTGCAATAACAAGACCAGATAGCGCAGTAATAGCCCCAACGCCTAAGCCACCTTCACTGCGTGAACAAATTAAGTCTCAACCTACAATGCCTACATCTACAAAAGCGATGGATAGTGATAATACATCTACAGTGAAACCTATTAAACAATATCAGCAAATCAAAGCTAACCCAACTACAACTGATAAAGCACTCAGAAAATAATTTAGCATAACTTACTACTAAGCCGTCATTTTCCTTTGTGGATGTGGCGGCTTTTTATTGTTTGTAATAAAATGAAAGTTCATAAACCACTACTATTAATTAGTATTTCTGTATTACCAGCATTATTCGCACACTGTTTCTGGTGCACGAACAAGCCCCCAACCAAATATTGGATCATGGCCAGCACTACCAAGGTCGTTACTATTTTCTTTCATGGCACCGTAAAGCAAGTTTGGAGATATTGCCGGATTTTTCCTAAGGTAAAAAGCGGCAATTGCCAGAGCATGTGGGCTAGCATAGGATGTGCCTGAGCTATATTTTCCTTGATTATGTTTGTTTGCGATCCAGATATCTACACCAGGTGCTGCGAAGTCTATATAAGCCCCTTGATTAGCCTGTCGATAAATGTGTTTTGCCGCATCAACTGCGGTGATAGCGATAACGCCTGGTAGCGCGGCGGGGTAAGATTTAGGTGCTGTTCCCCCCCCATTACCTGCAGCAGAGAAGATAATTATTCTCTTTTGTATGGCTATAGCAAATGCTTTTTTGAAGACCGAATTATTTTTGCTGCCAGAGAGTGAGATGTTAACTAACCTAACATTATTTATCATTAGCCAATTTAGCGCTTTGACAATACCTTCTGTTGTTGCCAGTAGCGTATCTTTTTCTTGCCGTAATGTAGCTGCTGCAAACATGTTTACATGAGGTAATAATCCTGTAGCTCCCATGTCTGGCTGATTGCCAACGAGGATGGTGGCTACAGCAGTACCATGCTCCATATCTGCTTGGTGCGATTCTTTTAGGAAACTCTTTATGGTAATGTTTTCATTTAATAATGCAGGATGAGTTAAGTCGGGTGTTCCATCAATTATGCCAATTGCTATAGAGTCGTAGCTTATTTTATTGCATGATGGTGGCCATAAGATCATTCTCGGAGCATAAATACGAGGTTTAGTGGCAGATTGTTGATAATGGTTATTGACATCAATATTGGCATTCGGGAATTTTTTACGCAATGCAATAATTTGAGAGTGTAGATTATTCTCAGTTGTTTTCAATGTTAGTATCGTTTTCCCAAGTGCCTTAAGAACATCACTTTCGAGAAGCTGTAAGCCCATTTTATTAAGCTCTTGCTTTATTGCCGCTGCCTCTAACTGATCAGTAAGGACTAATATTTCACCAATTTCATGATTAATCTCAGCTTCATTTCCACTGTTTAATAGGCATACATTTATTGTTAGTTCTGTTGATGAATGACGTGTTAGATTTGCTTTATTTATCAGAAGTATCTTATATGATTGTTCGCTTTCTAATTTAGGGTGTTCTGGAACCTGAACAATAAGCTGATTTTCAGTTATATGTAGAGGCGTTAGTGCTACTTCATCGTTATGAATACGGATAGCAAATTTATAGTGTGATAATTGAGATAAATTTTCACCATTAAATTTAACAATATCACCGGGGCGGATACATCGTTGAGGTGAGTTGGTAAAGCTAAAGTTAGATGTTTCCTCATCCTTAATAGTGGGTTTCTCTTGTTCTGGAAAACCACTAGTGGGTGGAGGGACATTATCTGTCGGTGCAGAAGGTGTAGGAGCTGTTCCAGAACTTATAGATGATTGAGATGGCGTATAGTAATAAGGGGTGGAATAGGGGGCTGCCGGCCCAGGTGATACGTCGTCAGAAAATACGGGTAGGCAGTAACAGGCGGATAGTAAAAAGAAGAACATACCGAGGCTGTTTGGATAAACAGACATGATTATTCTTCTTGAATAGATTCGATTAGGTCTGCTTGGGATGCAAGTTTTTCAATTGTAGTATCGCTGCCATCAACGATGACTAAGCGATAAATACCTAAAGCAGACGGTCCATCGACAATAAATACATTGGTTTCAAGGAATAGATTTCGAATTTGTTGTTCAGTAGCCGCTGGAGAAAAAGTCACGCTTACAATCTTTCCTTTATACTGGGTAACTGCTGTACCACCTGCCGCTTGGTATGTGTTACCTGTTTCAATATTGTTTACCGTTTGTACGACTAACATTAAGCAAGCTGCCATAGCCGCAAATTGCCAGCGGTTTTTAGTTGAAGAAAGTATTTTTTGCTGCTGACTATTATTATCTATCGTTTGCTGCTCTTTTAACCTTCTTTGTAAACGTTTAAGGCCAAATTCCCCTGGTGAGTTTTGTTGTTTTTGTTGTTGAACCTGTATTTGTAGTTTCTGAAGAAAAACCAACTCTTGTTGCAAGTTTTCATTTTCAGCTAAAGTGCGTTCAACCCGCTTAATTTCATCCTCAGTTAAACTCCCATTTACATAATAGGGTAATAGAGATTCTATCTCTTGTTCAGTGTTTATATTTGTCATGGCGCACTGTACTCCATACGTTTAGTCAAGCAGCGTTTCATCGCTTGTTTGGCATGGAACATTCTAGTTTTAACTGTGTTTTCAGGGCAATCGACAATGTTTGAAATCTCTCTGTAAGATAATTCATTGAAAAATGTTAACTCCATGACAGTTCGATGAGCTGCTTTCAATGCATCAAGACAAAATCGTACATCACCCGCATTTTCATTACTGATCATACAAGTTAGTTGATTAGGGCTATCATCTTCTATCTCGAGAAAACGATCATCATCAACTGTTTCAGGTATTTTTTTTCTTAGTCTGTCCATCGTTTTATAATATGCAATCCCAAATAGCCAAGTCGAAACTTTAGATCGTCCCTCAAAAGTATTGGCTTTTCGCCATACATCTAGGAACACTTCATTAAGTATGTCGGATGCTTCAAAAGAATCGTTCAATTTAGATGTAATAAATCGATATAAACGAGATTCGTACATGCGGTAGAGATCCGCAAAGGCGAGCTCATCACCCGTTGAGACCTTTTGTAGAAGTTCAACAGAAACCAGATCTTCACTCATCAGTGTTGAAACCTAGGGTACGGACAATGTTCGAGGTTTAGATTCACCTATAACTTGACCGGTGTAATTAAACGCACGGACTTTCCAGTGGTAGTTGTAGCCTGATAGTAGTTGATTAAGCGAAAAGGAAGACAATGAAAGGTTAGTACTTGATGCGGGTACTAATTTTCCTGATATGGCAACACTGTCATCTTTATTAAATACTTCGACTTGATAGGCTGTCGCACCTTCAAGCTGTGGCCAAGAAAAGAGCGTTTCCTCAGTTATAGGTGCATTATCTCCTGGCGATATAATGTTAATTTCTGTTATATGTGCTAAGGGCGGAATACCATTTTTATCTAACACAAAATATCGTATTACCGGCGTATCCAATGCGAAATCAGATTCTTGAATAAAAAAGGTCAGTAAGTATAAGCCGTTTTCATTCGAGGGAAGAGGAGGGCTTATAATGCGTGTTCTGCCTTGTCCTGAGCTACGTAGATTTTTCCGGACTACTTGAAGTACTCGCCCACCTTTTGAACCAAGGCTTGCAGTGGGATCGACAAGTCGCCACTCGCCTTTGAGAATGCCGCTACTGCGAAATGAAATATCTACAAAGGCTCGGATATGTTCATCTTTATATACGACATCGGTGCGAGCTTGATTTTCAAATGCGAGTTCGATTCTTCGTATTGCTAATGGGCCGGAATTTCCATTACCAGCAAATAGCTGAGCAAAGCCAAAAGTACCTTTTTGGGTGTCATCGAAATATCTGCGTATTTGTACGCTACCTGCGGGGCTTTCTGCTATACGGCGAGCTAGAGCCGCATTAATCGTTATTCTATCACTGATGTTAACGGTGCCTGTTGTACCTACGGGTAAGGATGAAGGTTTAGTTATTAAGCCTGCTACTGTCGCTACCGCTACCCCATTTATTTCTAATGTGGCAGATGATGAAGATACTATTACCGGAGGATTAGGTAGTGGGTTTTCCAAGCGAGTAATACGCCAGTTTATGGTAAAGCTTGCTGTCCCTGCTGCAGGTATGCTGGTCGGGTTTGCCGAAATTGATTGTACATCAGCGTATGTGGGGTTAAAAAATACACATGCGAGCAGAAAGAATGAGATTACATGCTTAGCGACGGGTAGCGACCGCTGCTGTAATTCTGAAAATAGCGAAAATTTGATAACTGGTTTCATCTTTAATTGTTTCTCCATTAGTGCTTGCCAGTGAACCCCTGATAGCCAAGGAGTAACCTGGACTATTTGTTGTTGCAGGCTTAATTGTCCAGCCAAGTTCACTATTTATAGTATGTATATCTAATGAGTCTGTGTTTCCACTACTTTGGTTCAAATTATAATTTAGGTTAAGATTGAGTTTGTTTTTAATAAGAGGTGACGTCACACCAATATTTAAGTTTCTAGTATAGTCAGTCGTGCGGTTATCTTTATCTTGAACGACAATATATTGTAATGAACTATTGATAAAGGTGGCATCTAGAACTCTCCAATTTAGAGATATATCAGATGTATTGAAAACGGCATCACTAAAATTATTGGCATAGTCGTTAAAGAGAGAATAATCATGGCGTGCGGACCAGTAAAACCGTTCATAATTTGACCCCAGATCAACAACAAATGATTTGGACATTTCATCGGTATCAAAGCCGGTGTATCCGGTAGGTGTTTTTTGGCGTTCAAAATCAGAAATGAAGCCTGAAAAACCGATGTAAGGGGAGCCTAGCCACGAGCGAGATCCTGTTTGTGTTGAAAAAGAATAACTTGAATTCCAAATGAAGTTTCGTAATTTATCGGTAGGTATATTTTTCAAATCATCTACATTATTTGTTTCATGACTTAACTCTAGCCTAGTGTATAAGCCTCCCCAGTATAAATCACTATAAAGATTGACAGTATCATGATTGGCGGGAAGACCAGGGTTGGCTAAACTTTGAAAGAACGTGTCAATGCGTTCATATTTGGCCCCCAAAACGATGTCTATGCCTTTATCAAATAATGTGGAGTTATCAAAAGGACGCGCTGTAATCGACAATGATACAGCATCACTGTCATCTTCAGGCGCTAAGCCTGAACTTCCATCAATATCATAGCGTGATTGAGCATATTGTCCCTGAAGGTTTATTTTACCATCGGCTAGTTTTTTTTCTAGAACTACTCCCCAGCCTGAGCCTGTAGATACTTCGTCGGCATTGCTTGCCCCTATGCCGTTGGCCGATCTTTCGCCATCATAATACATCCCCGTTATTTTTAGCGCATTAGCATCAGTGGAAAAGGGTTTAAGTGACACTGATGCGCCTTCGAGCCTATTATTGCTGTCAGATAAGCCAGTGAAGTGATTGCTTCCCACCTGTGATACAGGATTAAACGAGAATATATTTCCTGCTATTTGTTGGTTCTTAGATGTTACTTGTGCAGAGATCCCTCTTCGGTTAAACGATGAGATTAACATTGAGTTCAAACCTAGATCGTGGTGGCCTAGCGTGACGGTGGTATTGAGTGCTTCACCTGCATAATTAGCCGCAACACGATATTCGCCTATATCGGCTCTTTTCCCCGATAAAGACAAGCCTTTTTCACTTTGAAGAAAATAGTTACTGTACATGTCGATAGAAAGCTTTTCACCTTGAAGATTGCCTTGAAGATTACCACTACCAGATAGAATAGTGTGATCTGGTGGAGAGTTTCCTAGGTTTCTACTTGCGGCACGATTGCTAAATTCTGTGAGAGTATCGGCCTTAAATGATGATGATTTTAACCAAGATTCAGCAGCAGAGATTTTATCCTCTTCCTGTGAAGAAGCGTTCTTCGTTGTAACCATTTCTGGTGTAACGTCAAAAGGCCATTGTTTTTTTTCATAACTACTACCGTCAGCCTGTAGGACGAGTAAACGAAGTAAGTGGGGGCCAACTGATAGCGCTTCGACAGGCATGAATGATAATTGCTGATCTTCAAGGGTAAGCAATGCAGTCACATCAATTCCATCTAGCTCCACGGCCAATGTTGTTAATGTTGAGCTATCAATATCATTAGGTAACAAAATCGATAAAATGGCTTTATCATGAGAAGGTGGGTTAAAGTCAGCCGACCAATCAGCTGAAGCTATACCTGCTGATAATATCAATAACAATGTTGCGCTGAGATGGAGGGTGAAATTAAATTTCATGTTCTTCCGGAGTCCTAAGAGTTAGAAAGTAAAATGCATATTAAATTGTGATAACCTTGTAAAAAAATATTGAATTTCAGCTTTTCAAAATTGCGATGTGAACAGGTAGGAACAAGCAATAGTAGAATAGTACCTGATATTACACATTTAGCAATACCCTTAATCTAGGGGGGCGGAATAATAGTGAACTCGATATTTTGCGGAGGTTTCGTTTTATTAATATTATGACGAAAGTTAGAGCTGGCTTGATAAACAAGTTTTCGGACTCGGTTTAATGCACCAATAGGTCGATGTGCTTCGATAGTATTCCAAGGTGAAAATGATAAGTTTTCACAGAATTGTTGTTGTTCAGGCGTATCAAATTTCTGTGCCGGTATGGTTATTTTTGCAACGCTAATAAAAGGTGAATCGGTTTCTTTCCACAAAACACTAGGATCTTCTATTGGCATTAGTTTGCTGGCATCTTGTAGTTGAACAAAAAATTGCATGCATGCAGAATCTGAATTGAGTTCATCTACTAAAGTGTTTCTTAGAAAATCGGGATCAGTTGTATTCTTTTTAGCTTGCAGTGGCTGAGAGCATGAACGCATCATAAATTTAATATTATGTGGCCCAAGTTTATAGGCCGTATTACTAAAATAGTCATCCCAAACTGGGCTATAGGGTGGTGAAGATAGGGTGTCGTTTACATGTGATAACTCTCTAAGCCGCCATTTAAACGGGTTATAACCAGATAAAAAGTACTTGGTTTTATCTTCCCTTTCAACTAATTGATTGTAGTCTTTTAAATCAGTTGAGAAAAAAGCAGGGCTGTTATGGGCTAAAAATTCTTGGGTTTGCACTTTATTTGGACTGACATTTAGAATTTTGATTGCCATGCCGCGTGAATCTTTGTTTCGATCATCACTTTTAGCCATATTTGAGCTGCCATTTGAAAAGCGGATCCATGATTTGAACTGCTTTCCTGGTGTTTTAAATATGCCGTATTGCAGTTGTGGGTCGATATCTTTATTGATATCAAAATAGGCTTTTACACAGGCATGGCCTTTTGCATGGGCGCCACGTGCAGCATAGCTTGTCTGTGTTGCTTTTATGATGTTGACAAAATTATCTGCTGCCCGCTGTATTTGTTGTGATTCATCAGTTGGAATGACTTCTTCAGTTGTAACAGGTGCATGACTTTGATTATGGAAATATAGCAATATAACTAATAATAGAAACAAACCTACTAAACTTAGAACCATTTTTTTTAAGAGTTTGAAAATCATTTAACGCCTTAAATTCATTATTGGCTTTTCAATGAATAAATACATTAAGGTAGCAATAGACATGCTTAGAATTGAGCTGACAATAAAGCCATAAATCAGTGTTTCAGCCATAGACCAAGGGTATTGTTCAGGCATCATTATGGTCAAATTAATCAGAGCGGGAATGACTATTGCCATGACGACAAGATGAATTAAATAAAGTGAGTACGATAAGGTGGCAAAAGGATATAAAAAGGACACAGAGAGTATTTTTCGCATAGCATTTGCAAGACCATGTTGCTGTAATAACATGGCTATAATAATGATGCCAACACCTGCTGAGAATAAATTACGGTTAAAGATGTAATATAAAATATGCATAGTTTGGTATTCATCATACACGGGCAGATAAGGTGCAAATGTCATAAAGAATATAACGAGTATTAGGCCGGTTATAGTGGTGACAAGTCCCATTGTGGAATTAAAGAAGTCGTTTAATTTATCTTTGTGGAAGTGAAAGTTATATGCCGCCATACAACCGACTAATAAACTGCCAAAACGTGAATGCAGATTATCATACAAGACAGTGAAAAAATGGTTGAAATAGTCATGGTCGAGATACATACGACTACCGGGTGAAGTGCGTAGAGCTTCATCTGATAACACGATGCCTGCACGAATTATTATCGAAATTACAAATAGCCACAACATGGTATAGCCGGGTGATTTTGAGTATTTAAGAATGACGATTAAAAGTAGTGGATAGATAAAGTAGAACTGTTCTTCTATTGCTAAACTCCATGTCCAACCGACGGCTTGGTGACCGTAATCTATAAAGTTACTTATATAGAGGTAGTTTGCCCATATATAGTCGCTATTAGGCCCGTTCAGTAACCAATAAATGGTGAGGGTGAAGTAATAAGCAGGAGTGAGTCGAAGATATCGGCGAATATAAAAGTTTTTCAGATCCATATGACCTGACTTAGCGATTTGTCTAAATAATATTCCTGAAATCAAGAATCCACTCATGACAAAAAACACATCTACGCCTTTATCACCATTAAATGCCCATGCCCAGCCCATGCCTAATTCATTAATAATGGCGGCCACATCATGTGTTGGGTGTGCAAGCTGATAGACAAAAAAAGTATGGAATACTAATACTAAAATAATTGAAATAGCACGAATACCATCGATGGAAGCATAATTAGATGCTCTGCGAGTATAAATGGATTTAAAGTTTTCTTTGAAAGAAAAGGCGCGTTGCAGGGCTGTTTTTGAGACATCGATATCTTGAGACATGGTATTCCAATTATCTGTATTATTTAGATGGTTTTCAAGTATTCAACTAAGGCCCAACGTTCTTGTTCCGTTAATGCAGGCTTGCCATAATAACCCGTACCATATTCATGGCCAGCATTACTATTGCCTTCTATAGTAGTATCAAAAATGAAATTATCATTGCCAGTCCCACAGCTAATTGAACTGACATAACCAACGTTATCAGCATCAAACTCCCACGAAGCAATAGAAAATTGTTTTACTCTTTGCTCAGCGGGTAATAACAGTTGATATAGATTTGGCACAGAACCATTGTGTAAGAAAGGCGCGCTTGTCCATACACCATTTAAAGGACGTGCTTTATAGGCAAGTAGAGCATGATCAGATACTTCTTTGCCATGTTCAATAATTTCACCATCAACATATTTTGGTGGATGATTCACTTCAGGATGGCCTAGCTTTTTTGCATCACGTTTAGCGAAATAAGCCTGTATGGGATTGTTTTTTAGAATACCAACCATTAGGTTATTTGCGATATGAATAGCAGGGGCTTGTTCTGGAAGTGGGCTACCTGCCACATAATATCGGGGTCGACCTTCGAATTTACCTGTTTTACCCTTAAAGTAAATGGCATTTTCAGCCATTAATGGATCTGTGTTAATGACGCCCAATGTACTCATGCGTACTTGAATTTTACGCAGCGGGTCGGTTCGGTCGATATCAACGTGACACTGGATACAGTGATTTTCATATAGACCTCGACCTACTTTTGCTAGCTCTGTATCGATTTCGGGGAAACCTTCGGGCCAAAGCGGCGAATGTAATTGAGCAACAACGTGTTCTAACTCGCGTAATTCACTGGTTTGTATTGATGATTTATAGCCACCATCAATAAAACCTAACCAATTGGTCGTTTCAGTTTCAATTTCACCAAACACACCGATAACTTCACCGATGTTTCTAGCTAGAGCACCTACTCCTGTATTTGATTGTGACCCATTCCATTCAACATAATCATGTTGTGGTGTATCCCAAAGGTAAGGGTAGCTGGTGGGTGCGGTAGGAGAATTAGTGTTGTTTTCTACCCCTGTTGCAATTAAAGCTTGATTTAAAATGGCGCCAAATGCATCTAAGCGAGAAAAGCCTGAAACAATATCAGAATGATTGGCTGCCATATGATTGGCACGTTTCTCATAGACCATATGGATATCTTGTTTTAACTGTTCTGTTTGTTTGTCTGTTACGTTATTACCCAATAATTTTTGTTGGAAACGCACAAACTTTTCCTTATCATCTAATGTCGCTTTTAATGACGCTGTTATCTCTGTCAGAAATAGATTCAGATCAATAAATGCCTGACCGCCATCAATACGTACGATTTGATCGTGATAAGTAATTTGTTGGGTATGACATGCCGCACAAGTTGGTCCCATATGATCGCCGTTTCTTGCTAAGCCTATAGGAAGACCATCGGGATTATTTTTGGATTGAGGTGCAGCAATAAAGCCTAGTCGCACCATATTTTCATCATCACGTAGCAAAGTGTCGTTTTTAGCTTGCTCTAAGTGAAGAAAATAGTCATACGGAATAAGACGTGAACCTTGATCGGCAAAGTAAAAATACTCACGATCTTTATCTGACCAATTCTGTTCAAGATAAGTAATATCTTGGCTGTCAGCTGCCGCGGCAGATATTATCAGCAAGAGGCTAGTTGTTAGCAATGTTAATATTGATTTCATAGTAATCACCATTATTCAAAATCATCTCTCGAAAGTAATGTATTTAATAAGTTGTCTTGGAAATTAAGATTTCCTGTCAAGTTACTATGTCTGACGCATAAGAAAAAAGATTGTTTCACTGGCAAGTGAATATATTCATGTCGCCTAATGCTTGGATCCAAAATATTACGCCCTAAAAGTGATGCTTTAGTCACCGAACCATCTCCGGGCTCTAATAATAATGCATCATAATCAACACCTTCTACAGCTTGAGTAATTTCTTTAGGGTACATACGAATAAGTGACTCACCGTTGACCTCTTCAACAACAATTCTTGCCGAAGTAAGGGTGCAACCACCACCAAAAATAGTGAGTTTAGGATGTACCTCGGGCAAAGGTACTGTTAAAGACCAAACGAAACGACGAGCTCGTTCAAGTCGTTTTTCAAAATAACGATCTAACGTAGCTATGTATTTTTCACCTTGTTGCTGAGATTCAAATTTTGCTAGGATCCGATCTCTAACTTTTGGATCAAAAATAGACCATTGAAAGCGACGCCAGGTTTCAACATCAAACAAGTCACGATCGAGCGGTTCGCCTTTACCATTAACAATCCAATTATTGAGTGGATGAGGGAACAATTGATACAAACTAGGCCATGTAGCGATGGTTTCAGTACCAATTTGTTTTAAGCCAATATCAACACCCGTAATAAATAGGTTCAGCGTTTTAACAGAACCTAAATTAGGTGTTCCTAGCAGGATAACGCGACGAACTTTATTGCCACCATACATGGTGAGCTTTTTATCAAAGTCATTATCATTGATAACATCTTGCTTGCCATAACGAATGTAATAACGAGAAACCAATCCGCCCATGCTATGAGCAACAATATCGACTTTTAAATTGGGATCTTTGTAATCTACTTGAATTTGGTCTATAAAATTAGCAAGTTGCCCAGCACTAATGACATTATCTTGTCGCCAATCATAATGAAAAATATAATAATTCTTTTGTTTTGTATCAACGGGCTCACCTATTTTGGCGAGCTTGTAGCCGGCAGCATCCCCTAAGGTTTTAACAATCTTGCCATAAAAGTCTTTACCTACTGCGCCTTCGGATATGGCGTAAGCCTCGATATTATTTGACATAGGCATTAAAGACTCAGAATCAATATCAAAAGCAATATCAGAGTAATCACTTAACAATAAACGACTAGCAGAGCCCGGCCAAAGATCTTCCCCCGTTGTTTTATCCCGTAATTTACTGCCTAATACACCATGAATTAGCACGACAGGTGGTTGGTCATTAACCATCATGCTTTCCATGTAAAGCCGATGGAGATCGGGTGCAAATACTTTATTATTGGCAAAAATTCCGGCAATAAATACTGCTGTCAAAATGAGGCTAACAAATACATATCGGTTAAATAATAATGTTTTGATAGATCGGTATGTGAATCTAATCATAAATGTTGTCGCTATTGAATAAAATAAAGTATAGAATTTTGCTATTGTGTCAGTGTGTCATATGCAGACGGGTTAATGTGAAAAAAATTACAAAAATATGTTGAAGCTTATCCATAGCAATGATCTGTTACAGTTGGCTGCACGACTTGCAGATCTTCAACAGTCCCAACCGTTACCACCATTAGAAGCTGAAACGGTGATCGTTCAGAGTAATGAACTTGCCCGCTGGTTATCGTTATTTTTAGCTGGCCAACATGGTATTTCTAGTCATATTGATTTTCCGTATCCATCAGCCTTTATTTGGGCGTTGTTTCGTCGGCTTCTGCCTGATATTCCACAGCAATCCCCTTTTTCTACCGATGCGATGACATGGAAGCTTTTTGAGCTATTGCCAGCATGTCGCCAGCAGACAGGTTTTGAATCAATTGATGCTTATCTTGGTCTACAAGATGATGTAATAAAGCGCTATGACTTAGCACACCGTATTGCCGATAGTTATGACCAATATTTAATGTATCGACCCGACTGGATCGAAACTTGGGAACAAGGTGAAGCACCGCATTGGCAAGCACGATTGTGGCAGTTATTAACCAAAGGTGAAGTCAAACCGCAACATCGTGCCAATCTATTGCTACAGCTAAAACACTATTTGTCCTCTACGGAAACTAAGCCTACTGGCTTGCCGAATCGAATTGCTATTTTTGGCTTATCAGCATTGCCACCAGTATATTTAGAACTATTTGAATTAATGTCGCAGCACTGTGATATTCACTTATTCTTTCTATCGCCAAGTGAAGAATATTGGGGAGACTTACTGAACCCTAAAGCCCAAGCACGAAAGGAATTGGATTCGCCAGAGCAAGAACAATATCTAGCTACAGGTCACCCGTTATTAGCTAGTTTAGGCAAGCAAGGGCAAGATTTTTTCGAGCAATTACAAAACTGCACGATGGAAGAAGAATCGCATTTCATTGAGCCGCAGCAAACAAGCTTATTAGAAAAGCTACAGCATGATATTTACGCCTTAACAGATATTGATTCGCTTAGCCAAAAGCAACAAATTTCTACGGATGATGATTCGATTATGGTGCATTCCTGCCATAGTGCTATGCGTGAAATCGAAGTGTTACATGATCAACTATTAGCTCTATTTGAACGCCACCCTGATTTATCACCGACCGATGTAGTGGTGATGACGTCTAATATTGAAATTTATTCGCCGTGGATAGATGCCGTGTTTGGTAGTAGTGATAAGGCGCATACACTTCCCTATAGCATTGCCGATGGCGGCATTAAAAGCCAAAGCCATTTATTAACGGCATTTAATAGCTTATTGGACTTGCCACAATCTCGCTTTGATGTTGAAAGCATTGTTAGCTTATTAGAATGTGAATCTATCCAAAAGCGTTATTCATTTGATCAAGACCAACTCGAATTAATCAGACGTTGGCTACGTGAGACTCATACGGCATGGGGTTTATCTGCTGATGATAAAGTTAGTCTGGGTTTACCAGCAAACGATGCTAATACCTGGCGAGCGGGTTTAGACCGTTTATTATTAGGCTATGCTATACCAGAATCATCGGGACAATTGTTTGATGGTCGGTTAGGTTTTGATGGTATCAGCAGTGATCGTGCAGAGACTATGGCGAAACTATGCGGCTTCATCGATGATCTTGATCGTTATAGACAAAGGTTAAAAGCACAATTAACCACGATACAGTGGCAGAAACTAGTATTAAAAATGCTCGATACCTTCTTTTTAGCGAACTTAGATAATTCAAAAGAGGAAGCTGAATTATTATTAATCAGAAAAACGCTTGATACCTTAGTTGAAACCACAAACTTGGCTGAATTTCAGCAAACTATAAGCGTTGATTTAGTTAAAGAATGGTGCGAGGGGCATTTAGATACTGAGCAAACTCAAATGCGATTTATGGGCCAAGGCATCACATTTTGTGGCATGGTGCCGATGCGTAGCATTCCTTTTAAAGTAGTATGTTTGATTGGCATGAACGATGGTAGCTTCCCCCGAAGACAAGTAATGGCTGGCTTTGATTTAATGTCTCGACCGCCTATTAGAAAAGGCGATCGATCACAGCGCAATGAAGATCGCTATTTATTTTTAGAATCATTATTGTCAGCACAAGCACATTTTTATATCAGTTATGTCGGTGCCAGTATTGTTGACAATTCATTGATTCCACCTTCTGTTTTAATCAGTGATGTGCGAGATGTTTTACGGCTAAGTTTTGTTACTGCTGATAGTGAAGATATTTGGCAACAGATTTTAACCGAGCATCCTTTGCAAGCCTTTAGCCAACGTTATTTTAATAACAGTTCGCCTAAATTATTTAGCTATGTGGCAGCACATTGTCCACCTAGCAAAGAACAAGAGGGTAGTGAAAATTGGTTTAAGCAACTATTACCAGAAGCAGATGAAAGTTGGAAAACGGTTAATCTAGTTCAGTTGCTAGCATTTTATCGACACCCAGCACGCTTTTTATTGCGAGAACGACTGGGGCTGTACTTAGAATCTGATGAAGAACAATTAGATCCGCGTGAACCTTTTGATTTAGATGGGCTACAGGCATGGTCGTTACGTCAACAATTGTTGCAATATAGACTAAGTGAGAATAGCTTATCGGCAGCGTTACCAATGATTCAGGCTACAGGTGAATTACCACAAGGCACTGTCGGCGAGATGTTTTTTGATAAACAAGCTGAAAAGGTTGAAGTCTTTGCCGATAAATTATTTCCCGATTATCCAGATGAATTTTTAGCACCACTAGCTTTTTCTTTAGAAATAAATAATTTTGTATTGCAAGGCCAGTTAGACGGCTTAACTGCTAATGGTCGATTTAGCTTTAGAATGGCAAAAGCAAAAGGGGGTGAGTTGCTCGCAACCTGGTTGCAGCATCTAATTTTAAATTGCATTCAGCCCGATAATATCAACTATGAAAGCCATTGGATAACAGAAGACAAGGACTATCACTTTCTGCCAGTTAAAGAGGCTAAAACACTATTAAGTGATTTATTAGATTTATATTGGCAAGGCTTGCAGCAACCCTTGCCGTTGTTCTCAAGCACCAGTTATGTCTTTGCCAAAGCTAGTTTAAATGGTGGCCGAGCAAATCCAGAAAAAGCTATGTTTGCAGCATGGCAAGGTAATATGAAGCTTTCAGGAGAGAAGGAAGACTTATATTACCAACAAGTTTATGATGAAACACCATTAGAGGAGCACTTTAAAACAGTAGCCTTAGCGGTGTATGAACCATTGCAAGCACACCTTCGTGAGGGTGAGTTATGACTTGAGTTTAATTCCTTTTAGATTTAAAATGAATTAAAACGAACAAATCGAACGAAACAAGCGGTGATTATATGAAAGCACTTACAGCAAATGAAGCAAAAACCCAATTTGGAAACTTATTACTGAATGCTCAGCGTGAGCCTGTTCAAATTAATAAAAATGGTAAGCCCGTTGCGGTAATGATGTCGATGGATGATTATCAGGATATTGAATCATTAAAGCTAAAACTACTGCAAGATCGAGCAGAAAAAGCCAAAGTGGATCTGAATGCGGTTGATGGCACGGCATTTTTCCAGGACTTAGTAGCAGGAAAACACGACTAAGCGTATGGCAACGTTTCGCCTTAGCTCAGATGCTCAAACAGATCTAATTAATATTCGACATTACACTTTGAAAAACTGGGGTAGTGAACATTCTAAAAAATATTTATCAGAGTTACAGCAAACAATTGAATTACTATCAGATTCCCCAGAAATGGGTAAAAAAAGAACTAATGTTTCAATTGATACTTTGAGTTTCCCACATGCCAGCCATGTTATTTACTATGTCTTACAAAATGATTGCTTATTAGTTTTTGCTGTTTTACATAAAAGCATGGTGCCGAATAATCATTTGGCAAATAGAAAATGAATATTCAGCAATACATAAATCAAATCAAAGCGGAAAAACCAATTAACTTTTCGTGTTTTATTAGCTTATTGCCCAAATCATATAGTGAACAAAAATGTGAAATATTTGCTCTAACATTACAGGCACCACAAAAGTGGTTGGTTAGTTGTTCAGCAGATGTTTTAGTTGAGCTTGAGTTATTAGCACAGCAGCCGAGTAATAGGTTGCAAGCAACAGAAATGGGTGATTCACATCGCTCGGCAGTTTCATCTGGTTTTTTACTGGTGTATCACCAAGCATTAACGGATCAGAGACCTGATGTCGTCTATTTGGAACAAGATGCATTTTTACAAGATTTTCAAGTTAAAAAACACTTATTGATTGTTGAAAATGAAGAAAATTTCTTTTTACCAAAATCAATGTTGAAATTGGCAACAGAGTTTACGAATCAGCAACTTGATTTAACGAATACTGATGTTGTTTTAGGAAGTGGTGCTCGCGCAACATCTAAATTAGCACGAATATGGTATTCGCAATACAGCCATATATTGTGTGCGTTTGACTATGATACCGCTGGTTTGAAAATGTATAGAACACTTAAAACTAATTTAGGCAAACACGTTCAATTTCTGCAACCTCAGAGTTATAGTCAATATGAATCTTATTTTAAGATGAAACCAAAATCCCAGTCTCAACTTTTGGATTTTATACGTCTAGCAGAACAATTGAGTTTTATAGAGCTGGCAGAAATCGTGCGAGAAAAAAAGAAATTTATGGAGCAGGAAATGCTATTAATTGGAGAGAAGTATGAGTAGCACTACGGATACGATAAAAATAAAACGGCTTGTTTTGGTTGATTCGGCAGGATTTTGTTTTATCGAAATTCCGATAGATCGGCATGCCATTTTGTTAGGGAAAGGCAATATTGGAAAATCGAGTTTACTTAATTCACTACGATTATTTTTATTGCCAGAAAACAACTTTAATAAAAGTCGAATTAAATTTGCTTTTAGAGAACCTAAAAAGAATGACTATTACAGTAATAACGACAGTTATAGGCATTATTTCCCTAGTACACGAAGCTTTTTAATTTTAGAAAGTGAAAATGAGGCAGGAACGCATTGCCAGATCTTATATCGAACTAATAATTTAGGCTATGGCCGTATTTTCACGCCTTTTTCTTTCGATAAAATCCGCCATTTTTTTTGGAATGGAACAGGCGGCAATGACGATGGTATTGGTGTTGCAGTAGCAGAATTGTCTATTGCTCATATCAAAGAAAGCTTGAAAAAATTATCTTCTAAAACAGAAATAATCAGTGATGCAAACAAATTGCGCCATACGCTTTATGCCGAACCAAATGAACTGCTTGATAGCGATAGTACACGCTATTGTTTAGTACCGTTACATAAGGTAAATGATGATAATGTCGAGTCATTACGGGCATTGATCTTGTTATTATTTGAGATGGATTCAAGTGCGGAGTCTATGGCTCAGGCATTGGCGAATATCATTGAATCGGGCAAAAAAACCACAGATGATATTTTAGACTTTAATATTGAGGCTTTTTTAGCAAAACATGATGATTTAAAAAAACAGCAGAGCCATATTGTTGAATTACGCAATTTACAGCCTGAATTTAACCGCTTATCAAAAGATCATGACAATTACGTTAAATTGAGTGAAGCCGACAAAAGGTATATCACGCTTACTAAGTCATTATTAATTCAAGAAAAACTATTTAAACAAGTAGCATTAGATAGTCAGAATAAATTTAATCAAGAAGAGCAATCGAGGATAAAGCATAAAGGTGAATTACAGCAGATTAGTGATGAATTGATTGGCGAGCGAAGGGCATTAAGAGATAGTAAGATGCGAAGAGGAGCCCAAGATGAAATACTCGCGAAGGTAAAAGTTTTGCGGGCTCAGTATCATGATCCTAATTACAGTTTGGATGAAATAAAAGCTGATTTACAACAAGATGTTGAGCAGATAACGGAAGAATTATCTGCTTTGCAAAATGCAGAAGATAATCTGAAGTTACAAAATACACTTGAAGAAAAAATAAAAAAAGTTAAGGCAGAAATATTACAAATTGGACAATCCTTAGAAAATAAAGAATTTCAACTGTTTGAACAGCTATCTGAGCAAGCTGGCATTATATTGTCGACGATAAATAAAAATCTAATGATGGCCAATCCACATAGAAAAATAACAGAGCAAGAACGGTTGGGAATCGATAACTTTACTGCTTTATTTGAAGATGATGGCGAAGCAATTAAGTGGTTTGATCAGGCACTGCCTAAACACACTCTTGATGTAGGTGAAGATCTACAAAAGAAACTAGCAAATGCTCAAGCCAATCTTAATGATTATGAAAAAACATATAAAAATATCAGTGTTGAAAAGGATGCCATTAGCCAGAAAAAAGAAATAGAAAAGCTTAAAAAGAAACGTGCAGCATCGGAAAACGATATAAGCAGTCTTGATAACTATCCTAATCTTACCATTATTAAGCAAGAAGAAAACAATAGCGCTCAATACCAAATAACGATTGATAAGTTGGGTGTTAAGGAACAAAAATCCCAAATCTTGTTTGAACAATCAAAAACGAAGTTGGTGCAATTAAAAAATAGCCGAGATGAAAAAAATAGAGCGGTAGGTGATTTAAATAGACTTAAACAGACATTAAATAGATTGGAAATGCATTACCCTAGATTAAAAGCATTCACTATGGATGAATTTAAGCCTGAGCAGGCCGTGACGGTAAGCGAAGAAGAGGTTGAACAGCTTGAAAATGACTTACGTGAGTTTGATCGTTTAAGGAATCATATTAAATCAGAATTGAAAGACCTGCATCGCCGTGACTTTATCAATGAAGCAGAACTTCTTTCTCAATCACCCAATGATCAGGTAATTGAAAGAGGACTTAATCAATTACATGATACGTTTACCGATTTAGATAATATTGAAAAAGCGTATAACGATTATTTACATAGCCATAATGAATCGGTTGCCAGTTATGCCAAAGTATTACGTGACAATTATGAAATTATTCACCGTTTTGAAGCAAGTATTAATCGAGAGCTAAGTTCGGTTACGATTAATGACTTAACGGAGATTAAAGCTACAATTGCAGTGCACCCTAAATTTAGACACTTGGTCGATGAGATAAATAAGCTGGATGAATATAGTGATGACATGTTATCTGACCAGTTTTATGAACGACTAAAAGTGTTTGTCGAGACCTTTTTTAAAGAGGGTGATGCTAAATTGACCATGGATAAAATCATCACCAATCTAGAATATAAAACTAAAAAACAACAAGATGACACCATGCAAGATAAATCTCAGTCGATGTCTACAACAGTATTGATTAATGTAGAGTTGGTTAAGATTTTGCTGAAACGCGTTATCCCAACAGGGATCCGGCTAGAAATGCCACTTATCTTTGATGAGGCGGCAGATATTAATATTGACCAGTTTGACTGGATTTTGCCTAATTTAACCCAAGCAGGGTTTAGCCTGTTTGCAGCAGCAACACATAGCGTTAGTACTGAACTAATACATAAAATAGGCGTTTATTTTTCTATTGATGAAATGACGACCAGTCAACCTTACGATAACAAACGGACATTGGTATATTGGAATGGTGGCGAGGGCTTTGAACCATTAGATTCTGATAATTTGATGGATCTGGTTTTGGCTGATCAAACGGATTGGGTTAATCAAGATGAGTAAGAAGTTTAATACTCACACAACGGTAAAAGTGTTGTTTGAACATTCTGCGGTGATGTTTGATTGTATTGAACAGATGGATTTGCAAGGTGAGATGTTTATTCGTGAGTCTCAATTTATCAACCGATTAAGACGCTATCTAAAAATAACGCCTAAAGAGCAGCAACAGCGACTTAGGGTTGCATTTAAAATTGAAAATTTATTTCAATGTCAGATCATTGCTGATGTGAGTGCTATTGATGGTGACCGCCATCTGATCTTTCAAGATGAAGTTATTAGCCTATTTCGTCTTTGTAAAGCCTCTCTTCACCAAGAGTTAACCGATTCTCGACTGCGTAGTCATTTAGAAAGCTTGCGTTCAGTTAAACAGCGCTTGGATGAGTTAATTGTGTTTGATGAGAAGGATCCTAATTACACCGAAATAAAGGATGATTTGCTTAAGCAGCTTAGTGATATTTATGGCTTATTAAGAAAAAATATTTCATCAATGGAGCGGATGAATCAAGAATTAGAAGATATGACGGCTCAAGCAAGTCGACAAACAGAGGGTTTTAGTGATTATCGGCAGGCAATGTTTGATCGTGTTAGTCATATTTATGAGCGAAGAATCAAACCCACATTATCATTTTTGAATGAGACAATACGGCTTAATGATGGGGCTAATCTATTTTCAATTATTACTGATTGCAAAGAGATGATGGATGGGCGCGGACAGCCTAATACTGCACAGCAAATATTCTTATTTTCAATCAGCTTAACAAATATAGCAAAGCCAATTAACCGCTTATCTGATGAAGTTGAGCGGTTCTTGAAAAAAACACGACAAGGGATCTTAGAATCGAATGCGATGGAAGCGGCATATCAGGCTTTGTTAACGAGTCATCAGCAAACCCAAACTGAAAATATGACTAGAAAATATATGGAAAAAAGCTGGGCAAAGCAGACACGATTTGTCATTGGTCTAAAGCAACAAAACCGCCCCAAGACTTACCGACTAGGCCGTTCGGCATCTTATATTGATAATTTTCATAATGAGGTGGCATTGCGGCTTGATGATCTTAGCTTGTTTAAACTGATGTTACCTGAACAAGGCCAAGCAACAAAACAAGGCTCAAGTAAGCAAAGAATGTTGCGAGCAGAGTCTATATATACATTTCTTTCCAATATGACATTTCGGGAAACCAATGATTTTACCGTTATGATGCACTACCGAATAGAACCTTATTTTGATGATTATCTATTTACTGATTTATTAACCGCTATTTTTCATTTGTCTTATCAGTATAAAAAAGAAAAATCAGGGTTTAATTTAGTGACCAGTAATAAAAGAAAACAGATCCAATATGGTGATGAGGCCTATATTTATCGAATACAAAGATTAGAGCTGGCGGAGAATAATAATGAGTAATATCAATGATTTTGATTTGATCAAAATAGCAGATAGCACATCAATTTATCGTGAGTTTGCTGCGGGAAAGATTGTTCCTAAACAGCTTTATCATGATTTAAGATCTGAGATGATAGATAATTCAAATTACACCTTACTCTTTAAACATCAATCTCATTTTTACCAACTCTATCAATATATTGGTTTTGAGCTGGTTTTGGATGAATCGGGTGAGTTTTTCTATATTAAAGATGCTCAAGATCTTGATAATAATGAAGCAGATGAAAACGCATTTAAAGTGCAGGTTATTTTAATGTTATTGGGGCGGTATTATGCTCGGTCAGGGCGTGATCTTGAAAATATAGGAAGCATTGCTCTAGGCATCAATGCTGATGATTTAAAAGCCTTATCTCAGAATGATGAATATACTGACATACTCACCACTGCAAAGTTATCAGGCGGTTGGGAGAAAGCAATGGATTTTTTAAGTTTCAGAAACTTTGCTCACAAAACAGGAGCAGATCGCTATTTTCTTAATTTAGCCGGCATGTCATTTTTGTATAAATTAGTCGATGAATATAAAAATAGTGTGTCAGATAATGCAGAATAATGTTGTTTGATGTTAATACGGTTGCACTACAAGACCTTAATATCATTGAGGCCAGTGCCGGCACGGGGAAAACTTATACCCTAGCTGAACTTTATCTACGCTTAATATTAGAAAAAGACTTAACAGTTGATCAGATTTTGGTGGTGACTTATACCCGTGCAGCAACGGAAGAGTTACGCGAGCGCCTACGCCAAAAACTAGTAGATGCACGGGATGAAAGGTCGAGTGATGATACAGAAGAACGATTAGAACAAGCGAAACTTAATCTAGCTATTCAAAGCTTTGATGAAGCTGCTATTTTCACTATTCATGGTTTTTGCCAGCGTGTATTGGGCGACTATGCTTTTGAAAGTGGCCTACGTTTTGAATTAGACCTTATCGGTGATGATAATGAGTTATTGCAAACTGTAGCAGATGATTTTTGGCGAAAAAAAATTACCATTGCAGATAAAGATTTTGTGGCGTATTTATTGTCTAAAAATGAAAGCATTGAAAGCTTATTGCAGTCAGTACGAAGCCTTATTAGCAAGCCTTATTTAAATCTTGTCGATGTGCCAGAAGTAGATGTTGTAAAATATAGTCAACAGGCACAGGGTCAATTTGAACGTGTTAAGAAGCAATGGTTAGTCCAACGCGAGGAAGTAATTTCCACACTACAAAATAAAGCATTATTAAATGGCAATAAATATCGCACGGCGAGCGTTGAAAAGTGGCTGTCATTGTTGGCTGAGCTATATGAGAAAGAGAGCCTGCCAGCAACTTTGTTTGAAGGTTTTGAGCGATTCACACCAGCAAAACTAGAAGATGCATTGAAAAAAGGTCAGCAATTACCCGAGCTGGAATTTTGGTTAGAATGTGAGCTATTGTTAGAGCAATTCAATCAATTGCAACACGCTAAAGAATTGCAACTTCAGAGCCTGCGTCTGCAATTATTAAACTATTTACGCGAAACAGTGCCGCAACGAAAGCAGCAACAAAGCGTATTGTCATACGATGACTTATTGTTGAATTTAGAAACAGCTCTTGCCGGCTCACGTGGTGATTGGTTGGTGGAAAAGTTACGAGATCAATATCAAGCCGCCTTGATTGATGAATTTCAAGATACTGATCCTATTCAATATGCTAGTTTTAGCCGAATTTTTGCTGATAGTGGTTTGCCTACATTTTTGGTTGGTGATCCCAAGCAAGCGATTTATAGCTTTCGTGGTGCAGATATTTTCACTTATCTAAAGGCGAAATTAAAAGCTGACCACGAGCATACCCTCACCACAAACTGGCGTTCTCACCCTGATTTAGTGTCCGCGGTGAATACTGTTTTTAGTCGGAAAACAAAGCCGTTTATTTATCAGGATATTCCCTTTCATCCGGTTGATGCTGAGCGTCCTAAACAGCAGATATTGCACATTAAAGGGGATAACTCATCTGCTTTAAATATTTTATGGGCCAAAAGTGACAAGTCACTGACTAAAGGTGAGTTGACGGTTATGGCTGCCAATGCAACGGCCGATGAAATTGCTCAATTATTAACCCTTTCTCAACAGGATGAAGCGACATTATTAGATGATAAAACAAAACAATTAGTGGCGGTGACGGGCGGAGATATTGCGGTATTAGTGCGTAATCATCGGCAAGCCTATGCTATTCAAACCTGTTTGCAACGACGAGGCATCAATAGCGTTCAACAGGGCCGAGAAAATGTGTTTTTATCAAGCGAAGCCCTAATGTTGCAACGTGTTTTATTGGCAGTAGCAGAGCCAAATAATGAATCGCGCATTAAAGCGGCTTTAACAACAAGTTTGTGGGGGCTAGATGCAAACGCGTTGTATCAGTTGCAACAAGATGAAGCGCTGTGGTTGAACCAACTTAATGTGTTTTATGATTTGCATCAGCTATGGCTAAAACATGGCTTTATGCGATTATTTAGGCATTTATTGATTACAGCTTCAGTTGAGCAAAGATTATTAGCATTGCCTGATGGCGAACGACACTTAACTAATTTATTGCATTTGGCAGAACTAATCCAAGATTATTGCAGTAATCATAGTGAAGGAATTGAAGCTGTTTTACACTGGCTATCTAATCACCGGCAATCAGAAAACAGTGGTGATGAGATGGCTCAATTACGACTTGAAAGTGATGAGCAACTAGTCAAAATCATTACCATACATAAAAGCAAAGGTTTGGAATATCCTATCGTTTTTTGTCCGTTTTTATGGGATGCTAATTTACGATCAGCTAATGATAAGGTGATTACTTTTCATCAGGCTGAACAAGATAATCTTGCTAGTGTCGCATTTTCTGAGCCAGCATTAAGCCAAGCCGCTGAATCAGTGACCTTAGAAGAACGTGCTGAAGATTTACGCTTATTATATGTTGCTCTAACGCGTGCTAGAGAGCGTTGTGTTATTGTCTGGGCCGGCGTGAAAAATATTGAGCAATCGGCGTTATTTAGCCTGTTACATTCACAGTTAGAAAAACCTACCAGCGAGGCAATGTCTATTGAACTTACCGAATTAGTCGAATCAAGTGGAGGCGCTATTTCAGTTGAACCTTTACTTGTGGATGAGCTTATTTCTTATCAATCTAATGTTGATAATATTAGTCTATCGGCAAAAAAATTCAATGGTACGATTCAGCAACCTTGGCGAATTGGTAGCTTTAGTGCATTAACACGTGGCCATGATGCTGAGTTGCCAGATTATGATGCCAATGAAACGTCCTTGCAGGTGCAGGTAGAACGCACTAATACATTAGATCGCTTTGGCTTCCCTCGAGGCGCGCAAGCTGGAACCTGCCTACACGCTATTTTTGAACTATGGGACTTCACTAGCCAAGATGACGAGGCCCTGCAAGCATTAGTAGGCAAGACCTTATTGCAATATGGTTTTGACGAAAAATGGCTCACTACCGTCTGCCTGTGGGTGGGTGAAGTCGTGGCTACGCCAATGGGTGATGCCGCTATTAGGCTTGCAGATCTAAGCCATAACCAGCGGCTAGATGAATTAGAGTTTTATTTCCCGGTAGCTGATTTATCGGTTAAGCGTTTACAGCAAACATTATTGCCTTTGCTGGCAAAAGGTTCTGCACTAGCCGCTGTAATAAAGCGGTTAAGTTTCTATGATTTTACAGGGTTTATGAAGGGCTTTATCGATTTAGTATTTGAGCATCAAGGTAAATATTATGTGGTGGATTATAAGTCGAATCACTTAGGGAATAATGAAGCTGATTATCAAAATGAGTTGTTGATACAAGCGATGATATCGCATGATTATCCTTTGCAATATTTAATTTATAGCCTCGCATTGCATCGTTATTTAAAACTAAGAATTGCTGACTATCAGCCAGGGAAACACCTTGGCGGTGTGTATTATTTGTTTATCCGAGGAATGAAAGCAGATTGGGGGCAGTCAGGTATTTATGCTGACAAGCTAGAGCTATCAGTATTAGAAGCATTTGATGCCTATCTCGATGATTAAAAAGAAAGCACACCCTTTTTCGTCATTCTCGCGAACGCGGAAATCCAACGATAGTGGCTATAGATACAGCCCATGGATCCCCGCGTTCGCGAGAATGACAAAACTGGAAAAGTGTTGTTATGCATTTATAAACAGTTTTAGTGGGCAACTAGCATGAGTGAACTGATTACATCCCTCCGCCAAACTGGTTTTAGCGAATTAGCATTTCAGTTCGCCAAATTTATTAGCCGCATTGATAAAACAGCTGATCCACTCATTAGTGTGACAGCCGCGTTATTGAGTGAAGCCAACAGCCAAGGTCATGTCTGCTTGAATTTAGAACAAACGATAACGAACGAGAGTTATCGTGCTTTAAACTTGCCGGATTCTGTAAATGAGTGGCAACAACGATTAAAAGCAAGCCCAGTTGTTGGTGCACCGGGGGAATTCACCCCTATAATATTAACCGAACAAGCCACACTTTATTTATATCGGCATTGGTTAGATGAACAAACAGTCGCGACATCAATCAAACAGCGATGCCAGTCGATACCACTAAGCAATCAACAACAAATTCAGCAAGAATTTGAGCAATGGGTGAGTAATGTTGAAGGCCTAGATTGGCAAAAAGTGGCAGTGTTTATGGCATTAACACGGCAGTTTAGCGTGATCTCAGGCGGGCCTGGAACAGGAAAAACAACCATCGTATTACGACTGTTAACCCTATTGTTAGCCGAAAAGAGTAATATGAAAATTGCGTTAGCCGCCCCAACAGGCAAGGCCGCTGCAAGATTACAACAGGCGGTTGACGCCCATGCTTCTAATAGTATCGAATCTAAAACCTTACACCGATTATTAGGCATTACTGCTGAGAACCCGCAGGGTAGATATAATGAGCAACGACCTTTAGCGGTCGATATAGTGATCATTGATGAAGCATCAATGATTGATATTAGCTTAATGGCGGTATTGATGAAGGCATTGCCAAGCCACGCAAGAGTTGTATTATTAGGCGATAGTCAACAATTAGCATCGGTCGAGTCTGGTGCCGTGTTGGCTAATTTATGTCAGCAATCGATGCTATTTTCAGCAGAGTTCACCACTGACTTGCTGGTTACAACTGGCATTAAGTTAGAGTCTACCGAGACCAAGAACGCTTTAAATAGCAGTGTTGTCACCCTGCAACATAGTTATCGCTTTTCTCAAAGTAGTAATATCGGTCAATTAGCAACGGCCATCAAAACTGGCGATATTCAGCCTGTATTTGATGTGATTACACAAGCCGATATGCCAATCTGGCAACAACAATGCGATGCTAACAGCCTACTATCAACGTGCATAACGCTGTATCAATCATTTTTTGAAGCAATTAACAGAAAAGCTGAGCCATTAGCTTGTCTACAACTATTCGAACAACAGCGTGTTTTGTGTGCCTTAAGACAAGGGCCACAATCCGTTCAGTCGGTGAATGATGTGATTGAACGCCATACTCATAAACAAAGTTGGCAAACGCAACAAGGCTTTTATCATGGTAGACCCATTATGGTGACGCACAATGATTATCGCCAACATTTATTTAATGGTGATACAGGCTTGATATTGCGTGACGAGACCGGCGAGTTAAAAGCTTGTTTTCTATTTGATAATGCACTGCATTGGTTTGACTTAGCCCGCTTGCCCGCACATGAAACCGCCTATGCCATTACCATCCATAAAAGCCAAGGCTCAGAGTTTGATAATGTATGTGTATTATTAGCCGAAGAAGAAAGCCCATTGCTAACCAGAGAACTACTTTATACCGCAATTACTAGAGCAAAAAAACAGGTCATGTTATTGTGTAGCGAAGCTATTTTAACTAAAACTGTTGTCACGCAACATCAACGTGAAACCGGGCTGGCAGGTTTGTTAAGATTATAAGCCCTTTGACAGGTTCACCATGAAAGGAGACCACGGATGGTAATAGCTTCACCATCAGCATTAAACTAAGTTCGACATAGTTTGTTGGTTTTGTATACACTTGTTACACTGTATTTAATAATGAGGAGTTGTAGGAGAAAATCATGTCTGTTATTACAGCAAGAATAGATGAACAATTAGAACGTAGGCTTGAAAAGTTAGCAAAAGTAGCGGATAGAAAAAAAAGCTATTTTGTACGTAAAGCGCTAGAAATGTCGATTGAAGATCTTGAAGATATTTATGAGGCTGAGGCAGTTGTTTTAAAAATACGTGATGGTTCAGAGAAAACGTACAGCTTAGATGAAATAAGGCAGGAGCTAGATCTTGCAGATTAGGTTTTCTTCGCACTCGTTAAAACAATTAAAAAGATTAGATAAACATATTGCAAAGAAAATCATTGACTTTATCGAAGATAAAATTGCACAGCTAGACGACCCTAGGCAGATCGGTAAGCCTTTGCAGGGGCAACTTGTAAATTTATGGCGTTATCGCTTGGGCGATTACCGTATGATAGTTGAAATACAAGATGATGAAATGATCATTCAAGTGATTAAAATTGGACATCGCAAAGATATTTATTGAATAAAAAATAAAGTAGGGAGCGTTAGCGTGGACGAAGAGACAATTTTTATTGGACAGAGCAACGAAGGTGATGCAATTGCCATGTTGCCAAAAATGGCAAACCGACATGGTTTGATTGCCGGTGCAACGGGAACGGGTAAAACGATTACGATGCAAGGGCTTGCCGAAGGCTTTAGTGAAATGGGGGTGCCGGTATTTTTAGCTGATATTAAGGGTGATGTGTCAGGTATTACACAACCGGGTAGAGAGCATCCTAAAGTAGCAGAGCGTGTTGAAATCATGCATTTAGATGACTTTAACTTTCAAGGTTTCCCGGCTACGTTTTGGGATGTGTTCGGTGAGCAAGGTCATCCGGTAAGAACAACTATTTCTGATATGGGGCCCTTATTATTAGCACGATTATTAAAGCTAAATGACACTCAGCAGGGTGTACTGACGCTGGTATTTCGTGTTGCAGATGACAATGGTTGGTTATTGCTGGATCTTAAAGATCTACGTGCCATGCTTAAATTTGTGGTTGATAATGCTAAAGAATTTCGTACCTTATACGGCAATGTTTCATCGGCCAGTGTCGGTGCGATTCAACGGCAATTAATCAGTTTAGAAGATCAAGGTGGCGATCAATTATTTGCTGAGCCAGTTCTGAATTTAGATGATTTAATGCAAACAGATGAAAATGGCAAAGGCATCATTAATATGCTGGCGGCCGATAAGTTAATGAATTCACCGCAGTTATATAGCACCTTTTTACTTTGGTTAATGTCAGAATTATTTGAACAATTACCTGAAGTTGGCGACCCTGATAAACCTAAATTAATCATGTTTTTTGATGAAGCACATTTGATATTCAAAGGTGCTCCTAACGTATTATTAGACAAAATTGAACAGGTTGTACGGTTGATCCGTTCGAAAGGGGTGGGGATCTATTTTGTTACTCAAAACCCAACAGATATACCTGATAGTGTTCTAGGGCAGCTAGGTAACCGTATTCAACATGCTTTGCGTGCTTATACTGTTCGCGATCAAAAAGCGGTGAGAGCGGCAGCTGAAACATTCCGCGATAATCCAAAATTGGATACGCGAAAGGTGATTACTGAATTAGGGGTAGGCGAGGCACTGGTTTCACTTTTAGATGAAAAAGGTCGCCCGGGCATTGTTCAACAAACACTGATTAAACCGCCTAAAAGTCAGATTGGCCCAATTGATAAAGGGCAGCGCACAGTATTGATGTCGAATTCATTAGTAGCGGGTGTATACGAAAAGACGGTGGATAGAGAATCTGCCTTTGAGATTTTAGCCAGGCGAACTGAGAAGCAAGCAGAAAAACAACAGGCCGAAGAAGTTAAAGTAGCCCAAGAAAAAGAACGCAAGAAGAATGAGAAATCTAAAGGTGGTCGACAACGTCAATCTGTAATGGAAACCTTTTTGAAAAGTGCTATGCGAGCGGTGGGTAGCCAAGTTGGCCGCAAGCTAATTCGTGGCGTACTGGGATCTTTATTGGGTGGTAAATAGATGCTTAAACTAAAAATACCCCCGCCTATCTATTTATTATTAGCAACAGGAATAATGTGGCTATTGGATCATTATTTACCAATAAAAGAATTGATAACCGCACCATGGAACAATATTGGCTTGGTATTTGTAATCTTGGGCTTGTCTTCAGATGGCATGTCACTGGTACAATTTTTTAGGGCACATACCACAATGAATCCGATTCATCCCGAAAATACTGATAAATTAGTAACAACAGGAATGTATCGGTTCACGCGAAATCCAATGTATGTAGGGCTAGTCTTATTATTGCTGGGCTGGGCTATATTTCTTGGTAGTTTATTACCTTTTATAATGTTACCTATTTTTATGGTGGTTATGACCAAGCAACAAATTATCCCAGAAGAGCACATCTTAGAACATAAATTTGGTCAGCAATATAGAGATTACAAACTTGCTGTCAAAAGGTGGCTTTAGCAAGTGTCAGATAGCAATCTATGGGAACAACGCTATCAAAATGGTCAAACGGGTTGGGATCGTGGTGAAACCAGTGCCAATTTATTGCACTGGATGGAGCTTGGTCTATTAAAGCCCTGTCGGATATTGGTGCCAGGTTGCGGTAATGGCCATGAAGTAGTAACACTGGCATCACTTGGTTTTGATGTTGTAGCGATTGACATTGCACCGACGCCACTGGCTAAGTTATCTAAAATGTTACAGAAAGATAATCTGGGTGCTGAGTTAATTCAAGCGGATTTTTTTACGTGGCAACCAGATAAGGATTTTGATGCCATTTATGAGCAGACAAGTTTATGTGCTTTGCCTCCCGAACAGTGGAGAACTTATGAAAAATGCTTATATAAATGGTTAAAATCCAATGGAAAGTTATTTGCTCAATTTATGCAATCTACTCAAGAAGGCGGACCGCCTTTTCACTGTGAGCTTAGTGATATGTTGGCATTATTTGCGTCACTGCGTTGGCAATGGAGTGAGCAGTATGAGACTCAAGTAATTCATTCGTCAGGAAAATATGAAAAATTGTATTGCCTTGAAAAAATGAGTTAAGCTTATAATTTATAGTATAAATTTATTATTAGAGGAACCATCATGAGCTATTTCAACAGATCACTATCATTTAAGAAATTTATAGGTATTGTTGTTTGCAGTTTAAGTATGACATTTAGTATTGCGTCGGCAGCGGAAGAATTAATAGAAGACTCTAGCCTTTGGGATAAAACTAAGGCTATGTTTAATGGTATGTGGGATTCAACCGAAGAAGGTAGCGAAAAAGCTTGGGACAAAACAAAAGAAGTGTCAGGTGATGGCTGGAATGCCACTAAAGAAGGAAGCGCAAACGCTTGGGACAAAACAAAAGAAGTGTCAGGTGATGGCTGGAATGCCACTAAAGAAGGAAGCGCAAACGCTCGGGACAAAACTAAAGAAGTCTCTGGCGATGCATGGGATGCTACGAAAGAAGGCAGTGGAAAAGCTTGGGATAAAACAAAAGAAGTGTCGGGCGATAGTTGGGATGCTACGAAAGAAGGTAGTGGAAAAGCTTGGGACAAAACAAAAGAAGTATCAGGTGAAGCATGGGACGCGACAAAGAAGGCAGTTACACCGTCTGAATAAAAGGTGTTTTTCGGCTATATTTTTACAAATTGACCTTTGTCGGCATCTGAAAGTAACGTAAGCAAATTAGTGCTTGATAATGAAAGGGCATAGCCCAAAATACCGCTACCTATAATTACAGTATCAAAGTCCGCAATACCTTGATCAACTACGATGATAATATTGTCAGGTAATGCAATTGGAGGAACAGCGCCAATGATATAGCCTGTTGCCTCTTCAATCTCATCAAACTCAGCCATTCTTAATTTACGTTCACCCAGATGTTTACGTAATACAGCCCAATCAGCACGGCCAGTACCGGCTACTGCGAGTAAGATAAATTTACCGCTTTTAGTTTTGAACAATAAGCTTCGTACAACAGAATAAGGATCACGGCCTTCTGATTGCAATAATTCTTCTAAATTACGAATTGGTTTTTTGTCTTCAGAAAGTGGAATTTCAATCACATCAAAAGGAATGCTTTCTAAATTTAATAATTCAGTTACGGGAGATTTAATCATGCGAACACCTGATTTCGACCATTAGCTTTAGCTTTGTAAAGATTTTCATCGCCTTGTTTCATCCATTGTTTCCAATCCATATTTGGTTGAAGGTCGGACACACCAATACTGATGGTTACATCGTGATTGTTTATTAAGGGAAGTTGTTCAAATTCTTGTCGTAATTTTTCAGCAACACTAGTGGCATTTGTTTTATCTGTATTATAAATAAGTGCAAGGAACTCTTCACCTCCAATTCTAAATACTACATCACCGGCACGAAAAAATTTACTCAAAAATTTCCCGGTCGACTTTAAAACCGCATCGCCCACATCGTGACCGAACCGATCGTTGATTGTTTTAAAGTGGTCAATGTCGAGCATCAGAATTGCCATGTTAGTCTTAGAGCGGTCACTTTGGTGAATTGCATTTTCTAGAGAACTTTGCAGCAATGAACGATTGTATAACCCAGTTAAAATATCAGTAACAGATTGTTCTTTTAATAAATAATGCTGCTTGTATATTTCATGCGTTGCGCTGAAAGCGAAGAAGCTAATCCCTAAAAGCACGGCGACAAAACGGGCTGCGATCGCTGGGTCAAGCACATGCCATGCAATTGGAATAGTAATAGATACATAAAGAATATTCACTATCCATGCTTGTTTTTGAGGAAGAACAAAATATAGAGCAAGCACTGCAAGTGAGGGCCAGTAAGATGCTAATATTTCTAATTGGTAGAGCCCAATCCCAGTTGTAATTATAAGGATGAAAATAGCAAATAGGTTTAAGCTATTAGAATATTGATTCTTTAGGCTAACCCATATATTAGCAATACAAAGGAGCTGTATAACAGCCATAAGACCACCGATAAGGTAGCGGCCTTGAATGAAACTGAGAAAAGTAAAAGGAATTAAAAGCAGGAGTACGGTTATAGATACACCTAAAGTGGACTTTATAATAAAATCTGGTAACTCTGTGGTGCGAGGAGGTTGCATATTAAAAATGTTTCTGTCTCGCTACTTATTGTGTATTGATTGTAATAGCGGTGATGATAGCATAAGAAACCACCTGATTTGTGTGAATAGTTCTAGGTTCTCACACATTGAATGATTACGGGTATAAAACACCACTAAATGATAGGGATTTATTACTTTAATTGGGTTTCAGTTTGTTTTACATAAAGTTAGTTTTGTAAAATGATACTGGTTGTAGTCGGTGTATATAGTGCGAATTACTATAACAAAATCAAATTGAACGTGAGCTGAACAGCAGTGAGTTACACTTTTATGAGGGCTTACCCGATTAAGCCTGTGAAGGTGAAGAAAATAAACACGATAAAGATGACAAAGTGAATAGCGCCTTCGAGTACATTAGATTGACCATCAGAAAAGTGGACGATTGAGGCAAGGAAGGTGATGCCTAATAGCACCATTTGAACAGGGCTTAATACGAAATTAATCTCATGATGTGTGACTAGTGACAGAATTATCATTGCAGGGATCGTTAATAAAACAGTTGATAGTGATGCCCCTAAAGCAATATTAATAACGGTCTGCATTCTATTGGCAGCCGCACTTTTTATGGCGGTTAATAGTTCTGGGCTAGCCGAAATGACGGCAACCGCTAGTGCTCCCAAGGCTAGAGGTAAGCCGCTACTACTCAAACTCTCATGCATAAATATTGACATCAGTTCAGATAAAAACCCAATAACGGCAATGCATATAATTAATAAGCTGGCATGATAAACACCATTAATGTGGCCATGTTTTTTTAGCTGCTCTTTCTCTCCAGATTTATAGTCATATTGAAAAAAATAACTATGTTCTTTGATTTGGATACGAGTAAATATGATGAACATAAAGATAAACATCACCGCTAAAAATATAAGGTAGGTTATTTTCATTGCCTCAGGAACGAACATAGGCAACACCATTGCGATCCCTATTGCTACAATAATCATCGAAATATACGAGTTAGTTGAATCAAGGTTATAGTCTTGCTCACCATGTTTGATGCCGCCGATAATAGCCGCGATGCCGAGTAGAGCATTAATATCGAGTAATACCGCTGCAACAATAGTATCTCGAGCGAGGTTGATATTTTCTGAATGGCTCATCATAATCCCGATAATCAGTACTTCAACCAGCACGGCTGAGGTGGTCAGGATCATAGTGCCATAAGGCTCACCGTATTTTTCGGCCAGCATTTCTGCATGATGTGCCACATTGACCGCAGAATACATAATCACGGCAAAGATAAGAAATAATGCTAAATTATTATATAGCGATGACTGCAAAATCTGGTGTTCTAGTGGTGCAAGTGCAACCAGTGCGATTAATGAAACGAATATCGCTTTTTCATTCTTTAATATATGTAGCATTAATTAGTCGTCTCTTCTATTTATAATCTTGCAGCTTCAAAGGTATTACAGCTTTCTACGGTTCCTTGGCTGAAACCTGTTTTGAACCAGCGAACACGCTGCTGTGATGTACCGTGAGTGAATGATTCAGGTGTGGCATAACCTCGGGCTTGTTTTTGTAAGCGATCATCGCCAATGGCGCTGGCGGCGGTGAGTGCTTCCTCGATATCACCTTGCTCTAATACTTGTTTTGCGCGCTCAGTGTGGTGTGCCCATACACCTGAGAAACAATCAGCTTGCAACTCCAGCATGACGGATAATTGGTTGCCTTTTTCTTTACTCATTCTCTGCTGTGCTTGATGCACTTGGCCTGAGGTACCGAGAAGATTTTGCACATGGTGACCCACTTCGTGTGCGATAACGTAAGCCTGGGCAAAGTCGCCGGGGGCATTGTGTCGACTTTTCAGTTGTTGATAAAAGCCGAGATCGATATAGACTTTATTGTCACCAGGGCAGTAAAAAGGCCCCATAGATGCTTGAGCATTGCCACAGCCAGAGCGAACGGCATCGGTAAAGAGCACTAATTTGGGTTCTTGATAACGTTTACCCATTTGTTGGAAAAGGGGATTCCATACATCTTCAGTATCAGCTAGCACTACACTGGTAAATTGAGCAAGTTGTTGCTCAACTGCACTAGGCTGATAATTGGGATCAGTTTGCGTAGTATTTTGGGATGAGCCGCCGCCTAAAAGACTCATCACTAATTGTGGGTCAACACCAAAATACATGGCTGCCAGTGCGATTGCAATTACACCAATTCCACCTGTTGCACCTCGTCGTCTAGTTGTACGTTGGCTACGTCTATCTTCAATATTTCGACTGGCTCGTCGATTGCGCCATTTCATACTATATCCTTTTATGCTAGTGACATTTGCCTGATAAGTATCACATAAAACCCAGTTATATTACAAAAAGTCTTCAAAAAACCAAGCAGAAAAAGCGTGTCTTCCAGTAACGCCTGCTTTTTTGTAAATTTCAGAGGCTTGTTGTCTTACTGTCTTTTCCTTGGTGTCTCTAATGGCGGCAATTTCTATAAATGTCAGCCCTTTTAATAACAATAGAGCGATCTCTTGTTGGCTATGGCTGAGATGCCAGTCATCAAATTGTTGGTGAATAACATCACTGTATTTTTTACGTGCATTTTGGATAATGGACTGTGTTTTTTCGAGAGAATGGTCTTTTGATTGGAGTTCTTGCCTTAATATTTCAAGATTACGTTTCTGTTGTTTGAGATTGATAATTAAGTACGCGATTAAACCGAACGCCATAATTATCACAATGACTTCTTCAATAAGATGCCAAAGCGGCTCTTTTTCTGCAAAATCATTCACTAGATCCATTGTGTTAGATGCCATCACTAGTAACAAAACAACAATGGTAAAAATTATTTTTAGGCTGGGCACGATGATTCCTTTTAGGGGCTTCAAAACATGGGACAAATGTTCTATAAACTGCATTATAGGACAGATAACCGATAGTATCTATCGATAAGACGTCTTATCATTTGAACATAACTAAATAAAGCTTTAGATGTTTTATTTGGTTTGAGAGTAAATGACTTTTATTGGGAGTGATGTTATGAAAGATCAACAATTAGAATCAAAAAAAGTATGGGATAGGGCCGTTCGGTTATTTCATTGGTCGTTAGTGATTGCTTTTGTAGTGGCTTATATTACAGGTGAAGATGAGAGTCTTGTCCATAGCTATTCGGGTTATTTTATTCTAGGCTTACTGGTGTTTCGCATTATATGGGGTTTTGTTGGTTGCAAATATGCCCGTTTTAGCGACTTTATTTTTAGCCCTAAAGAAACTATTAACTATACAAAAAGTATGATGTCGGGAGCGCCAAAGCACTACTGGGGTCACAATCCATTAGGCGCACTGATGGTGTTTGCTTTATTGATAACATTGGTATTAACAACGGTATCTGGCTTGAAAGTGTATGGTATTGAAGGATATGGTCCGTTAGCAGAAGTAAATTCGAGTTATTTTATCAGCAATGCCAATGCCTCTGGTCATATGGAACAAGAAGGTGAAGACAGTGAAGAGGAAGAATTTTGGGAAGAAATACACGAATTCTTTGCGAATCTAATGTTAGTGCTTATTGCATTACATATTGTCGGGGTTGTCGTGTCTAGCAAGCTACATAAGGAAAACCTAGCTAAATCAATGGTTACAGGCTATAAAAGCCACAAAGAATAGATTATTTTTAATTATTAAAAAAGAGATTGAATTAATGAAGCATATTACATACTTATTTTTGCTGGGATTTTCATTGCCATGCTTTGCAGATAATGTCGTTGTTATTAATGCCGATGAGATTGCTAATGTGGGCATTGAAGTCGGACAGTTAAAGGCTGTGAATGAAGCAATGAGTAAAAAATTGCCGGCAAAAGTAAGTATTCCAAATAAATCTCAACGTGTGGTCAGTGCGCCGCAAGATGGTGTGATTGAACTTATGCTGGTCGCTGAAGGCGATCGTGTTATTACGGGACAAGAACTAGCACAAATGAATAGTCCTCAATTATTAGCTAGTCAAAACAATTATCTACAAGCGCTCAGCGCACTGGCCCAGTCAAAACGGGAAATGCTAAGGGATAAAAGTCTTTTTGAAGATCAAATTATTGCAGAACGACGTTATCGACAGTCTCAAACTCGGTATCAGCAAAGTAAAACCGAAGTAGCGATGTACCGTAAGGCTCTAGAGCTGGCGGGCATGAAAGAGGCGGACATCACCAAGCTTAATAAGACGCGATCTTTAACGAGTTATTTGACAGTTTCAGCATCATCTTCTGGTGTGGTGATGAAGCAGTTTGCTACAGTTGGACAACGCTTAACTGCGGCCGATCCCTTATATAAGATCGCTCAATTATCACCACTATGGCTAGAAATTCATGTACCACTAAAAATTGCGAATCACGTTCAGATTGATGAACGGGTGACGATTTGTGATAAAGGTATAGAGGGACATGTTATTGCTATAGGGCGTGAAGTTCACGAAGCAGATCAAGGTGTGTTAGTACGAGCCGAAGTGAGCCAGAAAACGGAGCAGCTCACTCCTGGTGAGTTTGTGGAAGTATGTTTTATTAAACAACAAGATGGAGTGCAATTCATTGTGCCGCGATCGGCCATTTTTCGCTTTGAAGGTAAGCCTGCTATCTTTGTAGAAACGAATCAGGGCTTTGTTTATCAACCGATTGAAATTATAACGGATAATGGCGAGCAATTAATTATTAAAGGTGATTTATCTGAGGATCAAAATATAGTGATTGTGGGTACGGCAACGCTTAAAGCCGCATGGTTAGGTATGGGTGGAGAATAAGTAAAAATGATGACATTATTCAATTTAAGGATTAAATATGCTTGCTAAACTTATCCAGTTTTCTCTAACACAACGCTTATTGATGTTGCTTGCCATTCTGGTTTTAATGGGGGCGGGTTGGAAAGCGTTTAATGAAACGCCGATTGATGCATTCCCAGATGTATCGACAACACAGGTAAAGCTTATTCTTAAAGCATCAGGTATGACACCTGAAGAAGTGGAAGTACGCATTACCGCCCCCATCGAGATTGAAATGCTGGGCATTCCAAAACAACGGATGTTACGCTCGGTTGTAAAATATGGTTTAACAGATATTACTGTTGATTTTGAAGAAGGCACTGATATCTATTGGGCTCGTCAACAAGTATCAGAACGCTTAGCAGGTATTCGGGATATGCTACCTACCGGTGTTACGGGTGGTTTAGCCCCCATGACAACACCACTAGGTGAAATGTTTATGTTCACCGTTGAAAGTGACACGATGAGCCTAATTGAACGCCGACAATTGCTTGACTGGGTTCTTCGACCCGCATTACGCAGTGTATCTGGTGTGGCAGATGTGAACTCTTTAGGGGGGCGAGCAAAAACCTTTCAGGTCACCCCAAATCTGGCCAAACTACATTCTAGGAGTATCAGCCTTGATGAGTTAAAAACGGCACTTGAATCCAACAATCGCAATGATGGTTCTGGTCGTCTTAATGATGGCGAAGAAGTACTATTGGTACGTGCGGAAGGGAGTATTCAAGAGCTAGATGATTTGCGATCCATAGTGGTGAAATCAGATTTAACTGAACCTGTTTTATTGGGTGATGTTGCTGATGTGAGCGTAGGGAGTTTGACACGATATGGTGCCGTTACCAAAGATGGTAAGGGCGAAGCTGTTCAAGGGTTGGTGCTTGGGCTACGTGGTGCTAATGCACGCAATGTTGTACGAGATATTGAAAAAACACTAGCAGATATTTCTAAAAGCTTGCCAGATGATGTCACGATTAATGTGTTTTATAACCGAGGCGATCTGGTGTCAAAGGCTATTGGTACAGTGAGCAAAGCCCTAGCTGAAGCAATAGTGCTGGTGCTGATTTTATTATTGTTATTTTTAGGGGATTTGCGTGCAGCAACAACGGTTGCTTTAGTACTGCCATTATCTGCCATGATTACCTTTATCCTGATGAAGCAATTTGGTCTGTCGGCAAACTTAATGAGCTTGGGTGGTTTGACTATTGCCATTGGTATGTTGGTTGATGCCTCTGTGGTCGTAGTCGAAAATATTGTTTCGCAACTAGCGGATAAAGAAAAGGTAAAATTACTGCCACGGTTGCATCTTATTTATCGTGCGGTTAAAAGTGTTTCGGTTCCGGTTACGTCAGGTATCGCCGTGATTATTATTGTCTTTTTACCTTTATTAACACTGCAAGGATTAGAAGGTAAATTGTTTATCCCTGTTGCTTTAACCATCGTTTTTGCTTTAAGTGGATCATTGATATTGTCGTTAACTGTCATTCCTGTATTAGCCTCTTATCTATTGAAAAATGTATCACACGAGGAACCTTGGTTGCCTAGGACGTTGAAAAAACTGTATTCGCCCGTCTTAAATTGGTCATTGGCGCATGGTCGAATTGTTATTTTATTCGCTGTTTTATCATTATTTTCGGCAGGTTACTTGTATACGCAAGTGGGGAAAAGTTTTATGCCGACTATGGATGAAGGTGATTTAATTGTGCAGTTAGAAAAATTACCCTCTATTACACTAGAACGGTCTATAGATATAGATTTACGTGTTGAGAGAGCCATTTTAGAGAACGTGTTTGAAGTCAGTAATATTGTCGCGCGTACAGGAGCCGATGAGCTGGGTTTGGATCCAATGGGCTTAAATGAAACCGACATGTTTTTGGTGCTAAAACCAAAAGAACAATGGCAGGTAGCATCTAAAGAGCACATTAAAGAAAAAATTCGAGGTGTGTTATCACAATTTCCGGGTATTGCGTTTGGTTTTACCCAACCTATTGAAATGCGTGTTTCGGAAATGCTTACCGGTGTTCGGGGGGACTTAGCTATCAAGGTCTTTGGTGATGATGGCACGGCACTTAATAAATTGGCTACTCATATCGTTGAGTTGGTATCTACAATTGACGGTGCAGAAGATGTCATCACAGCGCAAACGGAAGGTGCACAATATTACCGAGTAGCCGTTGATAGGTTAGCCGCTGGGCGGGTAGGTTTAACTGTAGAATCCATTATGCCGCAACTTCGTATGCTTATTGAGGGTTCTGAGGTAGGTACAATATATCAAGGCGCTAGGCGTACACCATTAATTATTAAAGGAGAGGAAGCATTACGCTTGTCGCCCGCTAAATTTGCAAACATTAGACTCACCTTACCAAATGGAGAAAAGGTTCCGTTATCACAGATAGCAGAATTACAACGAATTGAAGGTCCTGTATCGATTAAACGTGAAATGGGCAAGCGAATGTCTGTTGTGGTCGCCAATGTCGGTGGTCGTGATTTAGTCAGTTTTGTGGAAGAAGCCAAACAAATCGTAGCAGATAATATTGACTTGCCGGTGGGTTATTCTATCGCTTGGGGCGGACAATTTGAAAACCAACAGCGGGCGGCTCGAACATTAGCAATAGTAGTTCCTGTAGCATTGTTATTGATATTTCTATTGTTGTTTTCAACCTTTCAATCAGTTAGACAAGCACTCTTGGTATTAAGTAATGTGCCTTTTGCAATGGTCGGTGGAATTGTTGCTTTATGGTTGACTGGGGAGTATTTGTCCGTGCCTGCATCTGTCGGCTTTATTGCTTTATTAGGTATAGCCGTGCTTAACGGTATTGTCATGGTCAGTTATTTTAATGACTTAAATGCATTAGGAATGAAAATAGAAGAAGTCGTTCGAGAAGGTGCTATGCGACGGTTAAGACCCGTTCTAATGACGGCAACAATTGCTGCATTTGGCCTGGTTCCTTTGTTGTTTGCCACTGGACCAGGCTCAGAGATTCAGAGGCCTTTAGCGGTTGTTGTGATCGGCGGTTTATTTAGTGCAACCGTCCTTACTTTAATATTACTACCGTTGCTGTTTAGACGCTTTGGCATTGTAACTACCAGAACGGAGAAAGTAACATGATGTTATTAACCATTATTGCCCCCCCTAAAATGGAAGAACCTTTGGTCGACTGGTTGCTGATGCAACCAGACATTAAGGGATTTACATCTCAAGTGGCTTACGGGCACGGTAGTGGTCATGAAATGAGCTTGGCTGAACAGGTAAGTGGCCGCAGACGCCAAGTGACGTTTTGGATTGAGCTAGAGAAAATAAAAGCGGAATCTATCCTAGTCGATCTTAAGCAAGTTTTTTTAGGTACAGGGTTACACTATTGGTTATTACCCTTATCTGAAAGTGGTAGCGTTTGATTGATCGAAATTAAATGTATTGTGGTATGTTATAGAGAAATCAAATTTATGAATAAGAGTTTATCCATTATTATGTCATTTAGAAATAAAATAGCGTTATTATTGTTGGCTACAGGAGCAGTATTTTCCTCTGTAGTAACAGCTGAACTTGTACCGTTAGAATATTCACCGGATGTAACATTATCGTCACTGACTGAATACGTCTATGAGCATCACCCAAAGCGTCATAATGAATTAGCGCGACAGCAACAAGCAAATGCAAATACAGCATTAGCAGAATCGACATTTGCGGGCGCAAAGACTGTTAATTTACGGCATCAAAATGATTTTGTAGGCAGTAGTGATGGTTTGCAAGAGTGGGAAGCAAGTGTTGATGTACCATTATGGCTATCGGGTCAAAAACAAACACAATTGCAACTGTCAGATAAACTATTGGCTGAATTACCCGCATATCAACAACAAATACGATTAGAGGCATCGCAAATAGTACGTGAACTTATTTGGCATATTATCAGAACGAATAATGCTACCCAACAAGCTTACCAAGTTTGGCAAACGGCAAAAAAACTTGAGCGTGATGTCATTGCTCGTGTAAAAGCAGGTGAGCTGGCGGGTACAGAACAACTATTGGCTAACACTAATGTGATAGAAATGCATAGCCAATATGTTTTGGCTCAGGCTGAACTGGAACATGCATTGACCAGCTATCGTCGTTATACAGGCGAACAAACATTGCCTAAAGAATTCGAAGAATCGTTAACGATAAATGTTGCAACAAACGAACAGCATCATTCAACGACCGAGGTTATGCCAGGACATCCATCATTAAAGATGTGGGATCAAAGAATTGATACCTTGCGAGCGAAACAAGAAATTGCACATTTTGACCGCGCTGTAAACCCAGTTGTATCTGTAGGTGTGAGGAGTGAGCGTGGTGATCGAACAGAAAAGTTTAATAATAGTATTGGTGTAGGCATTAGTTTAGCCTTCGATGATACGGTATATCGTAAGCCAGCAGTAGCTGATGCGGCAAGAGAGTTGGCTAATGCTGAAATGGCACGGTTACAATTAGAACGTGACCTTAATATTACCGTATTTACACAGTTACATGATCTTGAAACTAAGCGACAACAGCTTAAATTGGTGATAGAACAAGACACGACAACAAAACAATATCTAGCACTTCAACAACGTGCCTTCGATTTAGGCGAGATTGACTTGGTCAGTTTGCTTCGCACTCAAGCGCTTGCTAATGAATCACATAACCGAAAATTAGCAATTGAAATTGAAATTAAATATTTAATCGCAACAGTCAATCAAGCAATAGGTGTGGCACTGTAGCATGTAAAATAGTCTAAAACTGTTATGATGCCACGATGAATTAAAAGTTTAGAAGGCATTGGCTATGACAACAGTTGTTTTATCTATACTGGGCTTGATTATTGGCGGTATGGTTGCTGAGGAAGAGGGCCTTGTTATTGGGCTCTTTATCGGCCTGGCGTTTGGAATGATTTCATCATTAAAAGGACGTGTTCGGCAATTAGAACAAGTCTTAGTCAAGCTAAATGAGCGGGTTGAACAACCCACTGTGGATCAAGTGCCACTTGAGTCAGTAACACCAAAAGAACCGCCCCCTAAAATCTCCGAAAATACATTTTCTTCCGTTCAAGCTAAGAAGGCGGATTATGTCGATGTGATAGAGGCGTTACAATTTAACGATATATCAACAACAGTATCCGATACTGCATTTTCAACTAAAACAACAGAAACACAAGCTAGCCCTTCAGAGCGTGACCTTGCTGAAAAAATCGTCCTTAAAGTAAAAACATTTTTCACCACGGGCAATGTGGTGGTCAAAGTGGGTGCCATTGTTTTATTCTTTGGTGTGGCATTCTTGCTGAAATATGCTGCTGAAAGAAGTATGTTTCCAATCGAATTACGTTTATTAATAGTGGCTGCTTTTGGCATTGCCATGTTGATCTTGGGTTGGCGTTTACGTGATGAAAAATTGGAATATGGTTTAGTGTTACAAGGTGTCGGTATTGGACTATTGTATTTAACCGTCTTTGCAGCCAGCAAGTTTTATCATGTACTCCCTATCAGTTCATCACTTATTATGATGTTATTGCTGGTGGCATTATCAGGTTTACTATCAATCCGGCAAGATGCTAAATCGTTGGCAATATTTGGTACGGTGGGCGGCTTTTTAGCACCGGTATTAATGTCTACCGGTGGCGGTAGTCATATTGCATTGTTCTCATATTATGCTGTTCTAAATGTAGGTATATTAGGCGTGGCATGGTTTAAATCTTGGCGCTTCCTAAACCTTATTGGTTTTGTCTTTACCTTTATTATTAGTGCAGCTTGGGGATATAAGGCATATCAACCTATGCACTTTGCATCAACAGAATTCTTCTTAATTTTGTTTTTCTTTTTCTTCTTGGCTATTTCGATATTATTTGCCTTTAAAGAAGCACCTAAGCTTCGGCCTTATGTTGATAGCACGATTGTTTTTGGTTTGCCTCTTGTGGCCTATGCCTTGCAAGGTGAGTTAGTTAAACCCTTTGAATATGGTGACGCGATTACAGCCGTTGCATTGGCTGTAATTTATTTAGTATTAGCCAAACAATTGTGGTTGCCAGAGAAAAAAGGTGTACGTTTATTAGCTGAATCATTCCTAGCTTTGGGGATAACCTTCGCCAGTTTAGCTGTGCCGTTATTATTGGATGGTCGTTGGACAGCAGCGATTTGGTCGTTAGAAGGTGCAGCTTTAGTATGGATTGGTTTGTGTCAGTCACATATCGTCTCGCGAGGGTTTGGTTTATTGTTAGCCGTGGGAGCAGGCTTAGCGTTTATATCAGATAACTATCATCATTTAGCGGATAGCCTGCCGATCTTAAATAGTGCTTTTATTGGCATGGTATTGGTGAGCTTATCCGGTATTTTAATCGCTTATTTATATGATAAATATCAGCAAAATTGTTATCAGTTCGAAAAACAACTGCCCATAGCCATCATAATGGTTATCTGGGGATTGTTCTGGTGGTATATTGCTGGCACTGCAGAGATAGAACGCTATGTTCATAGTGCTAGTGACGCAATAAAAGCGCTATTAGCATTTGTTGCGCTTACAACTTTTGTGCAAGCAGTAATAAGCCAGAAGCTTAAATGGCCAAGAATTACGTTGACATTCATTTTGTATTTACCTGCAATAGCAATGATTTTATTCGGTACAATTCTGGAGAGAAATGGTTATGAAGGCCCATTTATAAATTTTGGCTATTTAGTTTGGCCGTTGGCTTTGTTCGTTCATTTGTTAGTGTTACGGAGAAAACAGCAAATATGGTCAAAGCTGATTCTCGACCTATGGCATGCTTCAGGATTAGTGATTGTTGCCTTCATCTTAAGCTGGGCTGTACATGACTGGCTGAAAAGTATTGTTGGATTTGCGCAAGCATGGGAATTGAGTGCACTCGCATTAGTGTTGATTGTTATATCTGGGGGTCTTATGCGTAGAGGTAAACAAATTTCATGGCCAGTTAACCAATTTAAGCGAGCTTATTACACATGGGGCTTGTTGCCAATCATGCTATTTTTGTTATTTTGGCAGCTGGTCGCCATGGGGTCTGCGGGTAAGCCTACGCCCTTTAGTTATATCCCCGTGCTCAATCCACTTGATATTACTCAGGCATTGGCATTTGCTGCGGTAGCGATTTGGTTATGGTTCATTAATAGGGAGGATGAAACACGCTTTATCGCGATGCCTTCTACAGTGCTCTATAGTGTGGTGGGATTAATGAGCTTCGCGTGGTTAAATACGGTCATTGCTCGCTCGGTACATTTCTTTGCTAAAGTGCCGTATTCAAGTTATTCATTAATGAATTCATCTATTTATCAATCAACAACTTCTATTGTTTGGAGTTTGATAGCCGTAATATTAATGACCTTTGCATCGAGAAAATCAATGCGGGCATTTTGGTTCGCAGGGGCAGGGTTGCTTGCCTTAGTTGTGATTAAGTTGTTCTTTGTGGATTTGGCTGAAAGTGATTCAATATCACGCATCATTTCATTCTTAGTTGTGGGTGGATTAATGTTATTGATTGGTTATTTGTCGCCATTACCTCCAAAAACGGAGAATTCTAAAAGTTGATAGGGAGTCTGTAATGAGTAAAAAATGGCTTATAGCAGTATTAGTTATAGTAATACTTGTTGTTACTTGGAATCATGAAAAGCGGCAGGCTATAAATGCTGCAATGCTGACTCAAGGCTTTGAAGTTTCGACCCTATTACGTTTTGCATCGAAGGAATATTTTGATGGAATGGGTGAGTTACCATCATCGAATGCACAGCTAGGAATGGGTGCTCCAGAAGATTATTCTAATCTAGCTTTGCATTCGGCTAGCATCATAGAAGGTGGCACTATCGAATTAGTTTATAAGGTGAATACGGGAATAGAGGGTGGCATTATTCGCTATGTGCCGACTATTGTTCCGGGCATGATTAAATGGTCATGTGAAACACCTGATTATGTTGATATTGCTGATTACTTTTTGTGTGAATATGTTCCCGTCGTAGAGGGGGGGTAATGGAACAATCTAGTCCAACTAAATGGTGGGCGATAGGCTTATTACTTACCTTTGTCATTGTCGGTTTATGGGGATATCGGCAGCAGTCCAATCAAACGATATTTGATACTGTATATATCGCTCAAGGGTTTGAGACAGGAGTGTTGTTAAAACAGGCGGTGGCTTATCATTATGCCTATGAGGGAAAGCTCCCAGAGTCAAATGACGATGTGGATTTAGGATCTCCCGATATTTATGCGAATGGTTCATTACAAACAGCAGCAATTATTGAAAATGGCATAATTGAGCTTACTTATGATGCTAAGAGTGGTGTAGATGGAGGTGTGGTTAGATTAGTTCCCACCGTTGTGCCCGGCATGCTTAATTGGCAGTGTGAAACACATGATTATCAAACTATTTCTAAATATATGCCGCAATGCCTCTTTATTGATGATGCTAAGACCGAAGTAGTCATCGCTGAACAAGTGAGAAATATTTTACCTATTAGCAGAACAGATAAACCTAATTCTGAGACTCAAACTGTCGTAGTTAATATTAACGATCTTCAATGTGATGACAAAAATAAGCCCATGTTATTGGGCGCTACGTTCACTCGGAAAGTTGTTAATGCCGTACCTATTGACCATTTGCAATCACTGGGGCTTCGTCAGCAAGAACTCTATTTCTATAGCACTGTTGTTGGAGGAATGGAGCAAAAAATAAGTCACCGATGGTTGTTTAATAATCAACCGATGCAGGAACAAAATTTCACATTAGGAGATGATCAGTTTCCTGTTTGGTCTAAACAATTATTGGCTAATAAACAGGGTGACTGGGAAGTTCAGGTATGGGCGCAAGGTTGCTTATTAGAACGCTTCTCTATTGCAAGCAGTAATAAAAAAAATGAAGCTCAAATAATTGGCATAGATAAAAGCCATTCATGGCATAAGCCCGAAGATGTACTTGATACCATTATTATCAATAGTGCCAATGCATTGGTTGCTGACCAGCATTATGTTGCACAAAGCTGGATGATTAATAATAACTATTGGGATAAAGAGCGAGAGGTATCTGGTGTTTATAGTGATGACATAACGAATTATATTCGCTCTGGTGATGGTTCTGTCTTTACGCAAACAAAAGGTAAGTTTAACTATGATCGTCGGAATGCAAAGGGCGATACACCTTTAATAGAAGCAATAAAAGCTGGGCAAGAACAAATTGCTATCAGCTTGTTAAGTAATGGTGCTAATCCCTTTATCCGAGGCGTTGATGGCTCTAAACCCTATAATTTAGCAGTTGAACGAAATATGGATGAGTTAACGGCTGCTATGCTGGGGTTTGCAGAAACTGAAGAACTTTGGGTTCAAGGTAAAAGTGAACGCTTTCATGCGGGCATGATGAATCGAATTATGAGTTATCAAAAATGGCAGCAGCGAAATGCATTAGGTGATACGCCTTTATTGTTAGCAGCAAGGCTAGATAATGATTGGGCTGTGGCGGTGTTGCTACAAAAACAAAGAAAAACGGATACATTGAATCTTAACGCCATGCAGTTAAATCCATTTATCAATGATCATATAGGAAAGCGAGCTAATGAATTAGCCCAAGAACAAGATAATATGTTTGCAGAGGCCTTGATTGAAAAATATCAAAGTGAAAGCAAAGCGCCTTGGCAAATAATTGAATCGGCTATTAGCACAGGAATGAAAGGTGACCGACCACTTGATTGTGTTGCTAAACAAGATTTAGAAAAATCTGTGACCTTTTATTACTACAATCGACTAATGGACACATCAACTCAAACGTTACGCCACAAATGGTTTTATCAAAATAGATTGATTAAAGATGTGCAACCCAATGTAGGTAGCAAAAAAGACGTAATTTTTTCAAGTCATACACTTACCGAAATTGATAAAGGCTATTGGCATATTGAATTAGTGAATGAACAAGGTGATGTACTGGATAGAATGAAACTCAGTTATGGTGAGCGATATACTGGAGGTGGTGGCACGCCATTATCAACTCCCTGCTTAGGACCAAAACGCGCTTTATCTAGCTTGATTTCAGGTTGGCAAGATCCCAAGCTGATTGCCGAGTTATTGGATGCAATGGATGATTTTAATCCGACGGTGTCAACGGGATTAGCTACGGCAATTTCATCCGCTAATATTTCTGCAGTACGATTACTTCTAGAGCATGGTGTTAATATTAATACGCCGTTACGCACTTCTGGTCATCAAAAACCACCATTATTACTAGCAGTTCAAAGTGGCAATCCCATCATGGTGAAATATTTGTTACATCGTGGTGCCGATGTTAATCAACAGGGGTGGGGTAACTCAACGGCATTGTATCAAGCTGTAGTAGAGCGAAATTATGAAATTATGGCCTTATTGTTAGAACACGGTGCCGATCCCACGCTGATAAGTAGTTATGTTGATAGTTTACCGCTTATTAAGGCAGCAAATACTTGTGATATTGATTCTATGACAATACTGCATGAACATGGCGCTAGCTTCGAACAAAAAACTAAAAAAGGCATCACAGCATTGGATATCGTCAATCGAGATTGTAGAACCTCAGGAAATTGGCAGAAAATTGAAACATTGACAATACAAGCCTTAAATTAATTGAGATTGATTAATGAATTATTATCTTAAGCAACTTCTATTGTTATTACTATTATCGCCATCATTAGCTTCTGCATCTGGAGGAGAGGGAATGGAAACGCTAGTAGTCTGGGTCTATACCATTGTGGTAGTTGCCCATGGTGCTTTTTCTCTGTTACTACGTAACCTTCTTATGTATAAGTATTTATGGCTAGTCATTGTTTCTTTACTATTTAGTGTGGCAGCACTAGTGCTGTGGACAATGTTATTTACTATCGTTAAAGACTTCATGCCGGATGATACTAAGCTTATTGTGGCATCAGCCGCTGGCTTAATAATTTATCTTACGATTGTTATTTGGGCAATAATTACACCTATAAAACAATATAACCACATTAGGTGCAATGATGAATAAGCGTATAAGTTGTTTAGGCTTACTGTTATTGGCGCCATCACTGGCACATGCCCATGGTTTTGGTTTAATGTTTGAATGGATAGCCGCTGGTGTTTATGTGGGGATAACGTTGGTTCATGGCAGTATTATTTTCTTATTACGCTGGAAAGTATTATTTAAACATCTATGGTTAACGTCATTATCTTTATTTGTTAGTGTTGCTATGTTGTTATTAGGTTTTGTAATCGTGGGAGATTTTTATACTAATTACATGGAACCGCGTTATCTCCCTAAGAAAAAAGATGAATTTATCCTGATCTTCATTCTTGTAATCGTGAGCATGCTAGCAATTCTCTGGTTATTTAGTTTGCCCATAAAACAATACCAACAGTTATCTAATAAAAGTGGTGAAACTACAATCTCAATTAATGAAGCTTTAGGTATTAACAATGATAAAGGATAACAAATGAAAACAATCACTTTAATATGCGCCATTTTATGGGCAATGGCGACATTGTTTAGTATGTATAATATGATCATTGGTGAATCATCGATTTTTAATCTATTTCCTTTATCACCAATATATGCCATTCAATCTATAGTGTGGTTTTTTGTGCATGGTGCAACGGCAGGTTTTTTCTATGTACTTTGGACAAAACAAAGTTAAACCTTCATCATTTTGCCGTAGAATGTACTCATTAGTGAATGGAGAGTGACATGTTAGATACTAAAAAAATTGAAGAAGTAATTCAAACCATTAGTGATGCAATGCCATCGGGATTAACCGGTTTGCAAGCTGATGTTGAAAAAAATGTGCGTGCTGCAATGAGTTCAACTTTTGCTAAGCTGGATCTAGTGACGCGAGAAGAATTTGATGTGCAAACGCAAGTTTTACACCGCACCCGTGAAAAATTAGAAGCACTTGAAAAAATTGTCTCAGAACTAGAACAAAAATAAGAGAACAAAATGTCTGAATTTAATAATGTAACCATTACCCGTGAAGCCAATGTTTATTTTGATGGCAATGTAACTAGTCGAACAGTCACGTTTGATGATGGGACAATAAAAACACTAGGTATTATGATGCCGGGTGATTATACCTTTGGCACAGACAAAGCCGAGGTGATGGAGATTTTAGCTGGCGAACTTGTTTACCGCCTTGATGGTAGTGATGAGTGGGTTGCTATTAAAGGTGGTGAAGAGTTCAATGTGCCAAGTAATTCTTCATTTGATTTGAAGGTGGCTCAATTAACAGATTATTGTTGCTCTTATATTGACTAAGATTATGATGAATCCAAGGATGGTGAATAGTGAGTTTAGCAACAGTATATAGCCGATCAATTAGCGGAATTAATGCACAAGCCGTTACCGTTGAAGTGCATTTGTCTAATGGGCTACCAAGTTTAAATATAGTTGGCATGGCTGAAACAGCGGTTAAAGAAAGCAAAGATCGCGTGCGATCAGCCATTATTAACTCACAGTTTAATTTTCCACAACAACGCACCACCATCAATCTTGCGCCAGCCGATCTTCCTAAAGAAGGAGGGCGGTTTGATCTGCCAATCGCATTAGGTATTTTGGCCGCATCGGGACAAATACCACTGAGTGCTTTGACTGATAAAGAGTTTATTGGTGAACTAGGGCTAACAGGCGAATTACGTGCTGTTCGAGGCGTATTACCTACAATTTTAGCTACACTGAAAGCCAAGCGAACAATGGTTTTGCCAGAGGGCAATAGCGCCGAGGCAGCATTGGTTGAAAATGCCAATTGTTTTGGTGCGGATAGTTTGTTAGCAGTCTGTGCGCATTTGCACGGCCAGCAACAGTTAGATATGGCTGTACGGTTAGAAAAAAGTAATAGCGTAGACTATCCTGATCTTGCCGATGTGCGAGGCCAAGCTCATGCTAGACGAGCAATAGAGGTGGCGGCCGCTGGCGGTCATTCATTATTATTTAGCGGTCCACCAGGAACGGGGAAAACGATGCTAGCTAGTCGATTGCCCAGTCTAATGCCTGAAATGACGGAATTAGAAGCAGTGGGTACCGCAACGGTTCACTCTATTTCAACGCGAGGCTTCAATGTTGAGCAGTGGAGACAACGCCCATTTCGCTCTCCGCATCACACGGCTTCGGCAGTGGCAATGGTGGGCGGCGGCAGTCCACCTCAACCGGGTGAAATTTCATTAGCTCATAATGGTATTTTATTTCTGGATGAATTGCCGGAATTCGATAGAAAGGTATTAGAAGTTCTGCGTGAACCGATAGAGTCAGGTAAAATCACCATCTCGCGGGCAGCACACCAAGCAGAATTTCCGGCTCGCTTCCAATTAGTGGCGGCGATGAATCCCTGTCCATGTGGTTATTTGGGGCAAGCGCGCTGTCATTGCACCGAAGACCAAGTGCGGCGATATAAAGCTAAAGTATCGGGTCCACTGATGGATCGTATTGATATGTTGGTCGAAGTGCCGCCCGTAGCAAAAGTAATGTTGCGTCCAGCGGCAACAGGCCAACAAGAAGAAGATAGTGTTACTGTGCGAGGGCGAGTTGTTGCGGCAAGAAAGCGGCAGATGCAGCGTGCCGGTAAAGCTAATTATTTATTAGAACATAAAGAGTTACAGGAATACTGTCCATTGAGTGAAAGTGATTATCAGTTATTAGAACAAGCCATTAGCCGCTTATGTTTATCGGCGCGTGCTTATCATCGTATTTTAAAAGTAGCCAGAACGATTGCTGATTTAGCTGGCTCTGAACAAATTCAAACGCCACATTTAAGCGAAGCCATCGGCTATCGTCGTCTAGATACTATTGCTAATTAACGTACTTTAGACAAATTTTTCGTCATTCCGGCAGGCTTTTTAGCCGGAATCTGTTTTCTAATTATTAGATTCCCGCTAACAGCATGCGGGAATGACAGAGTTGTTAACTTGAACCATTTTTCACATCAGATTATTTAATGAAAGACTTAAACCCCGAGCAGCGGGAAGCGGCTCGGCATGTCGATGGACCTTTATTAGTTATCGCCGGTGCAGGCAGTGGCAAAACACGGGTAATCACTCGTAAAATTGCTTATCTAATTGAGCAGTGTGGTATTGCAGCGCGTAATATCGTGGCGGTAACCTTCACCAATAAAGCGGCTCGTGAGATGAAAAGCCGTGTGGCTGAATTAATGGCATCACGTGGCACATCTGCTCGTGGTTTGATGGTATCGACTTTTCATAATTTGGGTTTAACCATTTTACGCAAAGAGTATGCTCACCTTGGCTATCGAGAGGGCTTTTCAATTTTTGATGCTCACGATACACTGGCGGTATTACGTGATTTGATGGGCAAGGATTTTGCAGCAGATAGCGAACATGCTGAGCAATGCCAATGGCAAATTTCTGAGTGGAAAAACAAACTAATTATGCCTGTTCAAGCAATACAAATTGCTGAAGATGGTCAGCAAGTGGCAGCTGCAAAAGTATACAACCGTTATGTTGAAGCATTGCAGGCTTATAATGCCGTAGACTTTGATGACCTCATCCTCAAACCGGTTTTATTATTTAAAGAAACCCCAGAAGTATTAAAAAAATGGCAAGGTCGTGTTCATTATTTATTGGTTGATGAATATCAAGATACTAACGGTTGCCAATATGAACTAGTAAAACAATTAGTGGGTATTCGTGAAGCATTAACCGTGGTAGGTGATGATGACCAGTCAGTATATTCTTGGCGTGGGGCAAACCCCGAAAACTTAAATTTATTGCAGCAAGATTATCCTCGCTTAAAGGTTATCAAGTTAGAGCAAAATTACCGCTCGATGGGGCGAATATTACGTGCCGCCAATCAATTGATAAGTAATAACCCCCACATTATTGAGAAAAAATTATGGAGTGCACGAGGCGAAGGCGACCCTATTCGTGTGATTGCCTGCCGTGATGATTTTCATGAATCAGAAAAAGTGGTTTCTGAATTGTTATATCACAAGCTAAAATATAATGCTGAATACAAAGATTATGCAATTTTATATCGGAGTAACCATTTATCTCGCCCTATAGAACAAATTCTACGTGAACATAATGTGCCTTATGTTTTAACCGGCGGTACATCATTCTTTTCACGCGTTGAAGTTAAAGATATTATGGCGTATTTGCGACTCTTAGCAAATCAAGATGATGACAATGCCTTCTTACGGGTGATCAATACACCACGTCGCGGCATTGGTGCCAGCACACTACAGAAAATTGGTAATTATGCTGCCGAGCGTAAATGCAGCATGTTTGCCGCCTGTTTTGAGCTGGGTTTAGCAGAACAATTGTCTGCACAAGCCATGCATCGCGTAGAGAAATTTAGCAACTGGCTAGTGGATATTGCCGATCGTGCTGATCGAGGGGATTTATTAGAAACGATTCGCGATATGATTGAAGAGATTGATTATCGCGGCTGGTTAGAAGAAGTGACCGGCGATCCCGACAAAGCCATTAGACGAATGGAAAATGTCGAAGAATTGCAAGTGTGGATCAAACGTATTGTAGATAAAGACACTGAACAAAATAATATTGGCGATATTGCTGCCAGATTAACCTTAATGGATCTTTTAGAACGCCAAGCCGAAGAAAACCAAGAAGATGCAGTTAGCTTGATGACATTGCATGCTGCCAAAGGTTTGGAGTTCCCCCATGTGTTTATTATCGGCATGGAAGAAGAAATTCTGCCACACCGTACCAGCATTGAAGAAGAAAATATCGAAGAAGAACGGCGTTTGGCTTATGTAGGCATTACTCGTGCCCAACGTACTTTGGTTTTTACCCTTGCGAACACCCGTAAACGCTACGGCGAAAAAGTAGATTGTGAAGAAAGCCGATTTTTACGAGAATTACCAGCTGAAGATTTAATTTGGACAACGGAAAGAACAAAAGTTGACCCAGAAGAACGTAAAGAGCGGGGCAAAGCGCATCTATCAAACATTCGGGGCTTATTGAAATAAAGCCTTTGAGAATAATTATTTGGTGCTAAACTCAAATGAGTTCAGAACAGTATCAATAAATTACAGCCCAAGAGCGACTAAATATGACAGCAGAAGCAGAACAGTTATTTGAACAAATTAGAACGATTTCAGCGCCCCCAACTGAAGAGGTATTTGAAAAAATAGCATCATCACGGCAACAAATCACACCGCTATTGCTTGATGAAATAGCCCGCTTTGCTGAAGATCCTAGCGTTATTAACAAACAAGGTGATGACTATATACGGCATGTGGTTAGCCTGTTTATTGTGGCATATTTTAGAAATGAAGCGGCTTATCCACTTATTATTAAGCTTATTTCTCATCCGGGTGAAAAAGTGATCACACTAACGGGTGAGGTTTTTACCGAAGCATTAGGGCGTATTTTGGCCTCGGTGTGTGATGGCGACTTGGCGCCGATAAAATCAGTGATAGAAAACCCTAATGTAAGCCCGTGGCTGCGATCATCTGCATTAGACAGTTTGATGGTGCTGTGGCAAGAGAATATCTTAAGCCGAGAAGATGTTGTTCATTATTTAAGAGAATTAATGGAAGGTAAATTAGAAGCTAGCCCAAGCTATGTTTGGGATACGATTGCATTAATAGCGTATGACTTACATCCAGGCGATCTTGAAGATTTATTGCTTAAAGCGATAACAAATAAACTTATCGCGCCAATGGTGCTAAACAAACAGTCACTCGCACTTTGTGTGAAAGATAATTTAGCCGACACCATTAAAAACAAAAATAATGTAGTTGATGGTTATATTAAAGAACCGTTCAAAGAGCTAACGTGGTGGCTATACCCAGACCAAAAAGAATTAGATAAAGGCATTGATTATGCGGCAATGAATGTGCCGATGGCTGATAAAAAAGTCATTCCGGGTGAGCGAGGAGCACCTATGGGTTGGCGATCAGAGACGATTGTACGTACAGGTAAAAAAAACGGGGCGTAATGATCCTTGCTATTGCGGTAGTGGCCGTAAGTATAAAAAATGTTGCGGTAGCCATTAAATTTGTACGAAAGGGTTACCATGTTTTATTTTGGTCTTTTATTTCTGGTGTAAGTTCTTGCTGAACGTGTTGCAAGAAGGCCTGAACATTTTCGTGCATTGACGATGGATCGCCCGCTATCGTACTCACTAATTCTATAGCTGAATTAGCCTGAATATCAGAAAATGAGGCTTTGCTAGGTTCAAGAAAACTTTTCACATTTTTTGTGAACTCTTTGCCGTTACCCAGTAAATGGGCACTTGAAATCATCAAGCCAGCGGCATCTTTTTTAGATAAGTTAAATTTAGTTTCAAATAAATTGAGTAATAAGGTTTTATCTTCCCGACTCATATCGCCATCAGCTTTGGCAGTAGCCACCATAAGAATAGCGGTTGCATCTAAAGGCGTATCAATTTTGAATAGAGGATTACCGTCATATTTCTTTCGCCATTTACGACGACGATTCCATAAAAAAGGGTTTAACCCTCCCAAATCAATACCAGCATCAGCAAGTCTACTTAGTATCATCAAAATAGTGGCAATGGATCCAAGTAAAGCGAGGACAATATGCATAGGGCTCTTCCTGAGTTATTTATGTGTGGGCGATAGGTTTGTCAGTAAATAGATAATCTTTTAATTCTTTATCAAAAGAAGGATCTTTACGACGGATCCATTCAAGTACCATAGCTGCATGTTCTTTTTCTTCATCGCGATTATGGGCAAGAATAGCTTTTAATTCATCATCTTTACAAGCATCGACACGCTGGTTATACCAATCTACCGCTTCTAGCTCTTCCATCAGCGATGTAATAGCACGATGCATATCTCTAGTTTGATCTGATAGTTCATTAATCGGTTCGTGATAACCTTCATTTGACATAATGTATTCTCCTGATGATATTGTTATTGAATGATACACCAATCATCAAATCCTAGCGATAGATAGTCATATCCTGTAAACTGCACTTCTTTTCTATACCCAAGTAACTTCACTTTTCTTAAACTGTTACGTCATTCCGGCAGGTTTTTAGCTGGAATCTGAGTATAAACAAGACTCCCGCTAAAAATCTGTGGGAGTGACGGGCAGACTGACAAAGCTGTTTCTGCCTATTCCAACAATATTAATGAGTTTTATCTATGAGTTTTAGTTCTTTAGGTTTGTCTGATCCTATTCTTAAAGCAGTTGCTGAACAAGGTTATGACACACCATCACCCATTCAACAACAAGCTATCCCTGCCGTGCTTGAAGGAAAAGATGTAATGGCTGCCGCCCAAACGGGCACAGGTAAAACAGCCGGTTTTACACTACCAATATTAGAGCTATTGTCGAATGGCCAACCTGTTAAGCCTAATCACACACGGGTTTTGATCATAACGCCCACGCGTGAATTAGCCGCTCAAATTGAAGAAAGTGTCGCCACCTATGGTAAATATTTACCTTTGCGATCAACGGTTGTTTTTGGCGGTGTAAAGATTAATCCGCAAATGATGAAGTTGCGCAGAGGTGTCGATATCTTAGTCGCCACACCTGGCCGCTTATTAGACTTATACAATCAAAATGCAATACGGTTCAAGCAACTTGAGATATTGGTGTTAGACGAAGCTGATCGCATGTTAGATATGGGCTTCATCAATGATATTAAGAAGATCTTAGCGCTGCTACCTAAACAGCGTCAAAACTTGCTGTTTTCAGCTACCTTTTCTAATGATATTCGTAAATTAGCGAAAGGTTTGGTGAATAATCCCGTAGAGATTTCTGTTACGCCGCGTAACACTACTGTTGAAGCAGTTGAACAGTGGATTTGTCCAGTAGATAAAAAACAAAAGTCGGCCTTATTAATAGAATTGATTAATGACAATCAATGGAATCAAGTATTAGTTTTCAGTCGCACCAAACATGGTGCAAACAAACTCACGACTCAATTAGAAAAAGTGGGCTTGAGTGCAGCAGCAATACATGGCAATAAAAGCCAAGGTGCACGAACACGCGCGTTAGCTAATTTCAAAAATGGCAAAATTCAGATTTTAGTCGCAACCGATATTGCGGCACGTGGCTTAGATATTGAACAGTTGCCTCATGTAGTTAATTTTGATTTACCGAATGTGCCAGAAGATTATGTGCATCGTATTGGTCGAACAGGTCGAGCAGGCGCGACAGGGCAGGCAGTGTCTTTGGTGAGCGCTGACGAGTTTAAGCAATTATCAGATATTGAACGTTTGATTGGTCAAATAATCGATCGAAAAGTGATGGAAGGGTTTGAACCTGTTAATGCCTTGCCAGAATCTAACCTAAGCAAACGAGCACCTCGTGTCAAAAAGCCGAAACAACCCAAAACAGGTCATCGCGATGGTCAGCGATCAAATGAAAAGTCGGGTAGTCATCACGCCGGTAATCAAGCTAGGAATAGCCGAAGACGTAGCGGTGGAAATGAACGCTCAGGTAATCGTTAGATCACACTATCGAGTGCTTGGCTGACATCATCAATAATATCATCTATATTTTCGATGCCTACTGAGATCCGAACAAGATCACTACTCACACCTGCTTTAGCTAATTCTTCATCATTTAATTGACGATGTGTAGTCGATGCTGGGTGACAGGCGAGTGATTTAGCATCACCAATATTTACCAAACGAAGGATCATCTGCAGCGCATCAATAAATTGTGCGCCTGCGATAGCTCCGCCTTTGATACCAAAACTGAGAACACCTGACGCTTTACCAGAGGTGACTTTTTTGCACATAGCATTGAACGGGCTGTTAGGTAGTGCGGCATAGTTTACCCAATCGATTTTAGGGTGGTTTTCAAGGTATGCGGCTAATTTCTCAGCATTTTCACAGTGCCTTTCCATTCTTAAGCCTAATGTTTCAAGGCCCTGTAATATTTGGAATGCATTAAAAGGTGATAGCGCGGCACCAGTGTTTCTAAGCGGGGAAACGCGGCAACGTCCGATATAGGCGGCTTCGCCTAATGCTTCCGTATAGATGACACCATGATAAGAAGGATCAGGTTCATTTAGCATGGGGAAACGTTTTTATTGGCTACCCAATCAAACTTACCAGAATCAACAATAATGCCGCCGATAGATTCGCAAAAAATCGCTTTTGTTTTATCGTCTATTGCATCTTCGAAGCCCTTATAATCGTCAAAAGAAATCATGCGAACATTTATGCCTTGATTCGGTAAGGCATGAGCAAAAAGATTATAGGTGCCACCATAAAGTTGACTGATGCTGACAATATTATCACCGACAGTACAAATAGCTTGAATAGCATAGGTAATAGCAGCCATACCCGATGCGAGACCTAATGCGGCAATACCACCTTCCATTGCTGCAACACGTTGCTCTAATACATCCGTTGTGGGGTTCATTATACGGGTGTAAATATTGCCGGGCACTTTGAGATCGAATAAATCTGCACCATGCTGAGTATCATCAAAGGTATAGGATGTAGTTTGATAAATAGGAACTGCGGCCGCTTTTGTTGTAGCTTCAGATTCATAGCCATGATGTAAGGCGAGCGATTCTAGTTTCATAATTTATCCTTGTAGAGTTAGTTCCATTTAAAGTCTGAGCTTGGTTGTTCTGGTCTAAATTTAAGTTGTACACCTTGTAAAAAATTACGTAATATTTGATCTTTGCAGGCTCGAAAATGTTTATGATCAGAGCGACGGAAAAATGCACTTAGTTCGTGTTTGCTAATCTTTAAATCGGCTAGTAATAAGATATCTAAGATCTCATCATCTTTCAAATTTAATGCTATTTTTAGTTTTCTGAAAATGATGTTGTTATTCATCTTTTTTTCAGGTTTTGGCTGTTCGCCTTCGCGTTTGCCACGACGCTCATTAATGAAACCATTTAAGAATGTAGCTAATTGTACATCAGTGCAGTTTACATACTCTGGGACTTCTTCCTTTTTCATCCAATTGCTGATTTGTTCGCGCGTGACTTCAACATCAGCTTGAGCAAATATAGCAATCATTTTTGAATCGTTATAATCAAAAACGTAGCGGATCCGGCGTAAAACATCGTTATTTGTCATGAATGAAGTGTCTTCCTGATTATTATAGTGGCCAAAGCTGAATGCCGAGCCACATAAAATAGAGTGATAAAGCTAAACATAATAGCGTGATTAGACCATACAGTGGCTGAAATCCTGTTTTTTGAAGCTGAGTAAAGCCAATATAAGCACCAATTGCATTTACAAAAAATGAAAACTCACTGACGACCAATAATGTTAATAGTGGCAAGCTAGTCAAGCCATCACTAGCAATCTGACTACCTCTAAGTACGACTAATAATAGAAATACCCCTAGGGCTAGGGCAATATATGGAAAATCACGTGTTTTCATTTTATTAACTCGGAATAGAATGACTAAGGTTTTTACTTAGTAAAAGGATACAAAAATTGCTTCCAATAACCAGAGGGTACGGGATGGCCATTGACACCCAAACCTGAGGGCCATCTACCTTTAGGCATGAAATAGGTGCCAAATAAACGATCAAATATTGGAAAGTGAATTGAGAAGTTTACATCAATCGCTTCTTTTTCAATACCATGATGCCAATGATGATAGCGAGGTGTCACCAGAATCGGTTTGATCCATTCAATATCAAATTTAATATTAGAATGAATATAAGTGGCATAAAGATAAACGACGATTAGATATAAATAGAGCATTGATTGGTCAAAACCAAGTACTGTCATGGGTATAACAGTGAGTCCGCGTAGACATATAATTTCAACTACATGCATGCGTGAACCTGCCATCCAATCAAGTGTACGTGCTGAATGATGAACAGCATGGAATTTCCATAACCAAGGTACTTTGTGGAATAAACGATGAACCCAATATTGCACTAAATCAGTCAAAAACATGATTTCGAAAAATTGTAACCACAAAGGTTGGCTGACAATGGCGGCTTGGATTGATGATAATTGAGCAGTAGCTAAAATAAGATTTGAAGGTGCAAATGATAGATAAGTGAATGATTGCACCATCACGCTACTAATTAAAAAATACAGCAAATCTTCTCGCCATTCGAATCGAAATACGGATTGTTCTTTGCGACGGAATAAACGTTCAAGAGGCAGAAATACTATACCCGTTAAGGTTAAGTTTAAGATAAACCAGTCTAAGCCAAAATAAACGCCACTAGTTAGTTCGCCTGATATTCGTGCATTAGAACCACCTAATGCAACAGCGAATAAGACTAGTAATAATGCGGTGAAACCTAAGAATTTATGTTGTCGAAGAATAAGGCTGACGGTGGCTAGTAAGAACGCCAAAATTAAAACTATATGTAGGGTAATTCTAACTAAGCTGACATCAATAGCTACCCTAATTTCTGGAACAGTTAATAGGTCTGGATAACGAAGACATAACACGGCAACAAAACCAGTGATTGCTAGGACAAGTGCGACCACACCGCTTATCCAGCCCGTTCCAATTTGCGTTGAGGCTTTTTCAGCTTCTAGTTCTTTTATTAATGATGTTGTTAAGTTTTTAAGCATTATTGTTCAATTAATTGAATAATGAGACATAAAAAAGCCCGCAAAGGCGGGCTGAAGTAAATATTATTTAGTAAGTGAAATCATATGATCAACCGCAGCCTTAACATCATCATCACTTAGATCTGGATTACCACCACGAGCGGGCATCATGTTAAAACCATTAATTGCATTAGCGTAAAGTTTATCTACGCCTTGTTCAATGCGTGGAGCCCAACCATCAGCATCACCTAACTTAGGCGAGCTCATCATGCCTGTGCGGTGACATAAAGCACAGGTGCTTTTTACAATTTTTGCGCCAGCATCATCAGAAGAACCTGCGGCGGTGGGAGCAGCAACGGCCACAACAGCCACTTCAACTACAGGTGGCTCGCCGATATTAATTTTTGCGACAGGTTTGATGCGCTCAACAACATCTTCGTTAGCCATACTTTCTGGCGTTACAGTACCTTTTGCCACACTTAGCATCGTCGATAAAATAACATTGACTAAACCGAAGACGATAATAAAGATGATGATGCTACCTACGAAAAATTTACCGGTGTTTTGTGAAGCCATGATAATGCCCTAAGATCTAAGTATGGAAATGTTAATTATACGATGTTAATGAGTTAGAGGCTATTCAATTGCTGTTAAAGCTAATTTTCCTATAGTTGTGCCTGATAATAGTTGCTTGTGTGCTAATTCAATATTGTCAATATTAAGCGGACCAATAACCTCTGTTAATGTACTTGTGATTTCTCCCTCATCAAGCAGTTGGGCAATAGTGTTCAGTAAATGATGTTGCTCAATCATATCACTGGTTTTAAACATAGAACGAGTAAACATAAATTCCCAAACAAAGCCGACACTTTTTGATTTTAAGCAGTCTAAATTCTGCTTTGTTTGTGTACCGTCAATGCTGCATATCATGCCTTGTGGCGCTATAAGTTCAGCCATAGCAGTAAAATGATGATCAGTATTATTTAAACACAAGATATAATCAGGATCACTTAATCCTAAGGTGCGATATTGTAATATCATTTCACTGTGATGGTTGATGACATGATCAGCACCCATTTTGTAACACCACTGCTCAGATTCACTACGAGAAGCGGTAGTAATAACATTAAGTCTGGCAACTTTTTTTGCTAATTGAATGGCAATAGAGCCAACACCACCTGCGCCACCAATAATAAGAATGTTTTTGCTTTCATCATTTTCTCTGCTGATGCGTAGACGAGCGAATAGTGATTCCCATGCGGTAATACTGGTTAGAGGCATAACAGCGGCTTCAGTGGAGGTAAGTGTTTTTGGGGCATATCCAACAATACGCTCATCAACAAGTTGGTGAGTTGCATAGCAACCAGGTCGGGTGATATCGCCAGCATAAAACACCTTGTCGCCTAGTTTAAATAATGCAACTTGGTCACCTAGGCCAACAACGGTGCCTGTCGCATCCCAACCTACAATTTTAGCAGCAGCTAAATTACCTCTGATGCCTGCTTTAACTTTAGTGTCGACAGGGTTAGCCGAAACAGCATCAATTTCGATTAGTAGATCGCGGCCATTGGCCTGAGGTGTAGGTTGATCAATAAGCTGTGCTTGCGTATCGTTACTGCTAAATCCAAAGGCTTTCATTTTTTTAAAGAATCCAAAATTATTGTAATTGCCATACCACTATATCCCTATTTATAAAAAATATGATAATTTTTGTAATTATAGCTTTACATGTACGTCTATCGTTATAAGTTTGGTTATAACAACAATTAAATCAAACTAAAGTTAATTATTATAAAGAGAGAAAATTATGGGTGTTATGAAAAAGACAACTGGGTTGGCGATGGCTATAGCTGCAGCAAGTTTAGTAGGCTGTGCAAACACCGCACCAACAACAAGTACATCAAGCGCTGAAATGGTACATTGTTATGGAGTGACCGCATGTAAAGGGCATAATGACTGTAAAGTCGCGAGTAATGCATGTAAAGGCCATAATGACTGCAAAACAGCAGATAATGCATGTAAAGGGCAAGCAAGCTGTAAAACAGCAGGTAATGCATGTAAAGGCCAAGCATCTTGTAAAGGCCAAGGCTTTGCTAAAATGTCAGCTGAAGCTTGTACTGACGCAGGTGGTACAGCAGGTAAATAGATAATACGTGGCCTTTAGAGGCCATTTTTATTTAGGAAAGCCGTGTTTGTATTACAATAACAAACACGGCTTTTTCTATTTTATTAAGGGAGAATAAAAATGAATGCAACTAAAACAACAGGTTTAGCATTAGCTATTGCAGCTGCAAGTTTGATGGCTAGCACAGCAGCCAATGCGTATGGCTCAAAAACCCCTGAGTTTAATAGTGACTCAGCTGAAGTGCATTGTTATGGTGTAACCTCATGTGCAGGACATAATGACTGCAAAACCGCAGAGAATGCATGCAAGGGTCAAGCAGCATGTAAAGGCCATGGGTTTTTAGTTATGTCGGAAAAAGCATGTGCTGATGCAGGTGGTACAGTAGGAAAATAATATGACACGTCCATTTCTAGGGTTTGGCTTAGGCTTGCGAACAGATCACTATGAGCATGTTATTGATAACAAGCCGCAAGTAGATTGGTTTGAAATAATTTCTGAGAACTATATGGTTCCCGGGGGTAAACCTTTAGCCCATTTAGATAAGATCCGCCAAGATTATCCGATGGTGATGCACGGTGTTTCGATGTCGATTGGTAGCACCGACCCATTGAATTCTGACTATCTTAAAAAATTAAAAATATTAATTGATCGCGTTGAGCCGCAATGGATTTCAGATCATCTATGTTGGACAGCAGTTAACCATATCAACAGTCATGACCTTTTACCTTTGCCTTATAATGAAGCAACGATCAACCACATTGTTGATCGAATAAAGCAGGTGCAAGATACTATTGGCAGGCAAATGCTGATAGAAAATTTATCGAGTTACGTCACTTACAATAATTCTGAAATGCCGGAATGGGAATTTGTAAACGAAATAGCCAAGCGGGCAGATTGTTATATCTTGCTTGATATCAACAATATTTTTGTCAGTGCTAACAACCATCACTTTGAGCCGCAACATTATGTAAATGGCATTGATAGCGATCGGGTGATGCAATTTCATCTTGCGGGTCATAGCTATAACGGTGAAATGATTATTGATACACATGATCACGATGTATGTGATCCGGTATGGGAATTATATGAATACGCCTTAGGTCGGTTCGGTGCAGTGAGCACAATGATTGAACGCGATGATAATATTCCACCGTTTGAAGAGTTACGTCAAGAACTGGCTATAGCAGAGAAAATAGCCGCCAAAGTATTAACGCCTCAGCAATTACAAATTAGCAATAAACAAGATTTGCAAGGAGCAGCCTAATGCCCGGCTTACAGGAGCTGCAATACCGATTTATGGATTATCTGCTCGATGAATCCACAGCAATGGTTGATGACATTGAATCAACGCCAATGTTGTCAGCAAAAGGGCGACTTGATATCTATGCCGCTGCATACAGGCTTAGGTTAAAAGAAGCTATTACTACTGATTACGATAAATTGGCTTCTTATTTAGGCGACGATCGCTTTGATCAATTGATGGAGTCGTATATTGATAAATATCCATCACACACCACTAATTTACGCTATTTCAGTGTTAACTTGCCTGAACTAATACGGGATGATACAGACTATGAACATATAGCTGAAGTTTATGAATTAGCCTGCATTGACCGTGCTTTTGCAGATAGTTTTGATGCCAAAGATCTACAATTTTCAACAATGGATGATCTAGCCGCACTGCCTGAACAAGCATGGGGCACATTGACGTTTAAATTTCAAAAGTCAGTGCAAATCTTATGGTTAGAGCACAATAGCTTTCCTATTTGGAAAGCCTTAGCTGAAGAAGAAACGCCACCTAAAGCAGAGAAGTCACACGCTACGGCGTGGATATTATGGCGTCGTTCAGATTTAATCAGTCATTATAGAATGCTAGCGCCAGAAGAAATCGCAATATTAGCACTAGCTATGCAAGGTGAAACATTCGCGGTGATGTGCGAGAAATTATTGGATTTTTTCAGTGAAGAAGAAACACCAATGAAAGCCATTAGCTTTTTACAATCTTGGATATCAGAAGAAATGTTAGCGGGTTTTGAGTATTAATATATCAGAAAATAGAGTCATGTTTTTCTAGCATTGTTGTACTTTGGCATACAAATACCTCATCTTGTTGTTAGATTTTGGTGTCCACTTTAACGGGGGATGATCACGGTCAAGTGAATTTGATTGTTAGGGTGTAATTGCTTCAATGTCTTTACCATAATGAAATTCAAAACGTTTACAGACAGATATTTCTATTTGATTTATTGATAGAGAAGCTAGATTTTCTCTAATATCAATTAAACTGTTTTTTGGAAGCTGAACAGTGATAAAGTCATGCCCTTTTGGAGAAATCCCAATCTGTTTTTTACTGCGTTGTATGAAACCAATATTATCATTTATTTTTTTATTTAAAAAAATAAACATAAGGTTCCAACTATAGGATGTTCCATCACTATCAAGGCCTTTTTCAATATACTTTGAGGTTAATATGATTTTTTCAATACTATTCCAAGAATAAGTGTTTTCAAGACTATTTAATGGTGAGCCTTCAGAGATTCCTTTTGCGTCAGCTTTAAATATGATCGCACCTGACTTATTTTTCATTTTGCCATAATATTTAGGCAAACCAATTAAAACAAAAATACCGATAGTGATAAATAACATTCCGAAAACTCGAGGAAGTATTTCATCTGGCATTAATTTTAGAAACCATGATCCAAAACCAATACAAAAAATACTTATCAGCAGTCCCAAACCAAGAACATTGGAAAGTTCTCGGTAGATAACTATGCTTTTGTCAAAGAATTTTACTTTAGTTGCCATTAATGTCTCAAACCCTAACTCTTGAACTCAGTTGACCTGCAATATGACGTGTAGCGAAGCGGCGTATTGCAGGGGCAACTGCAGTGATTTGTTATGAGGCATTATGCACCATGATTATATTTGCCCTTGAGTATACAGGGTGTTGTTCAGTGGAAACAATTTTAAAACCATGCTTTTTGTATAATACTATTGCTGCTTCTAATTTTGTATTTGAGACTAGATAAACTTTATGTGCTTTAATTTCTTGTGCTTTAGATAAGCAAGCATTAATTAGTTTTTCTCCGTATCCCTTACCTCGGTGCTCGGGAGGTACAGCCATCCTGGCTAGCTCATAAACATTGTTGCCCTCATTGAACAGTGCGCAGACACCAATAACTTTATTGTTATCAACCAAGCTAAAAATGTACCCGCCATCATCAATTACTTTTTGTGGATTAGCTGCAAGTTTCTTATCTATATCCTCTAATTGGAAATTAGTCGTAATCCATTCTTCATTTAATGCAATGAAGTCATTTAGATATTCACTTTCATTCTCAATTATTTCCAATCTTTTGCCTCATAACAATTTTTATACACCCCTAAAAGGTGCATAAAAAATGACTCAAAGGTGTGTAAAACATTTTAATTATTTCTTTTCCCATATTAAATAACCCTCTAGTAATTTTAATTACACCTTTAGCTAAAAATAAACACACCCTTGGGAGATCTATTTTTTCTTAGGGTGGTCCATAACCTTAATTTCTGTACATTTTCAAAGTATGATCTCAGGGTAATACATAATAGATAACGATTCAATATATGGCCAAAATTAAACAGTAGTCTCTCAATTATAAAACCTTTTTCTTTTAGCTAATTGCTGCTTACGGTATCCTTATACGTTTTAGATTTAGCAAAGACTGTCCATGCAACAAGAATATCAACCTGCCGCTATTGAAGCGGCCGCCCAGCACTGGTGGCAAGATCAAAATACCTTCCGCGCTTTGGAAGATTCTGACAAGGAGAAATACTACTGCCTAGCTATGTTTCCGTACCCAAGTGGTCAGCTGCATATGGGGCATGTACGTAACTATACCATTGGTGATGTGATCTCACGTTATCAGCGTATGCAGGGTAAAAATGTATTGCAACCGATGGGCTGGGATGCTTTTGGTTTGCCCGCAGAAAATGCCGCAATCAAAAATAAAGTGCCACCTGCTGAGTGGACCTATCAAAATATTGATTATATGCGTGATCAATTAAAGCGTTTAGGTCTTGGCTATGATTGGGAACGTGAGCTTGCAACCTGTACGCCACAATATTATCGTTGGGAACAATGGCTTTTTACCCGCCTATTTAAAAAAGGCTTAGTGTATAAAAAGACATCGGCAGTAAACTGGTGTCCGGTTGATGAAACGGTGTTAGCGAATGAGCAGGTGATTAATGGTTGTTGCTGGCGGTGTGATACTCAGGTTGAAAAACGTGAGATCCCACAGTGGTTTATGAAAATCACTGATTATGCTGAGCAGTTATTAAATGATTTAGGCCAGTTAGATGGCTGGCCTGAACAAGTTAAAACAATGCAAGCTAATTGGATTGGGCGTTCTGAAGGTGTAGAAATCAAGTTTGGTCTTAATGCTTCTGATGCGACTTTAGATGTGTATACCACACGACCAGATACGTTAATGGGTGTGAGTTATTTGGCTGTTGCCGCCGAGCATCCGCTTGCATTAAAAGCCGCTGAATCGAATGCTGAATTAAAGGCGTTTGTTGAAGAATGTCGCAAGATGGAAACATCGGAAGAGGCGATGGAAACTGTTGAGAAAAAAGGGGTGGCTACCGGTGTGATGGCTATTCACCCTGTAACCGGTGAGAAAGTTCCTGTGTGGGCGGCTAACTTCGTATTGATGGGCTATGGCACCGGTGCTGTGATGTCGGTACCGGCACATGATCAACGTGATTATGAATTTTCTCAAAAATATAGTTTGCCGATTAATCAAGTGATTGAGCCAGTAGGCAAAGCAGAATGTGATTTAGATAAAGCGGCATTTACAGCAAAAGGTAAATTGATTAATTCACAGCAATTTGATGGTTTAACATCGGAAAAATCATTTGATGCTATTGCTGACTTTTTAGTGAAAAATGAGCAAGGCGAAAAGCAAGTTAATTATCGACTACGTGATTGGGGGATTTCGCGTCAACGTTATTGGGGTACGCCTATTCCCATTATCAATTGTCCTGATTGTGGTGCGGTGCCGGTGCCAGAAGCCGAGTTACCGGTGACATTGCCTGAAGACGTAATTGTTGATGGTAGCGGTTCGCCGATTAAATCGATGCCTGAGTTTTATGAGTGTGCTTGTCCTGAATGTGGCAAAGATGCAATTCGCGAAACAGATACCTTTGATACCTTTTTTGAATCATCGTGGTATTACGCTCGTTTCACTTGCCCAGATAATGAAGACGCGATGTTAGATGAACGCGCTGATCATTGGTTGCCTGTTGATCAATATATTGGTGGCATTGAACATGCGGTATTACATTTGCTCTATGCACGCTTCTTCCATAAGTTAATGCGCGATGAAGGATTAGTCTCGGGTGATGAGCCATTTAAAAACCTGTTGACACAAGGCATGGTGTTAAAAGACGGCGTTAAAATGTCGAAATCAAAAGGCAATACCGTTGATCCACAAGCATTGATTGATCAATACGGTGCTGATACCGCACGATTATTTACCATGTTTGCTGCGCCCCCCGATCAATCACTTGAGTGGTCTGACAAAGCAGTGGAAGGTTCGCATCGCTTTTTGAATCGCTTATGGCGTGCTGTTCAAGAGCATATTGAACAGGGCGATGTGGTGGCACTTGATGTTGATAGTTTAAGTGATGAATTAAAAGGCTTACGTCGCCACACTTATCAAACATTGACCAAAGTATCAGATGATATTGGTCGTCGTCATACCTTTAATACAGCGATTGCTGCGGTGATGGAATTGATGAATGCCTTGGCTAAAGTGAAAGATACAAGTGATCAAGCCAGAGCAGTTGTGCAAGAATTATTAGAGAACACAGTGTTGATGTTATCGCCAATAACACCGCACATCTGCCACCAATTGTGGAATGATTTAGGCCATGATGATGCTATCGTCAATGCGACATGGCCTGAAATTGATGAAGCGGCATTAGTACAAGATAAAATTGAGCTAATGGTGCAAGTCAATGGTAAGCTACGATCTAAAATTTCGGTTGCTGCTGATATGGCTAAAGATGCGATTGAAACGGTGGCCTTGGCAGATGACAGTGTGCTGAAATTTACTGAGGGTAAAGAAGTGCGTAAAGTGATTGTTGTACCTGGTAGATTGGTTAATATTGTAGTTGCGGGTTGATAAAGATAAACTAAGATCTTTAAATTCACCATGGAGACACGGAGAACACAGAGTGATAGAAAGGAAGTGCTTTTATCTCTGTGCCCTCTGCGTCTCCGTGGTGAAAAATTTAATTTAGGATTAAATTGATGAAGCGTTATCTAGTTAAACTATTTATTAGTTTTACCATGCTTGCGATTGCAGGTTGTGGCTTTCAGTTACGTGGTAGTGCAAACATACCTGCTAGCCTTCAAACAATGTATGTGCAAGGTGTGAATATGCAACAAGGTTTGGGGCTTGAACTTAAACGCGGCTTAACGCGAAACGGTGTCAGCGTAGTGAAGGAGTACCAACAAAGTAGTGCTGTATTAACAATTTTAGATAATAAGTTTGAACGTCGTGTTTTATCAGTGGGTAGTGATGCCAAAGTCAGTGAATATGAATTACACGGCATCGTGACGTTTAAAGTCACAGATAGTGATAGCCAAGTATTGCTCGAATTAGGGCAAGTTGAAGCACAACGCGATTATCAGTTTGACCAAAACCAAGTGCTAGGCAAGGATGAAGAAGAACGCTTATTGAAGGAGCAATTGAATCAGCAGTTGGTACAAAGCATTCTAAGACGTCTATCCGTATTATAAAAGTAAACAGTCAGAGTGAATAAAAACACAGATGATTTTAACCCAGTCAGTCATTCCCGAGATCTTTTATCGGGAATCCATGGGCAGTTCAAATATCCACTATCGTTGGATCCCCGCATTCGCGAGGATGACGAAGCTAGCTTAATTATTTTGGATAGATAACGCGATGCGATTAAGAGCTGAACAATTACAAGAACATGTAGAGCAAGGCTTAGCACCCATCTACTTAATATTTGGTGATGAACCAATGTTGGTGGAAGAAGCTAGCGATATTATTCGTCAGCAAGTGCGAAAATCAGGTGCGGATGACCGCCAAGTTTGGCATGTTGAAGGTCGCTTTAATTGGTCAGAAATTCAGTGGCAAGAACAAACTATGTCATTGTTTTCCAGTCAACGCTTATTAGAAATTCGCCTGCCATCAGGTGCGCCGGGCAAAGAAGGTGGCGAAGCCTTACGCAATTATGTAGCTAATATACCTGCCGATACCACCCTATTGATTATCAGCGGTAAGATTGATGCCCGATCACAAAAAAGCAAGTGGTTTACCGAATTAGACCGTGTTGGGGTGACAATACCTGTTTGGCCAATTGATATTGCAAATTTACCTCGTTGGATTTCGCAGCGAATGCAGCAAAAAGGATTGCAAACCAATCAACACATTGCCGCATTAATCGCTGAACGAGTTGAAGGCAATCTATTTGCAGCAGCGCAAGAAATTGATAAATTACAATTGCTTTGCCCTGATGGCAAAGTCGATGAAGAAACAGTATTAGCTTCCGTTGCTGACAATGCACGTTTTGAAGTGTTTGGATTGATGGATACCGTGTTTTCAGGCCAAGCAACTAAGATCCCTCGAATGATAAGTCGCTTACGTGCAGAAGGTTTAGATATAATGTCAGTATTTTCAGCCGTTTCGTGGTCTCTACATAGAGCGGTTAATATGGCGATACAAATAGAACAAGGCGAGCGAATAGAGCAAGTATTTGCTTCGCAAAAACCACCGATATGGGAAAAGGCGCGGCCAATGATGCGGCAAGCATTGAGCAGACATAAACGACCGCAGTGGCAGAGCTTTTTACAGCAAATGGCCAAAATAGATCAGGCTGCTAAAGGGGCTTACCAAGCGTGCCCATGGTCATTGCTAGAAACATTATGTTTACAAGTTGCGGGTATAAAAACCCTTGAAAAATTTTAGAAAGAGCTTTACATGAAAAGTATTTTTTGTCAGGACAAGGCAAAAATAATCGAAAAAGCGCAGTTTACTGGTGTAAATGAGCATTTTGAGATTATTTTTAACGCAGGCGTGGCGGAAAAGACGACTCATGTATAGTTCTTGGGAGTATTGTGTTGGATATTAAAAACTACATGCAAACAGTCGGTCAGCAAGCTAGAACTGCAAGCCGTGCATTATCGCGAGCGGGTACCAATGCAAAAAATGAAGCATTGCAGTTTATTGCTAATGAAATTAGAGCTGCCGCAGAGGTCTTAAAGCAGCAAAATGCATTAGATATGGAAGCAGGCAAAGCCAAAGGTTTAGATGCTGCGTTATTAGATCGTCTAGAGTTAACGGATGATCGTATTGAAGGCATGGCAGAAGGTTTGGAACAAATTGCGGCGTTGGCAGATCCTGTTGGCGAAATCAGTGATATGAACTACCGTCCTTCTGGGATTCAATTAGGAAAAATGCGAGTGCCGCTTGGCGTGATTGGTATTATCTATGAATCGCGCCCTAATGTGACGGCGGATGCTGCAGGTTTATGCCTAAAATCGGGTAATGCAACAATATTACGTGGTGGTAGCGAAGCGATTCATTCAAACCAAGCGATTGCAAGCTGCATTCATCGTGGTTTGGAACAAGCAGGTTTGCCAGCAACAGCAGTTCAAGTGATTGAAACAACAGATCGCGCGGCTGTGGGTGAGTTGATCACGATGACAGACTATGTCGATGTCATCGTGCCTCGTGGTGGTAAAGGGTTGATTGAACGAATTAGCAACGATGCGCGAGTCCCTGTTATCAAACATCTTGATGGTATTTGCCATGTGTATATTGATGGTGGTGCCGATTTAGATATGGCTGAAGAGATTGCCTTTAATGCTAAATGTCACCGTTATGGTGTGTGTAATGCAATGGAAACCTTATTAGTTGATAGTGCAATTGCGGCAGATATTCTGCCACGCTTAGCAAAACGTTATGCGACAGAAAATGTCGAATTGCGTGGCTGTGAATTAACCCGAATTATCCTCAGCGACATTAAAACCGCCACTGATGAAGATTGGGATACCGAATACCTAGCACCTATCTTATCAATTCGTATTGTTGAAGGCGTTGATGCGGCGATGGATCATATTCACAAACATAGTTCAGGTCATACTGAAACAATTGTGACAGAAGATTATGCACGTTCACGCCGATTCTTAGCTGAAGTTGATTCAAGTTCAGTAATGGTTAATGCATCCACCCGATTTGCCGATGGCTTTGAATATGGATTAGGTGCTGAAATTGGTATTTCTACCGATAAAATTCATGCGCGAGGCCCTGTTGGCTTAGAAGGTCTAACGTCGCAAAAATGGATTGTATTGGGCAGCGGTCAAGTTCGCGGATAAATAATGGCAGAATCTATAGGCATTTTAGGGGGCACATTTGATCCCGTTCACTTTGGACATTTAAGACCAGCATTGGATGTAGCTGATCAATTGGGTTTAGATCGCATTCATCTTATCCCTAGTGCACGCCCACCGCACCGAGGAGAGCCACAAGCCACACCAGAACAACGCTTAACAATGCTGCAGCTGGCGGTAAAAAATAATCCACAATTTGTGGTGGATGATAGAGAGTTGCATAGAGAGGGTAATTCATACACCATTGATACATTACTTAGTTTACGACAAGAATTCCCAAATAGTCCTTTATATTTGATGGTGGGCACAGATGCGTTTTCTTATATTCAAACATGGCACCGCTGGCAGGAATTATTGGATCTAGCGCATATCGTAGTGATGCAACGACCAGATGAAACATTAACAATGTCAGATGAAATGACAAGTTGGTATCGACAGCATTTAGCAATTAATGGCGCCCCGACACAACTAGCAGGAAAAATTTGGCGAGTGAATGTGACACAACTAGCCATCTCAGCCACAGAAATTCGAACCAAGATTGCACAAGGTTCAAATCCACAATATTTATTACCCGATGCGGTTATTCAATTAATTAGTATGTTGGGTTTGTATAAATGACTCACCCACGCGAAAATCAACCGTCATTTACGAGATTAAAATAAAGTCGTCATTCCCGAGATCTTTTATCGGGAATCTACGGGCTGTTCAATTATCCATTATCGTTGGATTCCCGCTTTTGCGAGAATGACGAAATAGTAATTTGGGTATAAACAATGGAATATATTTTTAATGGATAACCTATTCTTCATAATATCAAAACTAGCATGGAGCTTGCTAAGCCCGACCAACCTTATTGTTGTATTAATGACGCTAGGCACAATTCAGTTATTACGTAATAAAATTAGTGCTGCCAAAAAAATATTGATACCTACGGTGCTAGTAAGCTTAGTACTGCTTGCGTATCCAGTTAGTGACTATCTAATGCACCCACTGGAAACACGGTTTTCTAAACCAGAAATCTTACCTGAGACTATTGATGGCATTATAGTATTGGGTGGTGGTGAAAATTTAAAGATATCCATTGCTTGGAACACTGCTGAGATTGGAGGTGGTGGCGATCGATTTATTGGCGCAGCAACATTAGCCAAGCACTACCCAAATACGCCGGTGATATTTTCTGGTGGCAGTGGCTTATTGCGATTTGATACCACCACGACTGGTGGTGATATTGCTCGTAAATTACTTATTGCTGTTGGCATCGATGAAGATAGATTAATCATCGAATCACAATCTCGAAATACCCATGAAAATTTTGTGTTATTAAAAGATACACTGCCTAAGGTTGATGGCAGTTATCTTCTTATAACCTCAGCTTTCCACATGGCAAGATCAGTGGGCATTGCACGCCAACAAAATATTAATGTGCTCCCTTATCCAGTAGATTATTACAGCAATAAATCCGAATTTAGGCAGTGGGATTTTAGTCTGCTTGAGCATCTACAAACATTAGAGCCGGCATGGAGAGAATGGATTGGACTAACGGTGTATTATTGGACGGGAAAAACATCGGAGTGGTTGCCCAAGCAGAATTTATGATAGGTAAGAAAAAGCCATAATAGTTTCCCATTATGGCTTGTGTTCAATTGGTTTTTATAAGATTAAACAGTTGTAATTTTAGCCTTACGCCGTAAACCTAAAAAACCTAATAACGCAGGAGCAAACATAAAGGCTGCTGCTGGGATAGGAACTGATGATACATTAATATTGATATTATCAAACTGGTGAAACCCTAAAAAAGAACTAGTTTGAATCCAAGATACGGATCGAGCTCCAAGAAAGCCTGCATCAAATAAAAAAGTTTCAGTGATTGACAAACTACTTGATACGAAGGTTTGTGAGTGTCCACCATCTCTCGTAAAGGTAACATTACCAAATGATGTACCATCTATTTTTGCCAAATCAATACTAAATAAATCAAAAATCCCCCCGCCGACCTTACTAAGCTGTGTAGTGCCACCTGGAGTATTATTAAACATTGCTGTTGAACCGGTGTAGCGGCTATCTAATGTGCCCAGAGAGTAGAAGCCATCCCAAGGACGGCTACCTAAATAGTCAAGTTGAAATCCATCTTCAATATACTTGTTACTTCCTACAGCAACACGAAAAGGACCATCTTGATTTCTCTCAAGTTGCTGGAAATCTATGACTGAAGCAAGTGTCGGAAAGGAGAAAAGAATAGCGATTGAGCTGACCAATATTAATATTGTTTTCATCATTATGATGGACCTCATTTATAAGTTTTAGCGCGAATTAATTAAGACTTTAACAATAAGTGGTGGGGGGGGGGAACCCCTAGAATTAGGGATATGGAGTTGTTTTAGAGCTTTTAATGTTGAGAATCCCTATTAATTAAGTGCTCGAGCTTAGTGTAAATTAGCCTCAAGTAGAACAAGAGAAGCAAACCAGCTTTGTGGATCTGATAGGCCCATTACCTTAGCTGGTTCACTGTTCTTTGATTGAATAATCACATCTAATGCTTTGGGTGTGAGCGTACGTAATCTATCAACATTATATTGTTTAGCAATAACAGAAAATGTATCTGCAAATTCTTCACCATAGTTTGCTATTACAGCTAAAAAGCCATCGGTAGGAGAGCCGAGCAAGGCGGCTAGAAATTGACAGGCGGCCAGTCCTTCCTCAAATTGTTCGCCAGCACCGACTTCGATTAATTCTTGTTTAATCTTTGCTCGATCGAGATCTTGTTCTGTTAAATGAGCGTTGTCAGCCTGTTGTTGTAACATCTCTAAATCCATTTTGATGGCTTCATCGATTTCTGCTTCGCTGATAATAGGCTGTTCTAAGAAGGTGGATGCGAGTGTGAGTTTAATGAGTTGAATTATGCTTTCAGTGTCATGGTTAGCTAAAACAGCAAAATATATCCATTCGGCCATTACATCTGAATCAGCAATGGAAAAATTATTATTACTATTGGTTGAGGTATTTTTCATAAAGGTAATTTTAACTAAAATAAGGTAAAATGACTGTAATTATTTAACGGAGTGCCCAATGCAGGCCAAAGAATTACAATTATTAGTGATTGATGCACTAGAAGATATTAAAGCAGAAGATATTAAAGTGCTTGATGTGACACAAATGACAGATGTGACTGATTTTATGATCATTGCGACCGGCAAGTCGACACGTCAGGTTAAAGCACTGGCAAACTCAGTAAGTAGTCAAGCCAAAGCCGCAGGTATTATACCTATAGGTATGGAAGGTGAAGATGTCGGCGAATGGGCATTGGTTGATTTGGGCGATGTGATTGCGCATATTTTAACGCCTGAAATGCGATCGACATACAATTTAGAAAAATTGTGGAGTGTGCCTGAAAACGTTGATCAAGTTTCGGCTGAAGACTAGCCCCATAAACCATGAAGCTGAATTTATTGGCTGTGGGTACCAAGATGCCTGCTTGGGTAATTGATGGTTATCAAGAATATGCTAAACGCTTACCACGAGATTGTAGTTTACACCTCCATGAGATAGCACCCGCAAAACGGGGTAAAAGTGGTAGTGCGGGGCAATGGATGCGTGAGGAAGGTGAGCGAATATTAGCAGCGACTCCCGCGGATCATCATGTGGTGGCTTTAGATGTTAAAGGCAAAACATGGTCGACAGAACAATTATCACAGCAATTGCAAAACTGGCAGCAAGATGGCCGTGATGTTTCACTGATCGTGGGCGGTCCTGATGGCTTGTCTGAAGCGTGTTTGAAACGAGCCAATCAAAAGTGGTCGTTATCTGCATTAACCTTTCCTCATCCTTTAGTGCGTATTGTTATGGCTGAACAGTTGTATCGTGCTTGGACTGTTACTCAAAATCACCCTTATCATCGCGCATGAATTTCCCAAAGATATATTTAGCCTCAAAGTCCCCCCGACGGCGTGAACTTTTAGCGCAGATTGGCGTCGAATTTTCAGTATTATCGGTTGATGTAGATGAAGGTCGATTGGCTGATGAAACACCTATTGACTATGTTCAACGAGTAGCCATTGCTAAGGCACGATCTGGTTGGGATAGTTTAGATAAGGAAAATCAGTTACCGGTATTAGGGTCGGATACTTCGGTGGTGTTAGGTGATACCATTCTAGGCAAGCCTAAAAATGATGCTGATGCGAGGAATATGTTGTTGCAATTATCAGGACGTGAACATGAGGTGATGACTGCGGTAGCAATTGTTTCGACTTCTGAGGTAAGGTGTGAACTTAGCACAAGTACTGTGCATTTTACAGCGCTTACAGATGCAGATATTGAGTGGTATTTATCGACTAAAGAAGGTGTCGATAAAGCGGGTGGATATGCCGTACAAGGTTTAGCTGCCATATTTATTGAGCAGATTAAAGGCAGTTATTCAGGCATTATGGGCTTGCCAGTTAGAGAAACAGCGATGATGTTAAAACAATTATCAGGAAGATAAATGAGCAGTGAGATATTAATCAATGTAACACCAAGTGAAACACGGGCTGTTGTCGTTGATAATGGTGTGTTGCAAGAAGTGTTTATTGAACGCTCTGAGTCTCGAGGTTTGGTCGGTAATATTTATAAAGGTAAAGTGTGCCGGGTCTTGCCCGGAATGCAAGCTGCTTTTGTTGAAATTGGTTTAGCACGGGCTGCTTTTTTACATGCTTCAGATATTTCAATACCGAAAGGGCAAAGTGGTGATTTGCATGAGACCGTTGTGCCACCGATCACGTCATTATTGCGTGAAGGCCAAGAGATCTTAGTGCAAGTCATTAAAGATCCGATGGGGAGTAAGGGGGCGCGACTCACTACGCAATTATCTGTTTCATCACGTTATTTGGTTTATATGCCTGAAGCTCAGGGTATAGGCGTATCACTTAAAATTGAAGGTGAGGAAGAGCGAGAGCGATTAAAAGAATGTTTGAGTAAAAAGCTTGAAGCAGATACGGCAGGTTATATTTTGCGTACTGCAGCTGAAGGTGTCAGCGGAACAGAGCTACTCACAGATCTACATTACTTGCAGCATTTGTGGCGAAAATTATCGGAACAAAAATCGTCTGTTAAATGTGGTGAACCTTTACATGAAGATTTACCTTTGGCTTTACGCGCACTGCGTGATCTATTTTCTGATGATTTTGAGCGGATCAGAATTGATTCGAGTGAGACTTATCAAAAAGCACTACAGTTTGCGGAAGAGTTTATGCCTGAGTGTGTATCGCTACTAGAACACTATAAAGGCGAACGACCTTTGTTTGATTTATTTAGTGTTGAAGATGAAATCAATAAAGCATTGGAGCGAAAAGTATCACTTAAATCAGGTGGTTATTTGATTTTTGATCAGACTGAGGCTATGACCACTGTTGATGTGAATACAGGTGGTTTTGTAGGTCATAAAAATCTAGAAGAAACGATATTTAAAACTAATCTTGAAGCGGCTCAAGCCATTGCACGTCAATTACGAGTGCGGAATTTAGGTGGCATTATCATCCTTGATTTCATTGATATGGAAGAGCAAGAACATCGCGATCAAGTGCTACGAACATTAGAAAAAGCGATGCAGCCCGATCGGGCACGGCATAATATTTGTGGTGTTTCAGAGCTAGGCTTGGTTGAAATGACACGTAAACGAACACGAGAAAGTTTAGGTCATATTTTGTGTGAGCCATGCCCATGTTGCGAGGGTAAAGGCTATGCTAAAAGTGCTGAATCAGTGTGTTATGAGATATTTAGAGAGATTCTGCGTGAAGCAAAACAATATGAAACAACACAATTTTTAGTGCTGGCATCACAAGATATCATCGATCGATTCAATGATGAAGACTCTACCAACCTTGCCGAGTTAGAACAATTCATCGAAAAACCTATTTTATTTCAATGTGAAACGCAATATAACCGTGAGCAGTTTAATGTGGTGCTGATGTGATAATCCGAGGTCTAAAAATAGCCGCTAGACAGCTGATCTATTTGTCTATTATTCTAGTGGTGATACTGACTTTATTCATTGCTACATTGTATTGGCTATCGAATGAGGTTGAAGAGCGCCAAGACGAAATTGCATTATGGCTAAGTGATAAAATTGGCCATCCCGTTACAGTGGGTACGGCAAGTTTAGATTGGATAGGCCTTGAACCGAAACTCCAAATAGGCGACGTTGCAGTATTAACTGAAGATAGCCAAAAAGAAATAGTGATACTTGGCAGTCTCCATTTAGGCTTAGATTTAATCGCTAGCGTGAAGCGTGGTCAACCTGTGCTTAATGATATTACCTTGAATGGTTTAAAGTTAGCAGTGATACGCGATTATTCAGGCCAATTCCAAGTACAAGACTTTATATTGCCGACGGCTTCTTCAAAGCAAGAATTTGATTGGAAATCATGGGTAACGTTGCTGAATCATTTTGATTTTGAAAAGATAAAAATTGATTATGTTGATCAACTCAATACAGCACTATCGGGTCAATATGAACTCATAAGCGGCACAATTATTCATCAAAACATGCAATGGGAAACAACCGGTACTTTAAGACCACCATCATCATTAGGCGGGATTATAGCGTTCTCATCCCAAGCGGAATTAAATGATAATGCTTCACGAGTTGGTGAATGGCAAGGGCAGGCTAAAATAAACGATCTGCAAATAGCATCATTGCTAAATGGGCTCGATTGGCAAGATATTATGATCTCGAAAGGATCAGTTACTGCACAGGTTTCTGTAGCAGGTGTTGGCCCACATGTAGATGTGGCAACAACAGACTTCAAACTATTTCAAGCTGAACTTCTCAGCAGTGAAAATGATTCTCCGGCTGTGGTGGTAGATTCTGTGCAGGGAAACATTGATTGGAAACAAACGGATGAATCCTGGCGGTTATCAGGGCGAACGATGTTATCAATTAATGGAGATGATTGGCCTGAAACAGCATTTTCAGTAGATAAAGACCCTCAAGGGAATATGCGGCTTATAGCACAATATTTACGTTTAAGTGATCTCACCTCTGTTGCACTATTATCAAACAAAACCCCTGAAATTATTCAACAACAACAACCCGCTGGGGATATTGAAGCGCTGAATCTTCGTTATTCTGCCGAAAATGGTTTAACCGAATTAGCCTTTAAATTAAAAGAAGGTGTCATTTTATCTTGGCAAGATTACCCTGGAGTTACAAATTTAACGGCTCAAGTTAATTGGCAAAATGGATTTGGCAATGTTCGTTTAGATAGTCGTAACCTGACGTTATATGCCAAACCCTGGTTGGATGATGCCCTGTTTTTTGATTCTATTGTAGGCGTGCTGCAACTGGATTATGAGCAAGAAAACTGGCAATTAGTTAGCCAGGGCCTACGTCTTTGGAATGAAGATTTAACATTACAATTAGACGGCGAAATAAAAAAAGAAAGTGATGGCAAGATCATAAACGATCTAAAAATAACATTAGAGGATATTAGGGTAAATCAGTGGAAAAAATATGTGCCACGGAAGAATTTTTCTGCTGATTTTAAAACATGGTCAGATGATGCCTTTGTAGCAGGAAAGATCATCGACGGTGAGATAAGACTAAAAGGGGAACTGGCTGCATTTCCTTATGAAAAAGAGCCTGATAAAGGCCAGTTTAAGATGCACTTGCATGCTCAAAATATCCAATTACATTATGCGCCAGGTTGGCCAGATCTATATGAGTTAACAGGTACAATAACTGGCTCAGGAAATGATCTAATTATAAAAACAAAACAAGGAAAAACAGCGGGCTTTGATTTTATCGATGTAACAACAACGATTAAAAAACTAACTGAAAGTAAACCTGTTTTATGGGTTAAAGGTGATGTAAAAGGGACAACGGCTAAAGCCTTACAGTTTTTAAAAGACAGTCCGTTAAAAGAACGTTTTGGAGTAGTAGCTGATTTAGCAGTAGCAAAAGGTAGCAGTAACATAAACTTAGACCTAATGGTGCCATTGGTAGATATTGATAATACAACGGTTGCAGGCCATGTTAGCTTTAAAGATAGCCAACTGCTTTATAAAGCGTCTCCTGAAATAGCAATGACACAGGTTAATGGCAAATTATATTTTAGTGAAAAAGGCGTTAAAGCAAAAAATATAACAGCTATTGCTTTTAATGAAGCAGTAGAAATTAATGTTGAACCTGATGGCGATAAAGCAATTGTCTCCGTTTTAAGCCATATCAATACGAGGCAAATTAATAAGGTTTGGCCGGGAGAAGTGCCTGAATATATCACTGGAAGAACAGCATATAAGATGAACCTGACAGTTGTAGAAAGGGAGTTGGGAAAATTCTATCTTGATGTTGAACTTAATTCAGACCTAAAAGGTTTAACTTTGGCAATGCCGGTGCCTTTTGGCAAAGAAGCCGCGCAGAGTATTTCTTTTAAAACTACAATACAAAACGTTGATAATAGTTTGGTTTATAGCACTCATTATGGTGATGTATTGCATGCAATAGCAAAACCAAAAAAGGACTTGTGGCAAGGTGAAATTAGATTTGGAAAGGGCAACGTTATATTACCAAAAAATGGCATTAAAATAACGGGCCAATTAGCGGAAATATCTATTGATGACTGGCTTGAATGGGCGAAGCAGCAAAACTCTGGTGATGATGTGTCATTAGTAAATAGTATTGATGAAATATCATTGACGCTAGCAAAGTTAACGGGTTTTGAACAGACGATAACAGATCTAAATTTAGCGAGCCAAAAAGATGCGAAGGGCTGGCGAACAAATATTGACAGTAAACAAATACGGGGTTTTATTTATTTACCTAATGACTTAAAAGGTTCTACAGCCATTAAAATGGATTTAGCAAGACTAGCGATTACACTTCCTAAAAAGTCTGAAGATGATAAACAGGCGGATAAAGACCTATCGATGGATTTATGGCCAAGTGTTGATATTTCAATCGATTCACTGCTGCTTGATGAAAAGCCATTAGGAACCCTGAATCTATTGGCAAAAAGAACAGAAAATGAATGGGTAATTAGTTCGGGAAAATTGACATCCAATGTTTTTGATCTTTCTGTCATAAAAGCTGTTTGGAATAAAACACCGGTAGCAGATAATACGATGCTTCAGTTAAAATTGGAAAGTAATGATTTAGATTTATTATTAGCTAATTTAGGCTACCAGAAAGCGATAGATGCAGAGAAAGTAATAATAAAAGCAAATGTATCATGGCCAACTTCCCCGTCAAACTTTACGCTGGGTGACCTTTCAGGAACACTCAATATGGATATAGGAAAAGGTACACTACAAGATGTTGAGCCTGGTGCGGTAGGCCGTATTTTTGGATTGATGAGTATCGCAGCGTTGCCAAGGCGTTTGTCATTAGATTTTAGTGATTTATTTGGCAAAGGTTTTACCTTTGATTCGATAACAGGCGACTTTAAATTTAACAATGGCCTTGCAGTTACTGATAATTTCACACTAAAAAGTGCTAGCGCTGATATTGATATCATTGGTAGCACAGATCTTATTAAGCAACAATATGATCAGCAAGTTAAAATTACGCCAAATGTTTCTTCTACATTGCCTATTGCTGGGGCGGTTGCAGGTGGTCCTGTGGGTCTTGGTGTGGGTACGGCTATTTTGTTGGTAGACAAAATAACAGATAAGTTATTTGGTAAAAACATCATCAATATCATTAGTTATAAATATGATTTAACAGGTCCGTGGGACGAACCCTCATTGGTTATTTCGGCACCATCAAAACAGGATGATACTGCCCATTCTCAGAGAAAAGTTATTGGGAAATAAGGTTAAATAAAACGAAGATCTGGTATAATCACGCCTCTGTCCATTACAGTACATAATTCATGTCTAATTCACTATTTGAACAAGTTCATCAGCAATTATTAGTGCCTGCTGGTTTAGTAGAAGCAGACTTAGAGCAAACACTTGCCATGACGATGGGGCGAGGAGTGGATTATGCTGATCTCTATTTTCAGCAATCTCGCCAAGAAAATTGGGTTTTAGAAGATGGCATCATCAAGGATGGCGGTTACCATATCGAGCAAGGAGTGGGTGTTCGAGCATGTAGTGGTGAAAAAACAGGGTTTGCCTATTCTGATGATTTAATCTTACCTGCGCTGCACGATGCGGCAAAAGCAGCGAGTGCTATTTCTCGGCAAGGTGCTGATGGTCGAGTGCAAGCTTGGAAACGAATTATTGCACCAAAATTTTATGCTGAAACCGATCCCTTAGCAGTATTATCCGTTGAGCAGAAATTAGATCTATTAAAACAAGCCGATGCAACAGCACGCGCTGCTGATCCGCGCGTGACTCAAGTCAATGTTAGTTTGGCTGGCGGGTTAGATACGGTACTCGTTACAGCTAGTGATGGAACGTTTGCAGCCGACATTCGTCCTTTGGTAAGGATGAATGTGTCAGTTATTGTTGAATCAAATGGTCGCCGTGAACGAGGTAGTGCAGGTGGTGGTCGCCGTTTAGATTATCGTTATTTTCAAGACAATAATTTAGCCACAACTTACGCAAAAGAAGCAGTTCGACAAGCATTAGTTAATTTAGATGCTGCTGATGCGCCGGCTGGGAACATGACGGTTGTTTTAGCATCTGGTTGGCCAGGAGTGTTGCTGCATGAAGCTGTTGGGCATGGTCTTGAAGGTGATTTTAATCGCCGTGGTAGTTCAGCATTTTCTGGGCGTATGGGCGAAATGGTGGCGTCACCCTTATGCACCGTAGTTGATGATGGAACATTACAAGATAGACGCGGCTCCTTGTCTGTTGACGATGAAGGTGTGCCTACAGAAAATACAACATTGATTGAGAACGGAAAACTAACAGGCTATATGCAAGACAAACATAATGCACGATTAATGGGCAGCCGTAGTACAGGTAATGGTCGTCGTGAGTCTTATGCACATTTGCCTATGCCGAGAATGACCAATACTTATATGTTAGCTGGCGAGCATGAGCCTGAAGAAGTCATTGCATCCGTTGAAAAAGGCATTTATGCCGTTAATTTTGGCGGAGGTCAGGTTGATATTACATCGGGAAAATTTGTATTTTCCACTACAGAAGTCTATATGATTGAAAATGGTAAAATAACGTACCCCGTGAAAGGAGCAACATTAATTGGCAATGGTCCAGAAGTGATGGGTAAGATTAGCATGGTTGCCAATGATTTAGAGCTGGATACAGGTGTGGGTAACTGTGGCAAGGAAGGCCAAAGCGTGCCTGTCGGTGTAGGTCAGCCAACCCTTAAGATAGATGGTTTAACAGTAGGTGGAACAGCGTGACGAAAAAACATAAAGCAATTGCCCTAATATCAGGTGGTTTAGATTCACTGTTAGCCGTGCGAGTATTGCAAGAGCAAGGAATCGAAGTTGAAGGCATTAACTTTTACACAGGCTTTTGTGTAGAAGGACATACTCATGCCATTCGTAACCATGATAAAGATAAACAAAAGCGAAATAACGCCCTGTGGTCCGCGGAACAATTGGGTATTAAACTTCATATTGTTGATGTGATTGAAGAATATAAAGATGTTCTGCTGAACCCAAAGCATGGCTATGGTGCCAATATGAACCCGTGTTTAGATTGCAAAATATTTATGGTAAGCAAGGCGGTTGAATGGATTGAAGAGAATCGTAAAAATGACTTTGATTTTATTATCACCGGAGAGGTCATTGGTCAGCGGCCGATGTCACAGCGTAAAGAAACCATGCCGATTATTTCGGATGAATCGGGTGCGGATGATATTTTACTTCGGCCATTGTGCGCTAAAAACTTACCACCCACTAAACCTGAACTTGAAGGTTGGGTTGATCGTGAAAAGCTTTATGATTTTAGTGGTCGTAATCGCAAACCTCAAATGGCATTAGCTAAAGAATTTGGTTTTACAGATTATGCTTCACCTGCTGGCGGTTGTTGTTTTTTAACCGATAAAAACTATTCAGATAAATTAGTTGATTTATGGGATGCACGTGGCAGCCGTGAATATGAGATGGATGACATCATGCTATTGAAAGTCGGGCGCCATCTTCGACCGAAACCTGAATTTAAATTGATTATTGCCCGTGATGCTGGCGAAAGTAAATATTTAGAAGGTTATCGCAAGCAATTTGTGACCATTCAAGTTACTAGTCACAATGGCCCATTGACCATGGTTGATGGCGATATTAAAGCCGAAGACTTTGATTTGGCAGCAGGTATTGTGGCGCGTTATGGACAAGGACGTGATGCTGAGCAAGTTGAAGTTGAGATTTCTGTACCAGGTGAAGACAAACAGACTTTGCAGATCAAACCCTTATCAGTTGAGCAAGTAAATAAGGAATGGCATGTATGAGCCATTATGAATTAGATGCCCGGCGTATGCTTTGTCCAATGCCTGTGATTAAAACTCAGAATAAAGTTAAAGACTTAGCTGAGGGCGATATTTTAGATGTGATTTGCACCGATCCCGGCGCTTTAAGCGATATTCCTGCATGGGCAAGAATTAATGGCCATGAGGTGATTTCGCATCGAGAAGTGAATGATGAGGTTATTATTACGGTTCGTGTAGGTAGCTAGGACACCAGCTTGGTGCATGGTAAACTTAAGTTGCACCCATTTGGTGCGCAGCTATAAGGGTGAATTTAACTAAGCTGTTGATTTAATTTTTGTTAACTAGTTGGCTTATTTTATGCTATAAATGCATGTTAGTTTTTTTTGCACGGGCTATTTCGTGCAGTTTTTTAAATATTGGAGAGAGTTAATGTCAGTCGAAAAAGTACTTCAACTAATCAAAGATGAAGAGGTCCAATTTGTGGACTTCCGTTTTACAGATACGCGCGGTAAAGAGCAACATGTTTCTTTCCCTGCACACACTATTGACGAAGATACCTTTACAGAAGGTAATATGTTTGATGGTTCATCTGTCGCAGGTTGGAAAGGTATTAACGAATCAGACATGATTTTAATGCCAGATCCTGACACTGTATTTTTAGACCCATTTATGGATGATGTAACACTTATTATCACTTGTGACATCATTGAGCCTTCAACTATGCAAGGTTACGAACGTGACCCACGTAGTGTTGCTCATCGTGCTGAAGCTCATATGCAAGCAACAGGCATGGCAGATACTGCTTACTTTGGCCCTGAAAATGAATTCTTTATCTTTGATGATGTCCGCTGGTCTAGCGATATCTCAGGTTCATCTTATAAGATTGATTCTGATGAAGCATCTTGGAATACAGATAAAGTATTTGCTGATGGTAACAAAGGTCATCGTCCAAGTGTTAAAGGTGGTTACTTCCCTGTACCTCCAGTTGATTCATTACAAGATATGCGTAGTGCGATGTGTTTGACTCTTGAAGAAATTGGTCAAGAAACTGAAGTACATCATCATGAAGTAGCGACTGCTGGCCAATGTGAAATTGGTACTAAATTTAATACTTTAGTTAGAAAAGCTGATGAAGTTCAAGGTCTTAAATATGTTGTGCATAATGTTGCTCATGCTTACGGCAAAACAGCGACATTTATGCCTAAACCAATCGTTGGTGACAACGGTAACGGTATGCACGTTCATATGTCTTTATTTAAAGACGGCGAAAACTTATTCACGGGTAATAAATACGGTGGTTTATCTGAAACTGCATTGTTTTACATTGGTGGCGTAATCAAACACGCACAAGCATTAAATGCATTTGTGAATGCAAGTACAAACAGCTACAAACGTTTAGTACCTGGTTTTGAAGCACCCATTATGCTGGCATACTCTGCGCGTAACCGCAGTGCATCAATTCGTATTCCTTTTGTTAATAATCCTAAAGGCCGTCGTGTTGAAGTTCGTTTCGGTGATTCAACTGCAAATCCATATTTAGCATTTGCTGCTTTATTGATGGCGGGTCTTGATGGTATCAAAAACAAGATCCATCCTGGTGATGCAATGGATAAAGACTTGTATGATTTGCCTCCTGAAGAAGAAGCGGCAATCCCACAAGTTTGTTATTCATTAGATCAAGCGTTAGAAGCATTAGATAAAGATCGTGCTTTCTTGACTGACGGTGGTGTATTCACTGACGACATGATCGACGCTTATATCGAATTGAAGATGGAAGAAGTAACGCGCTTACGTATGGAAACGCACCCAGCTGAGTTTGACTTGTACTACAGCTGTTAAATAACACACAGTGTATTCATCGTTTACCTCAGAACGGCGTTATTTCTGTACTCAAATGGTTGCATATTAATATATGCTCCCATTTTCCGTTCAGAAAAGCCTTGTTCTGAGGAAGAATATAAACACGCTGAGTGTTATTATCTGAAAGAATAAAGAACGCCTCCATAGTAATATGGGGGCGTTTTTTTATGTGAGCTGTATAGGATATTTTGATTAGAAAGTTGCAGTAAAAAAAAACATAGCATATCATGCAGGTATGAAATATTTATGGCTTTGTTTAGTATTATTTGTATTACCGTTGAATGCGGAGATCTATCGCTGGCAAGACGAAAGTGGACGAATCATTTATTCCGATCAATATCACCCTGATGCTGAAATTGTAAAGGTGACGAAGTCAACTAACTATAAGCCACCCGTTATTAATAATATCCCAGATGAGCCCGAAACTGAAGAAGCACCAGGCTATCAGGTTTCAATATTATCTCCCCAAGAAGGTGAGGCAATTTGGGCTAATGGTATTGATGGTAATTTGCCAGTGACTGTTGATTTGCAACCAGAACTAAATATTGAAAAAGGTGAGAAACTTCTAATCTCACTGGACGGTGCAATTGTAGGTGAGCCACAATCATCAACGAGTTTTAATGTATCTATTATTGAACGCGGAGCTCACACCATTAGTGTTTCACTCATTAATGAAGTAGGCGTAACGCTTGCGACGAGCCAATCTATTAATTTTCAGCTACATCGTGCTTCGGTTCAATAATAACTAACAAATCTAGCGCGCCCTATTTTGGTGCAATTAATGTTGTTTAACGTTATACTTTCCTAAAATAAAATATCATAATTGCAGTAATTTACTGAAATATAAACTTAAGCACTTGTTGCATAAGTAATTTTGTAAAAGTTGATAAATAGTGATGTTTTTGGAGCGATTATTGCTCTTGTCTTTATGCCTAATTTTATCGGACAACGCGTACTACCATGACAGTCAATATTTCTTGTCAAGACATCATTGAAAATTTAATGGTATCTATTGTTATAGTTGATGAACAGTATCGAGTCATTTACTTAAATTCTGCTGCCGAAGTCTTATTTGATATTAGTCAGCGTCAAGCTGAATGCATTCCATTCCAAACAGTTCTGCCAGGTGAAGAGCAGCTGTTTCTTGGCTTGAATAGAGTTAAAGAATCTGGACATGCACTCATTGAACGTGAAGTGAAAATCTATGTACCTGCTCATGGAGAATTGGTTGTCGATTGTTCAATTAAGCCTGCATATTCAGAAGATGGCAATGCTTTTATATTGTTAGAATTCTTCCAACTTGATGTTCAACACCGAATTAGCCGCGATGAAAGCTTGCAGGTACAGCAGCAAGTTGTGAGAGGCCTTGCACATGAAATTAAAAACCCATTAGGTGGGTTGAGGGGGGCAGCACAATTATTAGAGCGCCAACTTGAATCCGATGAGCTAAAAGAATATACCCAAATCATAATAAGTGAAGCAGATCGTCTGCAAAATTTGCTAAGTAATATGTTGGGTCCATATCAACAAGCTAAAAAAGATTGGATAAATATTCATGCGGTATTGCAGCGAGTGCGGCATTTAGTGAGAAGTGAAGTTGATCATCGTCTTGTATTTATAGGCGATTACGACCCTAGCTTACCTGAAATATGGGCAGATACAGATCAATTAGTACAGATTTTTTTGAATATTGTTCGAAATGCCGTTCAGGCAATGAATGGGTGTGGCAATATCATTTTGCGTACACGGGTCCAGCGTAATATTACAATTGAAAACCAATTTCATCGTTTGGGGATGGAAGTTCAAATTGAAGATGATGGCCCAGGTATTTCAAAGAGTATGCAAGAAACGATGTTCTATCCTTTGGTAACAGGTCGGGCAGAAGGAACGGGGCTTGGACTGTATCTATCGCAAAATTTAATTCATCGAAATAATGGCGTCATTAGTTGCTCAAGTCGAGCAGGATCTACTGTTTTTTCAATCACATTCCCGCTGGAGAGAATAAGTGCCGAATAAATCAAATGTATGGGTTGTTGATGATGACCGCTCAATTCGTTGGGTATTAGAAAAAGCAATGCAGGCTGAAAATATTTCTGTACGTAGTTTTGATAATGGCAATGATGTTTTGATTGCATTAGATAAAGATCAACCAGACGTTTTAGTGAGTGATATACGGATGCCCGGTATTGATGGACTAAAACTAATGGCAGAACTTAAAAAAATAGTGCCTGAATTACCTATTATCATTATGACGGCATATTCTGATTTAGACAGTGCAGTATCAGTATATGAAGGCGGGGCATTTGAGTATTTACCCAAGCCTTTTGATGTTGATGAGGCTGTTGAACTCGTTAAACGAGCAATCAGCTATAGGTATGAGCATAACGAAACATCCGAGACTAAAGTTGATTTTAGTCGGGATATTATTGGTGAAGCACCTGCAATGCAAGAGGTGTTTCGTGCTATTGGTCGACTTGCTAGATCAAACATAACGGTTCTTATTAATGGCGAATCAGGAACAGGTAAAGAATTAGTCGCCCATGCATTACACAAACATAGTCCTCGAAATAAAGCACCCTTCATTGCGCTTAATATGGCCGCTATTCCAAAGGAATTAATGGAATCAGAATTATTTGGACATGAAAAAGGTTCGTTTACAGGAGCGCATGCAACACGAAAGGGGCGCTTTGAGCAAGCTGATGGCGGCACCTTATTTTTAGATGAAATAGGGGATATGTCACTTGATCTTCAAACGCGACTTTTAAGAGTATTATCTGATGGTGATTTTTTCCGTGTAGGTGGACATACGTCAGTTAAAGCTAATGTAAGAATTATTACAGCAACACATCAGAACTTAGAAAAAAGAGTTGAGTTAGGGGAATTTCGAGAAGATCTATTCCATCGTCTAAATGTAATTCGCATCCAACTACCAGCCTTAAATGAGCGAAAAGAAGATATTGCTGCGCTAGCAAAACATTTTTTGATAAAAGCGGCTAGTGAGTTAGCTGTGGCACCAAAAACATTATCACTTGATGTTGAACAGTATTTGATGGAATTAAATTGGCCGGGTAATGTCCGCCAGCTGGAAAATGTATGTAGATGGTTGACTGTGATGTCCCCTTCTCAGGTAGTGCAACGTGATGATTTACCTAGTGATATAGCTCAAGGAGAGGCTAACGATGACAGTGGTATAGAAGATTGGCAGACATTATTTAAGCAATGGGCAGTAAAAGAGGCACTATCAGGAAAAGACAGGGCGTTAGCTAATATAGTATCTGAAGTAGAACAGTTATTAATGGAAGTAGCGTTAGAGCGAACAGCGGGCAAACGGCAAGAAGCAGCAAAATTACTAGGCTGGGGAAGAAATACGCTCACAAGAAAACTGAAAGATAGTTAAATTTGGGCTTGCGTGATGTGTGATGAGGACGTATACTTCTTCGCTTAATCCGGTGCGGGGTGGAGCAGTATGGTAGCTCGTCGGGCTCATAACCCGAAGGTCGTTGGTTCAAATCCAGCCCCCGCTACCAAAGTTTACAAGACCCCAGAATGGGGTTTTCGTTTTTTGAAGATTTGAAATTGGGCCCGTAGGCCCTTTTTTTTTAGTTTGAAAAACGGAGCGTTATTGAGTGTAAGAAGGTGCATGATGGCTATTAGTGACCAAATTGAACAATTGATTGAAGTACCAATAGAGACATTGGGTTATGAGCTGGTGGGTGTAGAACACATAAAGAATGGTAGCAATACTGTTTTACGTATATACATTGATTCGCAGCAAGGAATTTCAATAGAAGATTGTGAACGTGTTAGTCATCAAGTTAGCGGTATATTAGAAGTCGAAGAACCGATTGCTTCTGCTTATAGCCTAGAAGTATCATCACCTGGATTTGATAGACCTTTATTTAAAGAGCAAGACTTTGTTCGGTTTGCTGGCAGTGAAGTGAAAATCACAATGAAATTGCCGGTTCAAGGTCGACGTAATTTTAAGGGCAGCTTACAAGGTGTGAGTGAGGGTAGTATTTTGATTGAAGTTGATGGTGAGGTATATGAGTTACCATTAACAAAATTATCGAAAGCTAGGCTTGTAGCATAAAAAAAGCGTATTATTAGAGGTTGAACAAGGTTGCGTGAAGGGGCCATTGAGGACGAAATGAATAATAAAGAAATTTTACTGGTTGTAGATGCTGTTTCTAATGAAAAAGGTGTCTCGAAAGAAGTTATTTTTGGTGCGATTGAATCTGCACTTGCAATGGCTACGATTAAGGGCAGTGATGCTGAGCTAGATGCACAGGTTATTATTGATCGTGAAACAGGCGATTATGAAACATTTCGCCAATGGTTGATTGTTATTGAGAGTGAAGAAGAACCTTTTGAATCACCAGAAACACAAATTCTATTAGAAGATGCGCTGAAAAAACAAAAAGATATTGAAGTTGGTGATTATATTCGTGAACCAATGGATTCGGTAGCTTTTGGACGTATTGCTGCACAAACAGCTAAACAAGTTATTGTACAAAAAGTGCGAGAAGCTGAACGTGCACAAGTAGTTGAGCAATATCAAGAAAAATTAGGGAAAATGATTTTAGGTACTGTTAAGCGTGTAGAGCGCGGCATTGTAACCCTTGATTTAGGTGGTAATGCTGAAGCCTTTATCCCAAGGGAAGAAATGATTCCTCGCGAAAATTTTAGAACAGGTGATCGTGTTCGAGCCTATTTAAAAGAGATCAAAACAGAAGGGCGAGGCCCGCAATTATTAGTTAGCCGCATAGCTTCTGAACTTCTTACTGAATTGTTTACCTTGGAAGTGCCTGAAATTAGTGATGGCATGATTGCAATAAGAGGCGCAGCCCGCGATCCTGGTTTACGTGCAAAAATAGCTGTAGAAGCATTAGAGTCACGCATTGATCCTATCGGTGCTTGTGTTGGTATGCGTGGTTCACGTGTACAAGTCGTCACCAATGAATTAGGTGGCGAGCGCGTTGACATTATTATGTGGGATGACGATCCTGCACGATTTGCAATTAATGCGATGGCGCCAGCAGAAGCACTGTCCATTGTCGTTGATGAAGAAGCACATAGTATGGATATTGCTGTTGCGGAAGATCAACTTTCACAAGCCATTGGCCGAGGTGGACAGAATGTACGTCTAGCTAGCCAATTAACAGGTTGGGACTTAAATGTAATGTCTGCTGCTGATGCCGATCAAAAAGCAGAAACAGAACTGAGTGTCCATATTGAAGTCTTCATGAAAGATTTAGATGTAGATGAAGACGTGGCACTTATTCTTGCTCAAGAAGGCTTCTCCAGTTTAGAAGAAGTAGCCTATGTGCCAGAAAAAGAGATGCTTGAAATTGAAGAGTTTGACGAAGATATCGTAACCGAGCTTCGTTCACGTGCAAGGGACGTGTTGTTAACACGAGCTATTGCTAATGAAGAACAGCTAGAGTCAGCCAAGCCAGAACAGAATTTACTTGAAATGGAAGGCATGACTAAAAAATTAGCACTTACCTTAGCGAGCAACGATATTAATACCATTGATGATTTGGCTGATCTTTCAGTGGATGAGCTGGTTGAAGTTGAAGGTGTTGAAGAAGAGCAAGCCGCCGCACTTATTATGAAAGCGCGTGAGTCATGGTTTGCAGAAGAAAGCGGTACGGGAGAATAGGCAATGAGCGATATGAAGGTTGAAGACCTAGCCAATAATATAGGTATAACACCAGATCGATTGGTTGAACAGCTCAATGAAGCCGGTGTAACTGTATCTAAATCGACGGATAGTATTACTGAAGAGCAAAAGCAAACGTTGTTGAGTTTTTTACAAACACGACACGGTAAAGACGCAGATAGTACAATTTCAAAACCGAAGAAAATTACACTTAAGCGTAAATCAACAAGTGAAATAAAATTGGGTGCAAGCTCTCGTCAAGGTGGCAAAACAGTTAGCGTTGAAGTGCGTAAAAAACGTACTTACGTAAAACGTAGTGCGGCTGAAGAAGCAGAAGCGGAAGCGCAATTACAGCGTGAGAAAGAAGCTGAAGAAAAAGCGATAGCGGAAGCTAAAGCAGAAAAACTGCGCATCGAAGAACAAGCTAAACAACAGCAGGAACAAGAGCAGCGTGAGCGTGAAGAGCTGGATGCTAAAGAAGCGGCACGTGAAGAGGCAGCAGTTGAAGATGCTGTTGAAGCTGAAAAACAAGCTGAAGAAGAGGCGCGTCTAGCAGCAGCAGAAGAGAAAAAAGCCTTGGCAGAAGAAGCAAAATCAAAAAAATCTGCTAAGAAAGTCACAACACCTTCAAAAAAATTAACAGCCTCAGAAATTGCCCATAAAAAGTTAGAAGAAGCAGATGCTAGGCGTCGTGAAGCTAACTTGGCGCGACAAGAAGCAGAGCGTGCATTAAAAGCACGTAAGAAAGCTAGAGAAGAAGAGGCTGTATTAGAAAAGCAACGTGCAAAAGAAAAAGCCGAAGCCGATGCTGAAGTTAAAAAACAAAAAGAAGCGCGCAAAGAAAGAGATGCAGCCGCTGCAAAAACTAAAGAAAAAGATAAACCTGCAGGTGGAGCAGCACCTGCACGTCGTGGTGGTCGCAACGAGCGTGGCGATAAATTTGAGCGTGCAGAATTGCACATAACTCAAGGTAAAGGTCGTCGCAAAAAGAAAAAAGGCCGAGGAGCTCAGACTGCCCCAGTTATCGAAACTTCGTCAGAACATGGTTTTACGCTACCAACAGAGCCAGTAGTACGAGATATTGATGTACCTGAAACAATTTCAGTATCAGAGCTTGCACTTCGGATGTCGGTGAAAGCTGCAGAGGTCATTAAAGCTTTGATGGGATTGGGTACGATGGCAACGATTAACCAAGTGCTTGATCAAGATACAGCGGTTATTGTTGTTGAAGAAATGGGCCACAATTCGAAACCAGTACAAGATAATGCTATTGAATTAGCCCTAGAAGTTTCAGATGAAGAACAAAGTGAAGCTGTTCTAAGAGCACCTGTAGTCACGGTAATGGGGCATGTTGATCATGGTAAAACATCATTACTCGATTATATTCGCAGCACAAAAGTAACGTCGGGTGAAGCGGGTGGCATTACCCAGCATATTGGTGCTTATAAAGTAGAAACAAGCCGCGGTGAGATCACCTTCTTAGATACACCTGGACATGCCGCCTTTACCGAAATGCGCCAACGTGGTGCCAAAGTAACGGATATTGTGGTGTTGGTAGTGGCGGCTGATGATGGCGTTATGCCTCAAACAATTGAAGCTGTTAAGCATGCAAAAGAAGCGGGTGCATTATTAATTATAGCTGTTAATAAAATGGATAAAGAAGAGGCTAACCCTGATCGCGTTAAAACAGAGTTAGGTAATCATGATGTTATCCCTGAAGACTGGGGTGGTGATGTACCCTTTGTCCCTGTTTCAGCTTTAACGGGTAAGGGTGTTGATGATTTATTAGACACAATTTCACTACAAGCTGAAATGTTAGAGCTTAAAGCACCTAGCAAAGGTGCTGCCAAAGGCACAGTAATTGAAGCTCGACTAGATAAAGGTCGCGGTACGATTGTGACAGTATTAGTTCAGAGCGGCATCTTGAAGAAAGGTGATATCGTTGTGGTTGGTCAAGAATATGGTCGTATTCGAGCTTTATTCAATGAAAATTCTGAAACATTAAAATCTGCAGGACCATCAACACCAGTTGAAGTTTTAGGTCTTTCAGGTACTCCAGCATCAGGTGATGAGTTACAAGTTGCACCCGATGAACGAAAAGCACGTGAAATTGCGACATTCCGTAAGACCAAAGCACGTGAGCTGAAAATGGCAAAACAACAAGCCGCTAAACTTGATGACATGTTTAATAAAATGGAATCAGGTGATGTTAAAACGCTTAATGTGGTTGTTAAAGCTGATGTTCATGGTAGTGCAGAAGCAGTGAGCCAAAGTTTGTTGAATTTATCAAC
>NVWQ02000054.1 GCA_002733715.2 Methylophaga sp.
CAAACGTACTATGCCTGAAAAATTGGAAATGAAGAAATTCGATCCCGTTGTTCGCAAACACGTTATGTATAAAGAAGCTAAAATTAAATAAGCTTTTTAAGTATACAAATAATATTAAAACCCGCTTTTGCGGGTTTTTTTATGCCCATTCATTTAGAATTTAATAATGAACAACCATTCAAATAATTACGATGTCATTATTTTAGGTGCTGGAGCATCTGGCTTGCTTTGTGCTTTTACTGCTGCTCGACGTGGTCGGCGCGTATTAGTCATTGAAAAAGCCAATAAAGTCGGCAAAAAGATTTTAATGTCCGGTGGTGGAAAGTGTAATTTCACCAACTACTTCGTAGAAGCGGATAACTTCATTTCTGATAACCCTCATTTTTGTAAAGCCGCCTTAAACCGCTATTCACAATGGGATTTTATCGCTATAGTTGAGCAATATGGTATTGAATATGAGGAACGTGAGCACGGCCAATTATTTTGTAAAAATTCGGCTAAAGAAATTTTGGCTATGTTATTGGCTGAATGCGAGCAATCTGGCGTAGAAATTAAAACAGACTGTAAGCTCATTGAAGTTATTGCCTTAGCTACGGAACAAAAAACTAGCTCCCATTATCAAGTTAATCTTACGCATGGCCATAGTAAACTTGTTATGTCTTGCCAATCTTTGGTGGTGGCAACTGGGGCACTTTCCATTCCCTCTCTAGGCGGAAGTGGGCTTGGTTATGAAATCGCCCATCAGTTTGATATTGCCATCACAAAACGACAAGCGGGTTTGGTACCTTTCATGTTTAGTGATTATATTAAGCCTATTTGTGAACGTTTATCTGGATTAGCACTCAAGGCTACAGTGCATTGTAATAACCAAGAGTTTACTGAAAACATCCTTTTTACTCATCGAGGTATTAGTGGCCCTGCAATCTTACAAATATCCAACTATTGGTCTCCGGGTGATGAGCTTAGCATTAATTTGTTACCCGATCTTGAGGTTGCAGAGTGGCTGATTTTATCAAAAGAAAAGCATGGCAAAAGCCTATTAAAAACCATCTTAAGCTATAAGTTAGCCAAACCCTTAGTGAATGAACTACAAACACTTTGGTGGCAAAAATCCTCTGAAACTCCCTTAGCAGAGTTCAGCGACAAACAACTTGTTACAATTGGAAATCTGATTAACAAGTGGTCCATCAAACCTTCTGCCACAGAAGGTTATCGCACCGCTGAAGTCACTTTAGGAGGCGTAAGTACCGATGATATTAGCTCAAAGACAATGGAGGTAAAACATCAAGCTAATCTCTATTTTATTGGTGAAGTATTAGATGTCACAGGACACCTTGGCGGTTATAACTTTCAGTGGGCATGGTCTTCGGGCTACAGTGCTGGCCTATTTATTTAGTTACTTTTTATTTCTTTTTATAAAATCTCGAATAGTTCGGTTTTATTATATTGGTCGATGCGTTACCATTTGGGCATTAGGATATGGATATAAGGTCTCCATTGAATACTACAAACCATAATTCTGCTTTTGCTCGACAGCCTATCTTTGATAGAAACTTAAATACCTATGCTTACGAGCTTTTATATCGTGGTGAAATTATGGGTATGAGTAATACTTCTTTGCACGCTGAAGTAGGTGATTTAGCCACTAACCAAGTCATCAACAATGCTTTTATGGATATTGGCATCGAAAAAGTAGTGGGCAATCACCTTGCCTTTATAAATATGACGCGCAGTCTACTTATCAAAGGCGATCCACTTCCTTTTGCCCACGATAAAGTGGTACTAGAAATTTTAGAAGACATTGCTGCTGATGCCGAAGTCATTGATGCAGTAGAAAAATTGGTTTCGCAAGGTTATAAAATAGCCTTGGATGATTTTATTTTTGATAAATCTTTATGGCCCCTGATCAATCTCGCTGACATTATCAAAATTGACATTCTTTTATTAAGCTCTGAACAACTCAAACAACATGTAGACTTATTAAAAAAAGAAAATGTAAAGCTATTAGCTGAAAAGGTGGAAACGCAACAGCAATTTGATCAATGTAAAGCATTGGGGTTTGATTATTTCCAAGGGTTTTTCTTTAGCAAACCACTACTTATCAAAAATACACCGCTACCTAGTAGTCATCTAAGCATTTTAAATTTAATCGCCAAATTACAAGAGTCTACTACTGAGTTTGATGAAATTGAAGAATTAATTAGTCACGATGTAAGTTTAAGCTATAAATTACTTAAATTACTGAATTCTGCTGCCATTTCTCCTATGCACAAAATTGAATCTATAAAACGAGGTTTGGTCGTTTTAGGCTTTGATGCCATAAAATCATGGACAATGCTAATAGCGCTACATTCAATCAATCCTACAACACCAGAGTTAATGACATTTACCTTAATTAGGGCCAAAATGTGTGAACTCTTAGCAGGTGATTTTAATAGCACTTCAGACACGGCTTTTACTATTGGCTTGTTTTCTACAATAGAAGCGATGTTACAGCATCCAATAGATGAATTGCTCGAGGCTTTGCCGCTCACTGAAGCTGTAAAACAAGCTTTATTAAGCCAGCAGGGTGAGTTAGGAGAAATGTTGAAAATAGTTATGCTGTGTGAACGCGGATTATGGGATAATATAGCACCGCCGCCCTTAAGTATTACAGATTTTGGGGAGGCATACTTAAACGCAACTCAATGGGCGATTGATATCCAAAAAACACTCTAATTTATGTCAGATTCTCCTCTTCTTAAAGTCACTTCCTTATCTCGAATTTTCGGTACTCAGCATGCTGTGAATGATGTTAGTTTTAGCATTAATAAAGGTGAGGTGCTTGGGTTTCTAGGGCCTAATGGTGCAGGGAAAAGCACTACTATGAAAATGCTCAGTGGCAATTTAGCTCCCAGTTATGGTGAAATAACGATTAATGGATATGATTTATTAACACAACCCAAACAAGCCAAAGCACATATTGGTTATCTACCTGAAACGCCACCGCTGTATAAAGAGTTAACAGTTAAAGAGTTTTTATCTTTTTGCGCTCAAATAAACCAAATTCCACCACCCAATCGCAAAGAGGCAATAAGTATTGCCATTGAACGCTGTGGTCTAAATAATGTTGCCTATCGCCTGATTGGTCATTTATCAAAAGGCTTTCAACAACGTGTCGGCATTGCACAGGCGATTATTCATTCGCCTGCGGTAGTTATTCTTGATGAACCCACATCAGGCTTAGATCCTATTCAGATCAAAGAAATTCGCCATTTAATCCGTGATATAGCGACAGAACATAGCGTTATTCTTTCGACCCACATTCTGCCTGAAGTTCAGACATTGTGTGATCGCGTACAAATAATTAATCAGGGCAAATTGATTTTTAGCGATTCGCTTTCTGGTCTTAGTCAACAGATGCAAGCATCAAGTTTATTGGTGTCACTAAATTCGCCGCCAACACGTGTGCAGCTCTACACTTTAGAAGGTGTGACTTCTGTAGAAGCACTTTCGCCCACACAGTTTAGGCTGCACTATCAACCCGATAATAATCCTACTGAATTATTACTTAAGCAAGCTGTAGAAAAGCACTGGCAGTTGGTGGAGCTCACACCTACTCAGCATTCTTTAGAAGATGTGTTTATGAATATTATTCAACAAGAAAATTCTGCTCAGGAGCAAGCATAATGTTGGCACTGGCTAAAAATGAACTCTATCGATTATTTTTATCACCGTTAGCATGGGTGATTTTGGCATTTAGCCAAGTGATCCTAGCTTATTTATTTTTAACGCATATCGATTATTTTGTACAAATTCAAGCAAAAATCTCTGCTATTCCTGGTGCGCCGGGGGTTACAGAATTAATTGCAATACCCTTATTGAATAATACTGCAACTATCTTGTTATTGCTTACTCCTCTTATTACAATGCGTCTTATCGCCGAAGAACGACGCAATGAAAGCCTGCCCCTACTATTATCTGCGCCACTTTCCATGCTTCAAATTGTATTAGGTAAATTTTTAGGTACTTTGGGATTTTTCATTATATTCTTGCTACTACTAAGCCTTATGCCGCTGTCTCTAGCCGTTGGCAGCAACCTAGACTTTGGCTTATTGACATCAGCATTTCTAGGCCTAATACTGCTTGTCGCTAGCTTCACCGCCATTGGCTTGTTCTTGTCATCGTTAACTAAACAGCCTGCCATCGCGGCCATCACAACATTTGCTACCTTATTTTTATTATGGATCATTGATTGGGCATCGTCACAGTCTGGCAATCTGTTTAGCTGGTTATCTTTGCTAAATCATTACCAACCACTATTACAAGGTGAAGTACACACTAGAGATATTGCTTATTACCTCATCGTTATCACGGTGTTTTTAACGCTCACCGTTCGCCATCTTGATTCTGAGCGTTTAAACTAAAGGAAACCCTAAACAAGTCATGAACTCGTATTTTGCACCCAAAACATCCAGCTTCTGCGTTGAAAACTTTCGCAATAGCTCGCTATTACGTGCAGTTTCCGCCTTAAATCTGAATATTTTGACTACAAACTCCTTCGTCCAGACTTATTCAGGGCTTCCTAAATGAATATTTCACCTAAAACAAAATTACAATTAAAAATACAGAATGGTATTTTTTATATTTTGCTAATTGTTATAGTGACACTACTTGCTCAACTAAGCTTAAAAACAGATAGTTATAGTGACTGGACAGCAAACAGCCGCCACAGTTTATCAACCACCACTAAAGACTTGCTCGCTCAGCTTAATGAAAAAATTACTATCCAAGCTTTTATCAGCCAAAATAATGAATATAGAGATACACTTGAGTCTATTTTAGAACGCTATCAGCGCCATACTGACAAGATCATTGTTGAATATATTAATCCAGACTTCTCACCTGAACTTGTCCGCAGCCTCAAAATTCAACAACAAGGTGAAATGGTTGTCTC
>NVWQ02000055.1 GCA_002733715.2 Methylophaga sp.
CTACCATTTTCCAAACATCCACGATAGCATTTAACATGCTTAAAATTATCGGTGCATTGTATTTACTCTATCTTGCTTGGCTCGCTTTCCAAGCCGGCACTGCCCAGCTAAATGGAGCAAAAGATGTAAACATCGATTGGCACAAGCTTTATTATCGTGGTGTCATAATGAATCTCACCAATCCAAAGGTAGCTATCTTCTTCCTAGCATTTCTTCCGCAGTTCGCCGATCCATCAAAAGGCTCAATTACTATTCAGCTGTTGATGTTTGGTGGATTGTTCATCATCGCGACCTTGTTAATTTTTGGCTCTATCGCTTGGTCTGCCGGCTTTCTTGGAGAATGGCTAAAAAGCTGTACGAAAGCTCAAACAATAATGAACCGCACCGCAGGAACGATATTTCTAGGCTTAGCCCTTAAACTAGTCATAAGTGAGTCGTAATTTTGACTATTGTCTAAGAATTAGTCACGCACTATCTGGGGGGAAATATGATTAAAATTTATGGAAAATCAGGTACGCGAAGCACTCGCGTTCTCTGGGCACTAGAAGAAGCAGGTGCCGACTATGAATTTATCACCGTCGACTTAGGAAAAGGTGAAGCGAAACAGGATGCTTATCTAAAACTCAATCCTGGCGCTAAAGTGCCTTCTTTAGTTCACAATGATTTAGTTTTGACAGAATCTGCTGCGATTTGCACTTATATTGGCGATCTATTCCCTGATTCAAAGCTTGTTCCAGCCTATAATTCATCTGAGCGAGCGATCTACAATCAGTCATGCTACTTCGCCATGACCGAGCTTGAACAGGCACTTTGGAGTATGGCAAAACACCGATTTGCACTACCTAAAGAATTTAGAATTCGAGACATGATCACAACAGCAACGTATGAATTTGAAAAAGCCTTGGATGTATTCAGTGTGTGCCTTGGTGATCGTGAGTTTTTAGTGGGTGATAACTTCACCTGTGCCGATTTAATCACCGCAAGTATTCTAAAATGGGCAGCTCAAGGCGGTAAACGAGCGCGGTCATTACGGCATGATAATGTTGAGCAATATCTAGGCCGAATACTTTCCCGTGAGGCTTTTGTTCGGGCACAGGCTCGCGAGCAGGATTAGTTAAAGAGATAGCATTAAATGCGCTTTAAATATTGGGACAAATGATAATGGATAATAATCGTGTTTGGTTTAATACTGTAGCTAAAACGTTTGTCTACTTATTTACCGCTATTACTCTCTTGTATTTATTTTTAGTTGGTTTTAATGATCTCTATGTACCACTATCCTATCTCGCTCCATCTTTAACACTGTTTAAACGAATTGGCATTGTCATAGCAGGTATTATTTTTTTAGTTCAATTACCAGTTGTGGCTAGTTATTATGTATCCGTCTTAAACAAAAGATATGTTCCTTTAGCCGTAATGACCATCATTTCTTGGTTTGTTTTTGTCAGTGGAATCATCCTTATTGCTCATATAGATTGATACCTTTCAACGAGATCTTGTTGCCCCTACAATTTAGTATCAAATCTTAATTAACCTCAGTTCTGAGGTAAGAGTTTAACCCTACTGTGAATGGAAAGCGTGTAATTTAAAGGCTTTATTGCTAAGATCCTTCCTCCTAACGTCGTCAGAATGACACTATTTGTATGTCATCCTGAGCTATAGCGAAGGAGCTCCTGTCGAAGCCATTCATTTATCAGTTATACAATTGAATTAAAAGGATAAATTATTTTTCCTTATCCAGAACTGAGGTTAATTATTTAGCAAAGACGCGTAATAAGGTAAACTATGTCTTTAATTTAATTGAGAATAGAATGTGCAACAGTTAATCGCTATTGCTGGCGGGGGTGCATTAGGTGCTGTATTGCGCTTTTTGATGTCTTCTCATGTCTACCGATTATTTGGTAAAGACTTCCCTTATGGTACGCTTTCAGTGAATATTTTAGGCTCGTTTTTAATGGGGCTTTTGTTCATTTTAATTATCGAGCGTGGCATGCTATCCGGTGAATGGCGCAGTATTATCATCGTCGGATTTTTGGGTGCATTTACCACCTTTTCAACTTTTTCAATTGAAACATTAAACTTGCTAGAATCTGGTGAATTAAGCCGCGCCGCGCTGAATATATTTTTAAGTGTCGCGCTTTGTCTTGTGGCGACATGGCTTGGCTTGGTAATGGGAAGACAATTATGAGTAATGAAATCACAATGGTACGGATCTACCTTTCTGAGGGCCGCGATCATTTTGAACGTATCGTGACATGGTTACACGACGATGGTCGTGTACAAGGCGTATCGGTATTTCGCGCTATTGAAGGTTTTGGTAAGGACAGGGAGCTTAAAACGTCTTCTCTGATGGATTTATCGCTAGAATTACCTGTTGTTATTGAATTTTTTGGTGCTAAAAACATGATTAAAGATGTTCTCGAGCAGTTACAAACAAAAGTGGAAGTTGATCATATTGTCAGCTGGCCAGCACAAACCGGAATTTAAAATGTTAGACCCGAAATTATTAAGAAATGAACCTGCAAAAGCGGCAGAGCAATTAGCGCGCCGTGGCTACACTTTAGACTTAGCGTTGCTTGAATCATTAGAACAAGAACGCAAGCAAGCACAGGCAGATGCTCAAAGCTTGCAAACAGAACGTAACAGCCGTTCAAAAATGATCGGCAAGGCTAAAGCTGCAGGTGAAGATATTGCACCTTTATTAGCTGAAATTGAAGACCTAGGCGCAAAACACAAAGCCGCTGAAACACGTCTCGCAGATGTATTGCAAAAGCTTACTGATATCGCAATGGAGTTGCCTAATATTCCTCAGGCTGATGTGCCTGCAGGTAAAAACGAAGATGACAATGTAGAAATATCACGTTGGGGTGAACCAAAATCATTCGATTTTGAACCTAAAGATCATGTTGATTTGGGTGAATCGCTTAGCGGTGGTATGGACTTTGAAACTGCTGCTAAAATCAGTCAGGCACGCTTTGTTACTTTGCAGGGCCCATTGGCCAAGCTTCATCGTGCTTTAACGCAGTTTATGCTTGATACACATACTGAAGAGCATGGCTATACCGAAACCTATGTACCCTATTTAGTGAATAGTGATTCTTTGCGTGGCACAGGCCAACTACCCAAGTTTGCTGAAGACTTATTTGCGATTCAGAATACTGATTTATATCTAATCCCTACTGCCGAAGTACCCGTGACTAATATCGTACGTGATACGATTTCAACGGATAAACAGCTTCCAATTAAATTCGTAGCCCATACACCCTGTTTTCGTAGCGAAGCCGGTTCATATGGCCGTGATGTGCGAGGTTTGATCCGCCAGCATCAATTTGAAAAAGTGGAGTTAGTACAGATCGTTCGCCCAGAAGATTCTGATGCGGCACATGAAGCATTAACTCAACATGCAGAAACTATTTTGAAAAAGTTGGAACTACCTTATCGGAAAGTTATCTTATGTATGGGTGATCTTGGTTTTTCTTCAAGTAAAACCTATGATTTAGAAGTCTGGTTACCAAGCCAAAAAACGTACCGTGAAATTTCATCGTGTAGTAACTTTCGAGACTTCCAAGCACGGCGTTTGCAAGCGCGCTGGCGCAACCCAGAAACGAATAAGCCAGAGTTAGTGCACACTATCAATGGTTCTGGCTTAGCTGTTGGTCGAACACTTTTAGCTGTAATGGAAAATCATCAAGATGAGCAGGGGCGTATTCATATTCCTGTAGCATTACAACCTTATATGAACGGACAGGAATTTATCGGTGCTTGAGTTTACTCTTTTACAAAAGATTCTGATCAGTGTTATACCTATTATCTTTGCGATTACAGTACATGAAGTTGCTCATGGCTGGGTAGCAATGAAACTGGGCGATCGCACCGCACAGATGATGGGCCGATTAACACTCAACCCTATTAAACATATTGATCCCATCGGCACGATTTTAGTGCCCGGCATGTTGCTTGCGATTGGTGGGTTTATGTTTGGCTGGGCAAAACCTGTACCCGTAACATTTCAAAATTTACGTCACCCCAAAGCCGATATGGCATGGGTCGCATTAGCTGGCCCACTTGCCAATCTATTTATGGCGATCATTTGGGGGGCGATAACAAAATTAGGTGTCGTCTTATATAAATCTGAGATTGCTCTTGGTGAACCCATGTTTTATATGGGAATTGTCGGGGTGCTTTCTAATGCCATGCTAATGATGTTAAATCTTCTGCCACTACCTCCATTAGATGGCGGGCGGATTTTAGTCAGCCTATTACCTGGGCCTTTGTCCTGGAAAGTAAGTCGAATTGAACCTTATGGTTTTTATATTCTATTAGCATTAATTTACTTTGGTGTGCTTTCGCTTATACTCTGGCCATTAATTAGCGTATTTCTGTCATTAGTTGAAGCCTCGTTTTATTTGCCTGATAACTTTTTTACTATTTTTAGTAATCGCCTTTTTAGATAGGCTTAAGGAGAACATTTTTGGATACGGTAGCATTACAATCTCGTCGCATCGTCTCGGGCATGCGCCCAACGGGGAGGTTACACCTTGGTCATTATCATGGCGTATTAAAAAACTGGATTAAACTCCAACATGAATTTGATTGCTTCTTTTTTGTGGCTGACTGGCATGCGCTGACTACACATTATGAAGAAAGTGGCATTATCGAAGATAGTGTTTGGGAAATGGTCATTGATTGGATCGCTGCCGGTATTGAGCCTTCAGCCGTGTCTTTATTCCTGCAATCAAAAGTGCCTGAGCATGCCGAGTTACATTTATTATTATCGATGATAACCCCTATCTCGTGGTTAGAACGCGTGCCAACCTATAAAGATCAGCAAGCAAAACTAAAAGAAAAAGACCTGTCAACTTATGGATTCTTAGGCTATCCATTGCTACAAAGTGCCGATATTTTGATTTATCGTGCAGGGCAAGTGCCCGTAGGTGAAGATCAAGTTGTGCATGTTGAGTTAACCCGCGAAGTAGCCCGCCGCTTTAATCATATTTATGGTCGCGAAGCTGATTTTGAACAAAAAGCCGAACAAGCGATTAAAAAAATGGGTAAGAAGAATGCAAAATTGTATTCAAATTTACGTAGGGCTTACACTGAGCAAGGCGATGCTGAGGCCTTAGAAACGGCTCGTGCATTATTAAAAAGCCAACAAAACTTGGCTTTAGGTGATACCGAACGATTATTTGGTTATCTTGAGGGTGGTGGTAAAGTTATCCTTCCTGAGCCACAAGCTTTGCTTACTCCAGCAGCTAAAATGCCGGGCTTAGATGGCCAAAAAATGTCTAAATCGTATGGTAATACCATTGCATTACGTGAATCTGAAGCATCGATCTCTGAGAAAATTAAAAAGATGCCCACCGATCCTAGCCGTGTCCGTCTTACTGATCCCGGTGAGCCGGATAAATGTCCTGTATGGCAGTTGCACGAGATCTATTCATCTGACGATCAAAAACAATGGGTGCAAGAAGGCTGCCGTAGTGCAGGCATTGGTTGCTTAGAGTGTAAAGGGCCACTCATTGATTCTATTTGTGCTGAATTAAAACCTATTCGCGAGCGTGCAGAAGAATTGAGCCGTCACCCTGAAGATGTGCGGCGCATCATTGAAGATGGTAATGAAGCTGCGCGCGAAGTGGCGCGCGATACTCTAAAAGAAGTACGAGAAGCAATGGGCTTGAGCTACAAGTAAATCTTAAACTCACCACAGAGACACTGAACTTATAAAATCCGCTGTGATCTCAGTGCCTCTGTGGTAAAAACAAAATTTATAATTAATCATGTCGGGAGACAACAAAATGGCAGAACGAATTCAAAAAGTATTAGCACGTGCAGGTTACGGCTCACGTCGTGGCCTTGAGAAAATGATCAAAGATGGCCAAATTACTGTAAATGGTGAGCAGGCTAAATTAGGCGATAAAATAGCCTTTGGCGATACGGTTCGCCTCGAAGGTGGTAAACCATTATCACCGAAACGCTTATGGCAACAACCACAACAAGTCATGCTTTATAACAAACCGGTAGGTGAAGTATGTACGCGTAATGACCCTGAAGGCCGCCGAACTATGTTCCAAGCATTACCCGCGCCTGAAGAAGGTCGCTGGGTCAGTGTTGGCCGCTTAGATATTAATACTAGTGGATTAATTATCTTAACCACTGATGGTGAGCTAGCTAATAAATTGATGCATCCCTCGAATGAAATGGATCGTGAATATGCCGTTCGTGTTTTGGGTGAAGTCACATCTGAAATGATGCAGAATTTACGTGATGGTGTTGAGCTAGAAGATGGTAAAGCACACTTTTCTGATATTCAAGAAGCCGGTGGTGAAGGTGCCAATCATTGGTATCACGTGGTTATTCAAGAAGGGCGTAACCGCGCTGTTCGACGATTATGGGAAAGCCAAGGCGTACAAGTGAGCCGCTTGATGCGCGTTCGCTATGGCACCGTGATTATTCCTAAGCAGTTAAAAATGGGCAAGTGGATGATGCTTGAAGGAAAAGACTTAGAAAGACTTTATGAATCTGTAGATTTACAGCCTAATGAAGTCGAGAATATAGGTCGTGCACAGCGTGAGAAAAAGCTTCGTCCAATCAAAATGACCAAAGCACCACCTGCACGACAAAAAACTGATAGCAAATCATATAAAGGAAAACGTGCGCCCCGTATTCGAGGCCGTTAGTTAAACCTTAATTGAGCAGGGGATGATTAAGCACTAATTGTTGTTTGATTTCGCCCTGCTTTTTTTGCTTTGTATAAGGCACTATCAGCACGAGAAAATAAAGATTCGCTTTTTTCACCATGCTTTAATTGAGCCACACCTAAACTAACGGTGAAACCAAATGTCCGTGATCCATCATTACAATTTAATTGTGATATGGCAATACGAATACGCTCAGCGACTAACAATGCCGCCTTGCTATCAGTATTACTTAAGATAAGCGTAAACTCTTCGCCACCATATCTGAAAGCAATATCACTTGCACGCATTGAATCGGTCAATGATTTTGCTAATTTCTTAAGTGCTAAGTCTCCAGCGCTGTGTCCATAGGTATCGTTTACTGCTTTGAAAAAATCGATATCTAACATTACCAATGACATAGGTGAATGTTGACGTTGAGCTAAATCAATTTCACGTTTTAGACTCTTATCAAAAGCACCTCGGTTATTTAAGCCTGTTAATTTATCCTGCAATGCCGCCGCTTGTGCTTCACGATAAAGTAAGCAATTACGCAATGGGTATACTAACTTGCATAACAAGTCTTCTAATAATTGCGTATCAGAATCAGTAAATTTTTTACTGCGCGTTAATGTTAGCTCGCCTAACCAATCTCCATTCATTTCCAAACGGTAGTGGCAAGAATGATGGCTACGGCTACCAGTATTAATTTCACAGTGAGAACTTTGATTTTGATAGTGCAGGCTATCATAGTCTAATACTTTGCTTGCCTCTATATGAAACAACTCTATAACCTTATCAAGCTCTAAAGTGATTTGTAAAATGCCGGGGAGCCTAGCAATAATATCTTCTTCGCTAGTAGATGCATCTTCTGGAAGATTGAAATCAATTGCGTGGCTATGTTTGCCAACCAAAGATAATTTTGCGGTTTCTGTCTGTAGTTGATTTTCCATCTTGTAAATCCTCAAGCTCTAGTTTTATATAACTAGTCTTAAGCGATTATCATGCCAAAATAGTATTCTATCTAAATATCAATATGTTAAGAGATGATTGTCGATAAATTGACGGGGCTATTGTGCAGAAAAACACTGGCCTGTTTTAGTGAGGCTATCTTTTCCCATTAAATAAAGATAGGTTGACACAAGATCTTCTGGCAAGGGTAATGAGTTTGGATTAATCCCTGGAAAAGCACGTGCATATAGCATCGTTTGCACCGGCCCTGGTATCACGCAATTCACCCGCAATCGCCCTTCACTTTCAAATTCATCGGCTAACTGTTTACTTAATGTTTCGATGCCTGCTTTAGCCACACCGTAGCCTGCCCAATATGCTTTGTCTTTATAATCATCGCTAGTGAAAATGATGGCGCCATGTTCCTGCTGCCGAAGCATCGCCACACATGCACGCGTTAATAAATAAGGCGCTGTAAGATTAATGTGCAATGTTTCTAACCATATCGCTGTATTTTGATTGTCAAAAGATGCAATTTGGCCCAAGCTTGCAGCGCAATGCACTAAACCATCTAAGCGCCCAAAATTTTCGGCAATATTACTCGCTAAGGTTTCATAGTCTGTAACACTTGCGCCCATTAAATCCAGCGGATAAATTGCCGGTGTTTTTCCACCATTTGCTTCAATATCATCATAAGTTTTTTCTACCGCTTTAATATTCTTATCTAGCAAAACAACGGTCGCGCCATGTTTAGCATAAGATTTGGCCACGGCTGCACCAATACCATCTCCCGCTCCGGTTACGAGAATAACGCTATCAAGAAGAAGATCAGATGTAGCAGAATAATTCATTTTTATGGATTCAGCAGTAATTAAAGGTAACAGTATACCAACTACTTAAGACTGGCCACTACTTGCTTTGCACAATTTTCGCCATTGCGAATGGCACCCTCTAAAGTAGCAGGATAATTATTGGCAACATAATCACCGGCCAACCATAAACCTGTAATATCCGTTTTGTACTCTGGCCGCTGCTTTTCTATACCTACCGTACATGCAAATGTGGCACGCTTTTCCCTAATTACCAATCCCTGTTCTGCTTGCTCCGGCATGCTAGGAAAAAGTTGATGAACCTCTGCGCAGACTAAAGAAATTAATTCACCCTTTGCCATGCTTTCATGCTTGCCCGGTGCGCTGATCACTACAGCCATTAAGCCCGGCGTTTGTTCGCTTCGATCAAAGATCCACTGACTTGTTGTACCTGACATGCCCAGCATAGGTGCATTCAAGCGCGTATCCTCAGCATACTGCAAATACACGGTACAAATTGGATATTCTTCTGGTAAATGAAAGTTCATATGTGGAGACAATAAGGTATGACTCTGAGATACATTGGTGGCAACAATAACAGTATCACCTTCAAGCCGACTATCGTCGTCGGTAACAAGTCTTTTAACTTTGTTATCTTCAACGATAAGCGCTTTCACTCTGGTTTTCAGGCTAATTTTACCGCCATGTTCCTGAATATATTTTGCTGCCGCCTTGGGAAATAAATCACCCAAAGGCTGACGCGGAATCAATGTATCAGCAGACGACTTGCCTTTACCCATGCTATCTCGCAATACAATGGCAAGCAAATGCGCCGAGGCTTCTTCTATCGGTGTATTCAATGTGGCGAGGCATAGTGGTTCCCATAACTGCCTAACTAAGCGCTGTGATTGCCCGGAAGAAAGTAACCACTTACTCACTGTTATATCTTCTAAGGATAATACTCTTTCAATATCGGACTGTAATTTAGAAACCCGCTTTAATCCTGACATTCCAGCGCTGGAAGCTAAATTCCACGCTAAAGATAAAGGCCAGGGGAGGTAGCTTTTACTTGATAACCGTAACGGCGGATATTGTGTATCATGGATAACAAGATCCATCGCTTGTCGGTCAAAGACCTCTGCCGTATCAATACCTATCGACTGCATCATAGCCAACATTCGATCATAAGCTCCGATCATCAAGTGCTGACCATTATCAATAGTGCGCGCACCCCATGATACATTTCGAGCTCGGCCACCCAATTGTTTGGCCGATTCGATTAAATGAACTGATTCTCCCTGCTGCACACAGGTAATGGCCGCGGCAAGACCACTCCAACCGCCACCGACGATCAAAATTGTCATTTAAATTTCTTTTGCTGACGCGCCGTTCGCCATGCTATCCATAACTTTCTAAGTGGCGTTAATGAAACGCGGTGCTGCATCACCTTAAAACCGTCCTTTTCAATTTCATCTAACGTCGCTTCATAAATAGCCGCCATAATTAAACCTGTTCGTTGGCTGTAGCGATCGCTGTCTGGCAATACATCCATTGCCTGCTGATAATATTGTCGCGCGCGTTCTGTTTGAAATGTAAGACAAGCGATTAACTCCTCACTTGATTGAAGCTCTAACAACTCTTCTGTTTTAACATTAAATTTCTGCAAGTCTTCCTGTGGCAGATAAATACGACCTCGCTCTGCATCTTCACGCACATCTCGTATGATATTAGTGAGCTGTAATGCCATTCCCAGATTTTCTGCATATTTAAGCGTGTTTCGGTCCTTATAACCGAAGATCTCAACAGATAATAGCCCAACAACACTAGCTGCACGATGACAATACAAGGCAAGATGCTTAAATTCTTGATATGAAAACTGGTCCAAATCCATTTCCATACCATCAATGATTTCCATAAAGTATTCTTCATGCAAATCAAAATTTTGTATCGCCGTCTGCAGCGCTTTACCTACAGGATGCGCCGCCTCACCTTTAAAGGTTTGGGTGATTTCAAAGCGCCACCACTCTAGTTTTTTACGGGCAACATCAGCATCACTGGTCTCATCCACCGCATCATCCACTTCTCGGCAAAATGCGTATAACGCAATAATTGCTTGACGCTGTAACTCAGGTAAAAACAAAAAACTATAATAAAAGCTAGAACCACTTTTGGCCGCTTTATCTTTGCAATATTCATCAGGCGTCATCGTTTTAAACGCTCCACAATTTTACTCTGCTGCAAGTGAGACTCCAGAATCTCATCAATGTCTTCCTTAGTTTGATATTGATACCACGTACCTTCAGGATAAATCACCATCATCGGCCCTAATGCGCAACGATTTAAACAGCCGGCATTGTTTATCCGCACCTTTTTAAGTCTTAATTCTTTTACCCTTTGCTTAGCATAGTCACGTAACGACTGCGCACCATGCTGTTGGCAATACTCTCTACCATCATCACGTTCATGGGTGCAAAAGAATAAGTGGTATTTATAAATTTCTTTCATGGTGAAAGGATAACGGATAAACGCATTCAGACAAACAAAATAGTCTAAATTAACCACTATTAGGGATGGATATTCACTCAAGAGCGTGATTAACTTATCAATATTCGTGATATAGCTACAAGAATAACAATATAGTTTAATTGTATGATATTGGAAATACCTTATAAGTCGACATAAATGAATTTAATTCTAACCATACTAAGTCTCAGCTGCGTATTTCTTATTGTCTGGATAATTTATTTACATCAGAAAATAAGCGCTCAAAGTGTAGCTGATAAGCTACTGCTTAAAAGTGAGCAGCGCTTCCAATCGTTATTAGAAAACATTCCCAATATATCTGTACAAGGCTATAACCGTGACCGGCGCGTTATCTTCTGGAACGAGGCCAGTGAAAAACTATACGGCTACAGTAAAAAAGAAGCTCTTGGCCAATTAATTGAAGATTTAATTATTCCTGATGAAATGAAAGGTGTTGTAATTGAGGCAACGGATAATTGGATGAGTGGCGGTGAAGCCATTCCCGCCGCAGAATTAGCACTAAAAACAAAAAGTGGCCAGCTTATTGATGTCTATTCCAGTCATGTTATGCAATATGATAGAAACGGTAATCCTGAAATGTATTGCATTGATATCGATCTTACTGCGCGCAAACAAGATGGGGCGGCATTAAAACTAAGCGAACGACGAGCTCGAGCTATTATTGATAACTCACCCACGCCCTTAGCACTACACAATACCTCCCAAGAGATCATATTTCTAAATGATGCTTTTACAGAACAATTCGGTTATGTAGTTGAAGATATTCCCACATACATCGAATGGGGGAGCAACGTTTATCCTGATCAAGATTATGGTCATGAAATTCGTACTATTTGGGAAGAGAGAATTGAGCGATATATAAGTAGCGGGGATAAGTTTGAATCTCTTGAAATCAAAATTCGTTGTAAAAATGGCTCTTTTAAAACCGTGCTGGTCAATGCCTCACTGATGGCAGATTCGTTAGGTGCATTTAATGGTGAAATACTTATTAGCCTATATGATATTACTGAACGTAAGAAATTAGAGGAGGAGCGCGCACTAGCCGCAATGATGTTCAAGCATACTAGTGAAGGAATGATGGCAAGCAATACCGAAAAAATAATTACGGCCGTTAACCCTGCCTTTTGTGAGCTTTCTGGTTATTCTGAGGATGAGGTTATTGGAGAGCCCTCTTTGCTATTAATGTCTGATCGGCATGATGCTAGTTTTTACATCGAAATGAATCAGGAGCTTGATCGCATAGGAAGGTGGCAAGGTGAAGTGTGGAATAAGCGTAAAACAGGTGAAGATTTACTCGTTTGGTTAACCGTTAATACTATCTACAATGAAGATAATACTATTAAGCTGCGCGTAGGTTTATTCTCCGATATAACAGAGAGAAAGCAAGCTGAAACGTTGGCGCTCAAACAAGCTTATTACGATACCTTGACATCATTGCCTAATCGCACCATGTTTCACGATCGCTTAGGTCAAGAAATCAGAAAGTCTAACCGCTCCAATAAGCCACTAGCATTGTTCTTCCTTGATTTAGATAAGTTTAAAGATGTAAATGATACTTTTGGCCATCCTGTAGGAGATAAACTCCTTATTGAGGCCGCCAAGCGTATCACCGATTGTGTACGCGATACCGATACCGTATCTCGGCTCGGTGGTGATGAATTTACAGTGATTCTATCCGATCTGGATGATATTCATGGCATTGAACGAATTGCCTCCAATATTATCAAATCATTAAGTCAGCAGTTCCAATTAGATAATAATATTATCTATATTTCAGCGAGCATTGGTATTACGCTTTATCCTAATGATGCTAATAATGTAAACGATCTGCTTAAAAATGCAGACCAAGCCATGTATTTCTCCAAAGACTCTGGCCGAAGCCGCTTCAGCTATTTTACCCCACAAATGCAGGAGTCCTCTTTAGAACGATTTAACTTAACCCGTGATCTACGCGTAGCTCTAGCTGAAAATCAACTAGAGCTTTATTATCAACCGATTATTTATTTGCCAACAGGAAAAATCCACAAAGCTGAAGCATTATTACGGTGGAAGCATCCTGAAAGAGGCATGGTAAGCCCTGCTGAATTTATTCCTCTTGCTGAGGACTCAGGTCTAATTAATGAAATTGGTGAATGGGTATTTCAGCAGGCAACGCAACAGGCGAAAGTGTGTCAGCAATATGATGCTGATTTTCAGATAAGCATTAACGTATCACCCGTACAGTTTAAAGAGGAAAATGATTGGAGCTCAGTAATAACTCAAGAATATTTCGCTGGTAGCAATGTCATTATTGAAATAACCGAAGGCTTATTGATGGAAGATAATGAGCTGATAGCTGAACAACTATTAAATTTCCGTGATGCCGGTATCCAAGTTGCGATTGATGATTTTGGAACAGGCTATTCTTCTTTGTCCTATCTCAATAAATTTGATATTGATTACTTAAAAATAGACCAATCCTTTATTCGAAACTTAACCGCAGATTCCAATGAAATGGCCTTATCTGAAGCCATTATTATAATGGCTCACAAGCTGGGTCTTAAAGTGATTGCTGAAGGCGTTGAAACAGAGCAGCAACGTGACTTATTAGCTGCCGCAGGCTGTGATTATGTGCAAGGCTATTTGTTTTCTAGACCACTTCCTGTGGATGAATTTAAAGCACTCTTAAATGCTGATAATCTTGCCAAGACTTAGTACCGGATAACGCTTTGAAACCAAAGGCAACTCTGTGTTATATTAAAATTCTAATTGATGCCTCATAATTTAACTACACCTATAGTGATTGCATGTACAGCCACCCTATTAAAATTCACCTGCTAAAATACAGCTTAGTTAAATTTAAAACCTCTATCTATAATGTTTGCCTCAAAACAATGGGCGCAAATATATGACCAGCGAATTATCTATAGAAAATACAGAACTCACCCAGACGATTCTAAATGCCTCTCCAACGCCATTTATTGTACATAATAAACAAAAAGAAATCGTTTATGTTAATGATGCTTTTACAGCACAGTTCGGCTATACCCTTAAAGATATTTCCACACCTGATAAACGGGGAACCACCATCTATTCCAATCGAGAATATGCTTGCAAAATTAAAAAAATATGGGAGCAGCACCTGAAAGAGGGTATTCAAAATAATATTTTTAAGCCTTTAGAAGTACAGCTTCGCTGTAAAAATGGTGACTGCCGAACAATCATCGCTCATGCAACTCACCTTCCTGAATCAGCGAACAATCTATTGATCAGCTTGCATGACATCACCAGACACAAGCAAAATGAAGAAATGATTCAGTTGGCATCCACCGTTTTCCAACATAGTGGTGAAGGCATGCTTGTCACCTCTGCTGAAAAAAACATTATTGCCATTAACCCTGCTTTCTCAAGCATCACCAACTTCTCAGAAGCAGACGTTCTGAATAAACCAGCATCTATACTTATCTCAAAACGATATGATTCCGCATTTCTAACAGAGGTGAATAGCATTCTTGAGCTCTCAGGACAGTGGCAAGGAGAAGTCTGGGTCTGCCGGAAAAAAGGTGAAGAAATTCTTGTTTGGTCCACCATCAATACAATCTACAACGAAGATGGAAGCGTAAAACAACGAGTCACCTTATTTTCAGACATCACTGAAAAAAGGCAAGCTGAATTACTCGCTTTAAAACAGGCTAATTATGACCCTTTAACATCATTGCCCAATCGTACTTTTTTCTTCACTCGTTTAGAAGAAGAAATTAAAAATTCCAATATTACAAATAAACCTTTGGCCATTTTTTTCCTTGATTTAGATGGATTTAAAGTAATCAATGATGCCTTTGGCCACCCCGTAGGCGATAAACTGCTTATTGAGGCAGGTAAACGGATTGCTGACACTGCGCCAAATGAAGATTCTGTAGCGCGTTTCGGCGGCGATGAATTCACTGTGCTTCTACCTAATTTAAATGATCTTAACCGGATTGCACTCATCGCGGACACGATCATTACCTCATTAAATCAACCTTTTCAAATAGAAGGTAATCTTGTTTATATTTCTGCAAGCATTGGCATCACGATATACCCTGATGATGCACTCACCGCAGATGATCTCCTAAGAAATGCCGATCAGGCTATGTACTTTGCAAAAGATGCAGGTCGAAGTCGCTATTTTTATTTTACCCAACAAATGCAGCGGTCATCTATAGAGCGCTTTAGTCTTACAAATGATTTACGTGAAGCGCTGGAGCTAAATCAACTTGAAGTTTATTACCAGCCTATTGTTTACTTACCCACAAAAAAAATCCAAAAAGCCGAGGCATTGCTGCGCTGGAACCATCCTGAAAGAGGCATGGTTAGCCCTAGTATTTTTATTCCTCTCGCTGAAGAGACCGGGCTTATTAACGAAATAGGTAACTGGGTATTCCATCAAGCTGTTCAGCACGCCCAGCTTTTTCAACAACATAACCCTGATTTTCAAGTCAGCGTAAATGTATCTCCCGTTCAATTTAAAGCACAAAATGATTGGACATCCGCAATATCAGAAGTTTATTTTTCTAGTTGTAATCTTGTAATAGAAATCACCGAAAGCTTGCTAGTAAAGGACGACCGACAAATTATTGACCAATTGTTAGATTTCCGAACCGCTGGTATTCAAGTCGCCATTGATGATTTTGGAACCGGTTATGCTTCGTTGTCATATCTCAATAAATTTGATATTGATTACTTAAAAATAGACCAATCCTTTATTCAAAACTTATCAACAGACTCCAGTGAAATGGCCTTATCTGAAGCCATCATTGTAATGGCTCACAAGCTAGGTCTTAAAGTGATTGCTGAAGGCGTTGAAACAGAGCAGCAGAGCGGCTTACTTTATAGTGCGGGGTGTGACTTTGTCCAAGGTCATCTATTTTCGCAACCTTTACCCGTCAACAAACTCTTAGGGCTTTTATCTTCAGAAAAATCCTCTGAAAGTGCACTTTATTTTGAATGAAAATGGTGGCTATGGGTGCCTCCCAGTTTGCGCTGTAATCCCTTGTGGTTACTATGTCGCAGGTTTTTACATTAAAAAGTTACCACCATAGTTACCATCAAAATAGCTTTACTGGAAACAGTATAACCCGACTAAAGCACCCCAATAAAGTTAGGGAATAGCATATCATCGTCATTTATTGAAAGTAATCCCATTTCAATAAGTTGCTTCATATCCCTTCTTCGTGTTTTATCAGTTAGCTTACGATAAAGAGCCAAATACCAAATTGAGCGTTGCAATTCTTTTAAATTACTTGCTGTTCCTTTTCTCAGTATTTCATTAATAATTATGTATTGCCTGTCATTAATCTCTTTCTGATCATGTAATCGCTTTATCTGAGTTTCAAAAAGAACGACATTGACCATACCGTTTACCCGATCATGCAGGTTATTGATTGTTTCTAGCATTCCCTCAAGGAAAAAAGATACAAATTCTACGTTGGGGTAATCTCGCTTTTTATTTGAAGCCTTACGACAGAAGTTAAACAATGCAAAATAATGATCAATATGTTTCAAATAATAGGAGGCCTGAGCAAAAGGCGCATAACGAAAACCATCGGCATACAATATGCCAGCCTCTAAAACCCGACCTACACGCCCATTACCATCCCAAAACGGATGGATAAGCTCAAAATATAAATGTACGAGTGGTGCGCGGATTAAGGCTGGCACACCCTGATCTGAAAGCACTACATTCCAAGATAATAATTCACTCAAAAGCAAACGAATATCTGCACCGTTTTGTGGTGGCTTATAAACTCCACCATGCGAGCTATTACCCACACTGGTCACTACTCCATCAGGATTATCTCTAAATATACCTTGGTTCTGATCTTCACCCAACGCCTCGTAAATTCTATTATGGATTTCAACAACATCTTCTACAGTGGGATTCCAACTTTCAGCAACAGATACTTCTTTAATATACTCATAGGCATTTTTAATATTCAAAGCGCGTTGCTGCTGAATATTCTGGATCTGCTCCGGTGACAATAACAAAGCTTGTTCAGTTTCATCTTCGGATAACTCTCCACCCTCAATGGTATTTGTCCCAAAAACAGAGCTAACCACTACTTCTTTTTCCAATCGTGTCGCTACAGAAGCCAATGGAGAAACACGGAAACGATCTTGAGCATCTTGAACCCGTCGAACTATAGTTTCTACCCCATCTCGACTTAATCCAAGCTGGAACTTGAATACACCAAACTGGTTAGTTTCAATACGCTTTATATTATTGTCGGTGTAAATGTCCATCAAAATGTCCTGAATATATTTTTTATATTCAATCATATACAGGATGAAACATCAATAAATTGTCCATAAAAGCGTGTTTTCTCATGTAAAGATAATTCAATTATCTATACATATGCTCCCCGTCATGTATAGATAACCCACAAATCTAATCATGTTTTATCGAATGGTGTTTCTCTATTTAATTACTGAAACATAAAAATAACACTGTGAGGCGGTCACGGGATATGACGAATTCTTGATTATTTACCCGCCCTACCACTAGGTAACGGAAGTACAACCCCCTCAAAGATTTCTATATCTGGGAAAAACTCGCGAGTTGAAATGCCCGTACATCAACGCTGATTTACAGTACCTTTTATCTTTAATGGGTGACGGAACCCCTAGGCCATAAACAAACATAAACACATAGCTCTATCATGCAGGATTGATATGATTAAGGGATGACAATCGCGACACCGCGACAGCTAAAAATAAAAAACACTGTTTTTGAAATACTTGCGTACCCCGTCGCGGTGTCGCGGTTATTGAGTAATTATTTAGGTGGATTGAAAGTAAGCAGAATGACGTGCTACTTATTGCGGAAGTTTAATACCCGTTCTGAATAGTTCATTTAGTGGTAAGGGAATAAGAAAATAGCTGTTTAGCTATCTATAAATGTAGTCACCCCTTTAGATAAATCTAACTATATAAAGGGGTATCAAATTGTAGTGTTAAGGCTTGTTATATCAGGGGTTAGCTGTTATCCACCTACTGTTCAATATAGTCTCGTAGCCATGTATTAGCGTCCCGCCTTGCTTGCCCTGTTTGGCTGTTAACTTCAGCCCCAGCACTTTGTGCTGAATTGTACACTTGACTATATCTAAGCATAACGGGTTCACGTTTGGCAAGGGGTAATCTTAAAAGCATATCCACCAGCCATTGTTTATCACCCTCATGGTGTGCGTAACTTGCCACAATGTCATGCACATCCTTAGGCTTGATCCGTTTTGGCTTAGATTGCTGCACTGGCTGTTTATCTTCACTGCTTGCCATAGGTTGAGAAGCATCAGTAACCACGTTCCCTTGCTGTTTAGCACTGAATAACCCGTCTAACCCACGATTAATATAGGCTTCATAGCTACCATAACCATCCCATTTTGCACTTGATCTCATGCTGTTACCTCATAAACCCTTGTTTTTACTCAATCGCGACACCGCGACAGCTAAAAATAAAAAACACTGTTTTTGAAATACTTGCGTACCCCGTCGCGGTGTCGCGGTTATTTGCCCTCAATTTCAAATAATGACGGGTGAACACTATAAACAGCATTTCCTTTTGCTGTTTTTCCTGATTCTTTTAGCCATTGATACGGTGGCTCAGTCAGTACACCTATCACATCCACCAGCTCAGACCGGCTTAGTTTTGGCCTTGGGGCACTTCGTTGAATTTCACGGGCACCAATTTCGGTACAACCTTTTATCCTTAACCAATCAAGCAACCGCTTTGCATGTCGTAGGTGTTCGCCATCATCTGCCCCGCGTTGTGATCGTATCGCCTCTTTCATAAAAAACGATCCTAAGCGTTCTGCTTTTTGCCATGTAGCTATGTCTATCTTGCTGGTGGCCTCATTTAATAAATCGGGGTTATTAGCAAGATGAAGTATTAAAGCCAGCTTACAGGTTTGTGACGTGGCTTTAGAGGCAATGTCTCTCACATCATCCAACCCATTCCCATCTGCCATTGCTTTCTCAATATTGTTATAAAGCACTAATCTTGCCTTTTGTGCTTCGCTTGAAAAGGTCGCCTTATGCCGTATTAAATCGCCCTTATCATTCAAAGGCTGCACGGCATCAATAAAACGGGTCACACAATTATAAAACGGGGTTAGGGCTTCCCAGTCCAATCCTGCCTCGTCTAATTGCTCAAAGCGCGTGCCCACTAATGACGGCAACCAAACAGGCCATAATCGTGCAATTAATCCCGATGCTCTAAGCCCTTTATGCATAGCAACGCTTAAAAACATATCAGGCTGTATCATCAAGGTCATATTCAGGCTAGGTTTATACATCACCAGTTCTATAGCACCATCACCCGATCCAACACGGTCACGGCTAACCCTATCCCCCGAAAACCCTGATAAATACAACTTATCACCCGTTCCCGTTCCCCCTCGATTACTTCCCGTTAATGCTTCCATAATGTCGCGGCCTTCGGCTGACATAACGGCATAGGTTTCATCCCGCTCGTGCATTTTATGGAACAGAATTTCCGCGGTAATGTCAGAGGTATAAAGTGACGGTTCAACAGGTATGGCCTGTCTTTTCTTTTCAAGGTGATCTATCTGTTCATTAATCTCAGCTAGGTCAATATCGCTTTTATTGCCCTCATTTTTTATTTTCTTAATACGATCATCAATCATATCGTTATTATTAATTGCCTTTCTGACTTCGGCGGGATGATCTTTCTTTCGGGCTTGCTCCCAAGCATTCAAGGGTTTAGCCATATAACTAAATACAGGGCTTTTACGCTCTCCTGTTCCAGCTATCAATACAAAAAAGAATGTGGGATTAAGCTCATGACCGTCCCGCTCTACAATAATCGCCTTTTTACCCAAAGCCGTCGCCAGTACACCCAGCCCAGAGATAGCGGGTGCCATTGCCGGTACTTTGCTAAATCGCTCAATCTCTCGGGCAGCCTGTTGTATGATGGGTGGCAAGCCATCAAACGGGAAGCCTTTAGCATCATCACTTGCCGTAATATCGGGCAATGGTTTAGGTGTAGGCCATAACTCTTCCACATTGTCCGCCTGTATCGGTTTCGCCTTGCTTACTGCTTTTTTAATATCGTCGCTCATGCTACTTTTTCCTGTTCGTTTAATACATCAAGCCAATCGGTTCCCGCTTGTTCGGGGGTGATAATCTTTACCTCTCGCGTGCTATCTTCATCAATTAGCCTTTTTGCTACTGTGTTGGCTGCACGTTGGCCTACACCACTTAAATCATTATCGCTCCCAATGATTACCCGCTTTACACTTGAGGGAATAACGACCGATTCAAGACCACCAGCACTAATACATGCCCATACTGGCTTATTTAATGAAATATGCAGGGCTAATGCTGTTTCTATTCCCTCCGCCACTATTAATTCATCAGTTGCAGGGTATAAGCGGATAGCCCCGCCTTTTGTTGCACCTTGCTTAATCGGTGGCATCATTTTCTTAACGGTGGGTAAATCAGCTTTATGGCCTGATTGGTTTAAGTAGGTGCGGTGATAGGTGATCGGTTTGCCCTCCTTGTTGCGTATAAGTGCCACCAATGCAGGAAAATTGCCGTACTCTTTGCCATCATGCCAATAAGATAAGGCAGGGTGAAAATGTAAATCATCGGGTAATGACTTCAATACCTCACCTAATCCACGATTAATAAGGTAACTTCTAGCCGGTTGAGCAATCACATCATCTAAGCCCACCAGCTCGCATTTAACGGCATTAAGTGCATTTTGCTTATATCGTATCGTTTTGGCCTCTTTTATGGGATCGGTGATCACTGGTGATCTTTTTACGATAGGTTTAGGCGTTTTGCTGGTGGTTGTAATACCAAGATAATCAGCAACAGCCTGTAAACTATCGGGCAATGTCCAGTGATTTATCCACGCTATTAGGGCAAAGCCATCAGGGTGCGCCCCACATGTGTTACAAATTCCACCGCCAGTGTCATCAGCATTACGATATAGCCTGAAGCCGTCCCTACCCCCATGAACAGGGCAAGGAACATGCTTTGGGTGCTTTTCGATAGCTTCAGATAATGACGGGGTAATATGGCTGAGTATATTTAACCAGTTACCTTGTGCGTGAGGGCGTACATCATCAAAATTGATTGTCATAGCTTCACCCCCCCCTATGCTACAAAATCAATATTTGCATCGGGTACGGTTACAGCTTCGGGCATGCCTAGCCGTCTTTCCGTTATAAATGAGCAGTCATCCATATGAAAAATACGGCTTTCTTCTATTTCTCTGCCTTGTTCATCTAGCTCAACCTCCGTATAAATATGGTGACCTAAGGCAACCAGTGATCCAGCTATAGGTAAAAGTGACCACATTGCAATTTGTGTATCTTTGAACTCTGTTACTCTTACTGCACCATCATCCTGCAAGGCTTCAAGTAGCACACTTTGTTCTGTCGTAAGGTTTTGAGCAATGAGCCCAGCCAATCTAATACGGTTGGTTTTCTTGATGTTTGGGTTCATTACGCCACCTCCTTGCGAGAGGCGGCTATTCTTTCTTCTAACCACTGGTCAATTTCAGACTTAAGCCAGCCGCTCGATCTTTCAGATAATTTTATAGGTGGTGGAAATTTACCATCTTGAACAAGGCGGTAAACGCTAGAGCCGCTGAGAGAAACGGTATTTGTTACTTCTAATAACTTTAATATTTGTTCTGACATATCTTGTAGCCTCTTATTTTGTTTTATAGAGGCTTACAAGGTATATGATGATTACAGTGGTTTATGCCATGAAAAATACACCATTAATCACACATTATTTTTTTCACTATATCCTCTGATATCTTCAATTGTCAGATCAATTCTATCAAGCCATGTACCGAGAGATGAGTTAGGTGGCACACCATATTCATCAAATATTTCAACTAGACCAGTCGCAACTTCCATAGGTGTACCCATACTGGTGCTAATTGGTGGTCTAGCTTTCATTTTCTTGCCGTCATCTTGGATAAGGCTTTCAAAAGTTGAAGCCCATATAGTCGAAAAATTATCGCCCTGTATTTCCGCCTTAATTTGGATCAAATAATTAAGCACAGAATCGTCTTTCCCTGGCCTTCCCTTCCTATGTTTCTTTTCGCGAATTAATTTTTCAGCATCAAGAAGGAGTTGATGATGTATTAACATATCGCTGGATATCATAACGTCAAGAAGTCCATCTGCCAGTTTTGCGCTGCCAGTAATAACAGCCCCAAGTAAGGCCTCATTGTATTTGTCTGTAAAAGTTTTAAACCCGTCACAGTTATCTTTTTCTTCTTTACTTAATACTATCGAAAATAATTCATCCCTCTCATTGTCTGTTAAAAGGTGTAAGGCATATTGTCTTTCTTGGTATGGTTTTGCAGAAAGAAAACAGTCTTTCTTTGCCTTTTCAAGTGAAACTAACCATGCAGCTATTTTTTTCTCCACTACGGCCTCCATTAAACTAGACTTACCATTAACTTCTTACTTATATTAGCCCATGTTTAGAAAAACTATAAGCACTCCCTCCACCCACAATAATATGATCAAGCACTCCAATATCCACAACGCCCAAAGCATGCTGCAATCTGCTTGTAATGCTTTTATCCGCTTGGCTTGGCTCAGTAAAGCCAGAAGGATGATTATGTGCAAATATAACAGCGGCAGCATTTAGCTGCAATGCACGCTTAACAACCTCGCGCGGATAAACATTAGCACCATCAATAGTTCCTCTAAACAATTCCTCAAAAGCAATTAAGCGGTGCTGATTATCGAGAAACAAACAAGAAAACACTTCATGCTCGCGATTTGAAAAATGGGTTATTAGATAGTCTTTTGCTACACAAGCATCCTCAAACACATCAACGCGATTTAGCTTGTTAGCCAAGATTGCTTTAGCTGCTTTTATTATTTGCAAATCCGTTAAGCTACGCCTTGCCATATATCGCCCACTTGCTTCATGAATCTTGAAGTGTGGTACTTTTAAAGTAGTGGTATTATTACTTATAGTCATTATTAAAGCTCCTTGTTAGCTTTGGTTTTGATTAGTCGAGGCTGGTGTGTCACCATCAGCCTCGATGTTAACTTTTCTTTTTCAAGAAAAAAATGGATTGATCTATCCATTTCTACCTTGTCGATTAAGTGGTACCACATCAGCACCACCAGCCAAACCATCAAGATAATCCGCCCACGCTTGCATCATCTTTTTACGCTCTGGCATATGTTGCGCGTGGTTATAAGCGGCTCTTACTGAGTTACCTTCCACATGGGCTAATTGCTTTTCTATCCAGTCAGAATTATAGCCTTGCTCGTTTAGCATGGTTGAAGCCATGCCTCTAAAACCGTGTGTTGTAATTTCGCCTTTGCCATAACCCAAACGACGAAGAGCCGATCTTAATGTATCAATACTCATAGGCTTTTTATCTGAACGATTGCTAGGGAATACATATTCACCTGTTCCCGTTAAAGGATGAATACCTTTTAGAATAACCAAGGCTTGTTTTGATAGTGGCACAATATGCTGCTGGTCACCTTTCATGTTTTCTACTGGTATGCGCCATTCTGCTTTATCTAAATCAATATGTTCCCATTTTGCTTGTGCGATATTGGCAGGGCGTGACATAACGTAAGGTGCAAGTCTCAATGCACAGCACACAACATACGTACCCTTATAGCTGTTTATGTCTCGCATCAATTTACCCACAGCACGGGGATCGGTAAGCGTTGCGTAATGTTTTGTCTTAGCGGGTGGTAATGCTCCGATAAGTGCATCAGCGGGGTTGCTGGTGGCTTTGCCTATTGCAATGGCATACCGATATATTTGACTGGTTATCTGCCTAAGTTTGTGAGCTGTATATAACGTGCCCCTGCTTTCAGTTCGTCGTAACACGGCTAATAAACCTTGAGGGGTAATCGTATTGATAGGTTCATCACCTAGCCAGCGGATTAAATTGGCGTTGATTCTGCCAAAGGTGCGTTCAGCATAACTTTTTGACCAGCTTGGGGAATGTTTTTTGTGCCACTCTAGTGCTATTTCGCCAAAGGTCTCACCTAAAGCATTAACCGCCTTTTCCGTTTTACGCTCAATAGCTGGATCTACCCCATCAAATACCTGTGCCCTAATTTCATCACGCTTTATTGTCGCGGCTTTTAAAGTTACATCAGGATAGGTTCCTACTGACAATTCTTTCTGCTTACCGCCAAATCTATAGCGCACTCTCCACCACTTACCACCATTTGGCGCAATTATTAGGTACAAACCAAGCCCAGCGGCCAGTTTATACTGCTTCTCTTGCGGTTGTGCATTTCGGATCTGAATATCTGTTAAAGCCATTGTTACCACCACCCCTTTGATAGTTACCATCAAAGTTACCACTAGAATAGGTGGGAAGTCTAGCTATTTCACAAGACAGCATGGGACAAGATAAAGCCTTAAAGCCTTATTTTATGCGGGTTTTGGGATGATTTTGGAGGGTGTGGGAAGTTGAAATGGTGGCTATGGGTGGATTCGAACCACCGACCCCATCATTATGAGTGATGTGCTCTAACCAACTGAGCTACATAGCCTTGTGAAGCCGAGCATTTTACGATGCTGGCCACTAAATATCAAGCAATACTGAATTCTTTATAGCCAATCCGTTAGTTGGATCCCCATGCCTATACTATTTGATCTCGAATCATAGTCAATCAGGCTCTCTCCATAACCATTAAACCATTGAATATACCACCGACCATGATTTGATAATAAATGAAGGGGGAAACTCCATCCTAATTGAAATGCGCCATGATTTTCACTGCTCCGTAGATTATTTCTAATCATAAAGTCAAAATTATGGTCGCCTTTTTTATATACGCCGCTTAATTCAAAATTGCCAAGATACTTGTCAATATCTCGATTATCATCATTTTTTATACTTTCAGGAACGCGCCACCAGGGTTTAAAAGATAGATACAGGTTCTCTCGTTCAAAAATAAAATCAGCATATACTCTGTTCCAGCTTCGAGATAAGCCGCTTGATTGTCCATTCGATTGATGAACGAAACCGGTTCGAATCAATGAGTTATGCCAACCAAAATAATCCTGGTCTCGTTTGAATGATAGCCATGCTTCTGGTTCATGATTTGAATCTCGAAATGGTGCTGAACCTTCTTTATTAAACATCTGCCAAAATGATCGATTGGTATAAGCAACATATAAATCACCCTCTCCAAAAAGAACACTGCGTGCTATGGGGACTTTTACACTTAATTGAAACTTTGTCTCCCATGGTTGAAAATTAAAACCACGATCGGGATCAGCATTATTAAAAGGCTGCTCGTTCGGTGAGTCTAAATTATTGCTTAAAATTATATAGTTAGGCTTATGGGCTTGCAGAGAAAAAGGGTTATCCTGTTGTTGACGTTCAAAAGCAACTCGGCGTTTTATCGCGGAGTTAATTGGCGTGACCTCTTCAATTTGCGAAACAATTTGCTTGCTGAGCCTGAGCCGCAAGCATATCTTTTTTAGCTCTCCAACGGTTACTGATTCTTGCGCTGTATCCATTTGCTCTAGCAAGCAGCTATCCATAGAAAATGATGCAAGCGCTGGGCCGGCGATCATTCCAGTAATTAACATCATTGTCGTTACTAATTTTTTCATCGCCTTACACCTAATATAATTAAGCTCGTCTATATAAGTATCCTATCGACCTACACATTAAAACGGAAATGCATCACATCGCCATCATTGATAATGTAGTCTTTACCTTCTAAACGCCATTTGCCCGCGTCTTTAGCACCTGCTTCGCCTTTATATTCTACAAAACTGTCATAGCTGATAACTTCTGCTCGAATGAAACCTTTTTCAAAATCAGTATGAATAACACCTGCGCCTTGAGGAGCTGTTGCGCCGATTTTAACCGTCCACGCCCGCACTTCTTTTACGCCAGCAGTAAAATAGGTTTGTAGACCTAATAATGAATAACCACCGCGAATCACACGATCTAAACCGGGTTCGTCTTGGCCAATTTCTTGTAAAAATTCCATTTTTTCATCATCATCCAGCTCAGCGATTTCAGACTCAATTGATGCACAAATGGCCACTACAATCGCGCCTTCTTGCTCTGCCAATTCATTTACACTATCTAAAAAGGAGTTATTCTCAAATCCATCTTCAGCCACATTGGCAATATACATGGTTGGTTTAATGGTGAGTAGGTGTAGCTCATTTAATAACGCTAGATCATCTTCATCTAAGCCCATGCCACGAACAGGTTTACCTTCATTAAGTACAGCACTCATTTTAATCAATAATTCTAAGCGTGCTTTAGCAACTTTATCGCCACCTTTAGCATCACGTGTTGTTTTAGTGATCGCTTTATCAACACTTTCTAAATCAGCCAGAGCCAATTCGGTATTAATTACTTCGATATCATCGAGCGGCGAAATTTTATTGGCTACATGAATAACATTATCATCTTCAAAACAGCGTACTACATGGGCAATCGCATCTGTTTCACGGATATTCGCTAAGAACTTATTACCTAAACCTTCACCTTTTGATGCACCCGCAACAAGCCCTGCAATATCAACAAATTCCATTGTTGTTGGCAATACACGTTCTGGCGATACAATTTCAGCTAAGGCATCCATCCTAGAATCAGGCACAGGAACTATGCCCACATTAGGCTCAATAGTACAAAATGGATAATTCTGCGCTTCGATACCCGCCTGAGTTAATGCATTAAATAAAGTTGATTTTCCTACATTTGGTAAGCCAACAATGCCACACTTAAATCCCATGGTATTTCCTAAATATTAATTATGAGTTCTTTCTCACGATAAGTATTTTCCAGCATGGCGGAAAAGACGACTCGTGAAAGGCCTCATTGTGAATGTAGCCAATTCATGGCTTTCTCTAAATCATCTGATAACACATCAGGCAAAACGTTTAACGAGTCATCTATTGCATTTTTAATCGCTTGTCGATCAGATTGCGATGGCTTGCTAAGCACATAATTAGATACATCTTTGCTATTGCCCGGATGATCAATGCCTAAACGGCAGCGTAAAAAGTCTTTGCTACCTGTTCGAGCAATAATGTCTCGCAAGCCATTATGCCCACCATGGCCACCACCTTTCTTCAGGCGAGCTATGCCGGTAGGCAAATCAAGCTCATCATGAATTACCAGAATGTTGGTCGGGGGGATTTTATAAAAATGTGCTAATGCAGCAACCGATTGCCCACTGCGGTTCATAAACTGTAGGGGTTTTAGTAAAAACAGCTTGTTTCCTGAAAGTTGGCACTGAGCCAACTGGCCATGATATTTACTGTCAACAACAAAGTTAACACTCATATCATGAGCCAATTGATCCAGCCACCAGAACCCGACATTATGCCGAGTATGTTCATATTGAGGACCAGGATTGCCCAAGCCGGCGATTAACCAGTTAGCCACATTACATCCTCAAAATCACTACAGTACTAGTCTTCAGATGCTTCTTCAGTGTCTTCACCAGCTACTTCCACATCACCAGCTGCAACATCATCTTCTTCAACTTCAACAACAACTCGTGGAGTATGAATATTGACAACAGCTTGATCATAAGAAGAACGTTCGCCTTCTTCTAGGTGCTCTTCTTGTGCATGTGATAATGCTGTCAATGTAACGCCTTTTGGCAATACAAGCTCTGTTAGGTGAATACTTGCGTCCAACACTAATGCAGAGATATCAACTTCGATGTATTCAGGCAAATCTGCTGGCATACAAGAGATTTCAACATCTGTCATTAAGTGAGAAACCGCACCACCTTCTTTAACACCAGGGGCAACATCGTCACCAACAAAGTGAAGCTGTACCGTCATTGTCATTGCTTGGTTAGCATCAATACGCAAAAAGTCAGCATGCATAATGCGAACATCACTTGCCGGATGACGCTGTAAGTCTTTTAATACTACTTTGCTTTTCTTACCATCAATTACTAGAGTAAGAATATGAGCATAAAATGCCTCTTCTTCTAGATGGCGAAGGAACTTGTTGTGCTCTAGCGTGATAGATATTGGTGCATCATCGCCACCGTATACAATAGCTGGAACTTGACCCGCATGACGTAGGCGGCGGCTCGCACCTTTCCCCGCGTCAGTACGTAGTTCAGCTTGAACTTCAAATAAATTTTTCATTTTTTTCTCCAAATCATGAACACCTCAGTGTCCATTAAAAATACCGCCTATTGGCGGCTAACACTGCCTCTCTTGCGACCAGAGAGACATCAAAATAACCTAAGCTATATAAATTTAAGACCTATGTACGAGTCGTACATAGGTCTTAATCCATGTACAAAGAGCTAACTGACTCCTCGTTACTAATTCTATACATCGCTTCAGCAAGCATTTCAGCAATGCTCAAAAGCCTAATTTTTTTGCATGCTTTTGCATGTGCTTGCAACGGAATCGTATTGGTTATCACCAATTCATCCAAAACAGATGCTTCAATATTATCAATTGCTGCTCCTGATAGAACGGGATGAGTACAATAGGCGACAACACGCGCCGCACCTTTTTCTTTTAATGCCGCCGCCGCCGCACATAATGTACCGCCGGTATCAACCATATCATCTATCAATACACAAGAGCGGCCTTCAACATCACCAATAATATTCATTACCTTGGCGACATTCGGCTTTGGTCGACGTTTGTCAACAATCGCCAATTCTACATCTAATAATTTGGCTAATGCGCGCGCGCGCACAACGCCGCCAATATCAGGTGAAACAACTACTAAATTTTGAAGCTTCTGCTTCCAAATATCACCTAATAAAACAGGTGAGGCATACACATTATCAACGGGGCAATCAAAAAACCCTTGAATTTGATCGGCATGTAAATCAACCGTTAACACGCGATCAGCACCAACGCCAGTTAACATATTCGCAACCACTTTAGCTGTTATAGCTACGCGGGCAGAACGTGGGCGACGATCTTGTCTAGAATAGCCAAAATACGGTATTACCAAGGTAATTCGTTTAGCTGAGGCACGACGAATAGCATCAGTCATCACCATTAATTCCATTAAGTTGTCATTTGCCGGCATACAGGTCGGCTGAACAATAAATACATCCTTGCCGCGGACGTTATCCAAAATCTCAACCATGATTTCACCATCACTAAATGACTCTACCGTAGCTTTGCCTAAAGGGACATTGAGGAATTTTGTAATTTTTTGTGATAGTTCACGGTTGGCATTGCCAGAAAACACCATCATGCTGTTATCTGAAGTACGTTCTTGCAATTGAAGAAATCTGTTTTTGCTCACAGTAAATGGCCAGGGTCTTGTCAAACAAAAAATGGCTGGGGTACCAGGATTCGAACCTGGGAATGCAAGGATCAAAACCTTGTGCCTTACCGCTTGGCGATACCCCAACAGAAAACTTATTTTAACATCTAACAGGTCTATTATGCATTCAATTTATGCATTGTGTGAGCGGCGACTCATTACACCCCTTTGCGACAAAACCTTGCCAATTCTCTGGCAATATCGCTAACACCTTTTGTGCTTGCTGCTGACTTTTAAAATCAGCAAAAACACAGGCTCCTGTTCCCGTCATTCTTGGCGATCCATATTGCGACAACCAATCTAACGCTTCAGCAACAGGTGGGTAATTCTTCTTTACCACGTCCTCACAAACATTCCTGCCCTCCCCCGAAAGGAAGCGCGATATTGTGATAGATCTACAGTCTCTAGTCAATTCAGGTAATGAAAATACTTCAGCTGTCGATACATGGCAATCTGGGACAACGACCACATACCATGGCTCAGGCGGTGATATCACTAACAATTCTTCACCTACACCTTCTGCCCAAGCAGCATGGCCATGGATGAAAATAGGTACATCTGCGCCTAAACCAATTCCAAGTTGCGCTAAATCATCACTCGATAGCTGACATTTCCAAAGCTGATTTAATGCCACTAAGGTGGTGGCAGCATTTGAGCTCCCTCCACCTAAACCCCCACCCATAGGTAGCTTTTTATCTAATGAAATTATTACCCCTCGCTCAACTTTGGCAGAGCGTTGTAACAATTTTGCAGCACGAACAATCAAGTTATCGTTATCATTCACGCCATCAATAGAATGCATTAATCGAATATCTGATTGCTCTGTTATTTCAAATTGCAGATAATCGCAATAATCTAGAAATTGAAACACTGTTTGTAGTTCATGGTAGCCATCACTTCGTTGCCCTGTAATATGCAAAAATAAATTTATTTTTGCAGGCGCGGGCCATAAGATCATGGACTATTTTTCCAAGATGTAATCACCAGCCGCAAGCTACGATCAGGCTGGGTAATAAAGATTTTAGAAGGCAATGAATACTGTTTAAAAGGTACATAGCGTTTAAAATCAATGTTCCATCCTTGTTGGACCAAATGAATTATTTGGCCTTTATCATCATATTCAATCAACTCAACTTTTGATTGCTGATGCGGCAAACCTCGCACCCAATCTCGCAAAGCATTAATCGGCAAAGCGACACCTAATATTTTGGCTATCAACTCTTCAGGATCGGTCGAATGTAATTTCTGCCCATCATCTAGCGTCATAATCACAGACTTATCATCGCCTTCAATGCTCACACCGCCTTGAGAAAATGGGCCTAATAGCTGTATTTGAAATTCATTATTATTTTGCTGCCAGCGCAGACCCACATTCCATGCTTCTTGCTTATTCCTAATAACGGTTCGGCCTTGAATTTTCCAATTATTAAATTGTAATAACTCTGTTTGTCGTGCTTGTCCTAATGCCTCGGGACTCATATCCGGCCGTGTTTGCCAGATTGGTGTACACGCCGTTAATGCAACACCTATGGCCACCATTAAAATTAGATTTCTAAACATGGTTACTGCTTAAGGCGACGCATGGTGTCATTTAATAACTTATTTGTTGACTCTTTTTTAGTGGCTTGCTGCCAAACTTGTTCGGCTTCATCACGCTTTCCTTGCACCCATAATACTTCGCCCAAATGTGTAAGTAATTCCACATCCGGTCGTATTACAACAGCCTGTCTTAAATAATCAGCCGCTTTTTCTAGCTCACCCAAGCGATAATAAACCCAGCCCAAACTATCTAAATAAAAGGCATCGTCAGGCTTCAATGCTACGGCTTTGTTAATCAACTCAAAAGCTTCTTGATAACGATCTGTACGATCGGCCAAGGTGTAGCCCAAAGCATTTAATGCCTGATGATTGTTGGGATCTTTTGCCAAAATCTCATTTAGATCTTTTTCTAAAACATCTAAACGATTTAAGGGCTCTGCCACCATTGCTCTTCCATGTAACAAATCAGCATTGCCAACATTTTCTTTAAGTGCTTTGGTATAAAGATCAAACGCTGCTTGTTTTTGATCGCGTTCAATTAGAAATTGTGCTTCAAATAAATAATATTGGATGGCTCTTTGTGGCTGCTCTTTTCGTAGTAGTTTTAAATGCAAGCGCGCTTTGTTTAAGTCGCCATTATCAGCCAACAAATTAATATAGCGTGTCTGCGCAGCATTGAATCGTTGACTATCAACCGGCACCGAAGCGTACCAAATCAATGCTGCATCAACATCTTTATTTAATTCTTCCGCTAAGCCCATAAAATAAGAAGCTTGCTTTCCTCTGTCCCCTAGAATAATCAACTTGTTGAAATATGCTTTTGCTGTTTCGCCATCTTGCTCTTCCATCGCAAGCAACCCTAGAGCAAAAATGACTTCTTCATTTTCCGGCTGCTCAGCATGCAATTGTTCAAATACAGCACGAGACTCATCTATTTTTTTGTTTTGCCCTAATAATTTAGCATAAGAAAATCGAACTGAAAGACTGGCTTCATCCTGATTAGCTGCTTTTTTTAATACTGCAATCGCTTTGTCGCCTTCTCCGATACTTTGCAGAATCTCAGCCTTTAAAACCAATGCATCTTCACGATTAGCTTGCTGCTGCAATACTTGTTCAATTGCAGGTAACGCACCATCATAGCGTTTTGAAAAATTGGCTAAGCGGCTATAAGCAAACAAGGCCTCAGGATCATTATTTTTATAGAGGTCTAATTGCTCAATCACATGCATAGCTTGATCAGCATTGGCTAGCTCAATCAAGTTGTCTGAAACACGTGATAAAAATTCGCGCGATCTATCAGGTGATAATTCAAGCGCTGTATTGACCACATCCACCACACCTGCAAAATCATTTTGCAGCATGAGAAAAGGCGCACGGGTGATATAAATCTCTGCATCATCCGGATCAACTTCCGTCCACCGTTTTAATGCACGATCTATACGCTGTTGATCTCGCGAAAAAAGCGCAATTTCTGCTGACCGACTAGCAAGAGATGAAGATTCCGATACCGTTGAAGCCTTATAATATAAATCTACCGCTGTGCCCATTTGACCTCGCTGGCCGGCGATTTCAGCAACGGTAAGATAATAAATAAGTTCCGGCGTAAGCGGCAAAGGCTCAACTTCAGGTTCCGCTACAAGCTCGGCTTGAACCTCCTCAACTACTTGAGGCTCAACTAAAGCTTCATCCGTTTTCTGCACAGGTGTAGCCACACATGCCACTAGCAATACAGGCATACTAAGGAGTGAAGCCTGCTTGAATAAACGAATTACACATATTGAATAGTGCTGTAAAAAACTCATAAAAAACGATCCTAAAGCCTGATTTTGCTAGAATAGCGGTTTAATCAAATAACAGCTGTAGAGTTTACCAGCATTTAACGACGACTAACCACCCTATATGCAATTTGTCACCTATGGTATTAACCATAAAACAGCGCCAGTTCACATTCGTGAAAATATTGTTTTTAATGACGATATTCTCCCTAATGCGCTGACGTCTGTAACTCAACATCCTAGCGTTATTGAAGCCGTTATTTTATCCACCTGTAACCGCACTGAAATCTATTGTTACATTGATGATGACTCTGACAACATAATCAGCCCTTGGTTGCACCAATTTCATCAACAAGCTGAAAATACTTTGGACGAATTCCTTTATTGCCATCAAGGTGACGATGCGATTAATCATTTGTTTCGTGTTGCATGTGGGCTCGATTCTATGGTGCTAGGCGAACCACAAATTTTAGGCCAAATAAAAACAGCTTATAGCCATGCACTTAATAATGGTTCGCTACAAAAAGTTTTGGGCCGCTTATTTCAACACGCTTTCACCGTCGCCAAACAAGTGCGAACAGATACCGCAATCGGAAGCAGTCCCGTTTCAGTTGCTTTTGCTGCGGTCAGCCTAGCCAAACAAATTTTTAGTAAACTATCTGACTCAACCGCATTATTAATTGGCGCAGGTGAAACGATTGAGCTAGCGGCTCGTCATCTTCGTGATAACGGTGTAGGCCGCATTATTATTGCTAATCGCACCATTGAACGAGCACACAATTTAGCCATGGCTGTTGACGGCTACGCAATTAGTTTAAGTGAAATGCCAGCACACTTACCTGAAGCCGATATTGTGATTAGCTCAACCGCCAGCCAATTGCCTATTTTAGGAAAGGGTGCGGTTGAACGTGCTTTAAAAGAGCGAAAACGCCGCCCCATGTTTATGGTTGATATTGCCGTCCCACGCGATATTGAACCCGAAGTCGGCAACCTAGAAGATGTCTACTTATATTGTGTTGATGATCTGCATGACATCATCGATGAAAACTTACAATCTCGTCGAGAAGCAGCACAGCAAGCCGAAGAAATTATCGACACACAAGTCGAACATTTTATGGCGTGGATTCGAACTCAAGATGCTGTTCCAATAATAACAGCTATAAGAGCAAGGGCAGAGTCAGAAAGTGAACACTTACTTGTAAAGGCAAAAAAACAACTTAGACAAGGCCTGCCTGCTGAACAAGTAGTAAGTGAATTAGCACGCACACTGACTAAAAAACTATTACATGAACCAAGCCGCCAACTGCGACAATCAGGCTTAGATACTGACAATAATTTAATCGAAGCAGCACGTAGCCTATTTAATATTCAGGATAAACAGTGAAAGATTCAATCAAACACAAACTAGAAACCTTGGTTGAACGCCAGGAAGAGATTGCAGGCTTACTTGCCGACCCAGAAACCATGGCTGATCAAAATAAATTTCGTGAGTTGTCACAAGAATATGCACAGCTAGAGCCTGTGGTTAAAAACTTTACTGACTACAAAGCAAGCTTAATCGCCATTGTCGATGCCAAAGAAATGCTCAAAGAAGAAGACAAAGAAATGCGTGAAATGGCTAAAGAAGAATTAGCCGAGGCACAGGCATCAGAGCAAGCATTAGAGCTGACCTTACAAAAATTATTATTACCAAAAGATCCCAATGATCAACGTAATATTTTCTTAGAAATTCGTGCTGGTGCTGGCGGTGATGAAGCGGCATTATTTGCAGGCGATTTATATCGCATGTATACCCGTTATGCCGAATCACGCAAATGGGGTGTTGAGCTAATCAATGTGCAAGAAAGCGAGCAAGGCGGCTATAAAGAAGTCATTATTAAAATTCTCGGTGATGGCGCATTTTCACGCATGAAATTTGAGTCGGGTGGTCACCGTGTACAACGTGTACCCGAAACCGAATCACAAGGTCGCATTCACACCTCAGCGTGTACCGTCGCCATCATGCCGGAAGTAGACGAAATCGACCAAGTAGTGATCAATCCTGCCGATTTACGTGTCGATACCTTCCGCGCATCGGGTGCGGGTGGTCAGCATGTAAATAAAACAGACTCCGCTATTCGACTCACTCATTTACCTACGGGTATCGTAGTCGAGTGCCAAGACCAACGCTCACAGCATAAAAACCGCGCCCAAGCGATGTCGGTTTTAGCCGCCCGCATCATGTCAGAGCAACAAGATAAAATTGATTCAGAACAAGCCGAAACCCGCAAATTACAAGTCGGTAGTGGTGACCGAAGCGAACGCATTCGCACCTATAACTATCCACAAGGGCGTATGACCGATCATCGCATTAACTTAACTTTATACAAATTAGCCGAAATTATGGGCGGCGATCTTGAACAAGTGATTGAACCTTTGATTAATGAATATCAGGCGGATCAGCTGGCTTCTTTGGCTAGTGAAAACTAATTCACGTCTTTCTTTAAACTCAATTAGTCACTGCTATCGTTTGGTATAAACAACTCCAACAGCAGCGCCTATTAACGGACTAATACAAACACCCAAGATAGAATAACTAGTCCATGGGCTTATTTACATGTTAAATCTCTAAGCGTTTAAGCCCAAAAATAAACTGCAGCGACAATAGCCACGACGACGATAACAGCAGTAATCATCATTGTTGATGAACTTTCTGATTCAACATCATCTGCGGCATCCATAACATTCTCAGCCCGCGTTCGTCCTTGATCATCAGTGGCTAGAGTGTAGGATACTTCTTGTCCAATAACTGGCTTTCCTTTACGCTCGGTAAAGGCCTTGATGTGAACGAAGATTTGTTTATCTTCATTGTCAGGGGCGATAAAGCCAAAGCCTTTTCTGCCATTCCAGTACTTTATAGCACCTTTTAATCTTTTTTCTTTCATTATAAATTTAGCCAATTACGTGGTTTAAGGAATTGTTGGTATAGGTCATCTTCAGGAGATCCCACTTCAGGTTGCCAATTATATTGCCATTTCACCAACGGCGGTAGTGACATTAAAATTGATTCTGTGCGACCTCCAGATTGCAGGCCGAATAATGTGCCACGATCATACACCAAGTTGAACTCTACATAGCGGCCTCGGCGATAGAGTTGGAAGTCACGCTCACGTTCACCAAATTTTGTGTCTTTGCGTTTATCTACAATCGGTAAATAAGCTTTGGTATAACTATCGCCAACACTTTTTAATAAATCAAAGCAGCGTTCAAAACCACCTTCGTTTAAATCATCAAAAAACAAACCGCCCACACCACGCGGTTCACTGCGATGTTTTAAAAAGAAGTAGTCATCACACCATTTTTTATAGTCGATATAGACATTCTCACCAAAGGGATCACAAGCTTCTTTTGCTGTTTGATGCCATGCGACCACATCTTCTTCAACACCATAATACGGTGTTAGATCATAGCCTCCACCAAACCACCAAATCGGTTCTTCACCTTCTTTTTCGGCAATAAAAAAGCGTACATTAGCATGCGATGTCGGCACATGTGGATTGTGTGGGTGAATTACTAACGACACGCCTAGCGCTTCAAAGCTACGACCCGCTAATTCAGGACGACTCGCTGTAGCCGAGGGTGGCAAATTATCACCTGTAACTTGTGAGAAGTTGACACCGCCTTGTTCAAATACGGCACCATCGGTTAACACACGAGTTCGGCCTCCGCCACCGCCTGATCCTTCACGTTGCCAGTTATCTTCTACAAATTGTGCACCACCATCAGCCACTTCAATCTGTTGGCAGATGCGATCTTGTAGATCTAATAGGTATTCACGAACGGCGTTAATATCGGGTGCGCTCATCGAAGAATATCTCCTGTTTGTCCATCTTTTATTTGTGTCGGTTTATCAGCACCACCACATGAGCCTGATAATACAGTTTCAATTTCTGGTAACTGCCATTGTACTTCACGGCTTGATTTTGCTGGCCGCATGCCCGTTATATTAGCGCTGGTTGAAACAATGGCTCCACCAAACTGGCGACAAAGCTCTACAGTTTGTGGGTGAGCAGTAACCCGTACTGCAATGGTGTCATGTTCACCTCGCAGATAGCTGGGTACACCTTTTCTTGCTGGCAATATCCATGTTGTAGGGCCCGGCCATGATGCAAAAACCTGTTGAGCCATACCAGTATCAAGGGGGGCAATAAATTCATCGAGCTGTCTAACATTCGCCGCTACCAAAATTAAACCTTTCTGCCAAGGTCGATCTTTTAAATCTAACAAAGAATAAACCGCATGCTCATGCCAAGGATCACAGCCTAGACCATAAACCGCCTCGGTTGGATAAGCAATCACCTTGCCTTGATTTAATGCTGAAACAGCTTGTCTTATTTTCCAGTTAGACATAAATTTTAGACCTTAAAAACAAAGATACCGCTTAGTAAAAGCGGTATCTATACCCGTGATCATTCAATCTGTGGATTTTCGCTCCTCCGTCACTCCGGTAGGTTTTTAGCCGGAGTCTTGTTTATAGTCAGATTCCGGCTAAAAACCTGCCGGAATGACGAAACGGTAAAGACTGAAAATTGATTTCACTTGGATATATCTCTGCAACGTTAGCGACAAGATTAACCACGTTGACGTTTTTTAACCATCATCTCATCGATAACCGGCGTTAAAATGATTTCCATTGCTAAGCCCATTTTAACCGCGGGCACAACTAAATTGTTTGGCCGAGACATAAATGAATCTTTCAACATACTCAAGTAGTATGGAAAATCTGCCATCGCAGGATCTTTAAAACGGATCACAATTAAACTTTCATCTGGCGTTGGAATTTCACGCATCACAAAGGGGTTTGACGTATCAATTAACGGCACACGTTGAAAGTTAATATGTGTGCGTGAAAACTGTGGTGTGATGTGATGAATATAATCTGGCAGACGCTTTAGAATAATGTCGACCACTGCTTCTTGCGAATAACCACGGTTAGTGCAGTCACGTTTAATTTTTTGGATCCATTCCAAGTTTATAACGGGCACAACACCAATCATCATATCTACGAATTTAGCAATGTTGACTTCATCCGTGACGACGCCACCGTGTAATCCCTCATAGAACAATAAGTCATTATCATTATCAATTTCTTCCCATGGCGTAAATGTGCCTGGAGGTTGATTAAACTTAGCGCCTTCAGCTTCATCATGAATGTAGTAACGCTTTTCACCTTTACCTGTCTCAGCATAGGTTTGGAATAAATTCTCTAAACGATCTAGGCAGTTTGCTTCTGGTCCAAAATGCGTTAACGATACTCCCTTTTCTTCCGCCTTTACGACTTCTGCTCGCATTTCTTTACGATCATAACGATGAAAACTATCACCCTCGACAACAACAGGTTTAATACCGCCGCGGCGGAATATATCTTCAAATGCCTGTTTTACAGTTGATGTGCCTGCACCTGATGAACCAGTAACAGCAATAATAGGATGAGCGTCGGACATTCAAACTTCTCCTTAACAATCTGGGTTTATTTTTGTTCTCGCGCTATCGCACGATAGGCGATATCAGTTCGGTAATACATATCTTGCCAACTGATACCATTGATTCTTTTATACGCTAAGCCTTGCGCTTCGGCAACTGTTTTGCCCAATGCGGTGACACATAAAACACGTCCACCAGCAGTAACAACTTCACCATCTTTCAAGCTTGTTCCGGCTTGAAATACTTTAGTTTCACCAGCGACATCAAGGTCTAAACCGTTAATTACATCACCTTTTTTATAAGCATCAGGATAACCGCCAGCCGCTAATACCACACCAACGGCTGCGCGTGGATCCCACTGCGCTTGTGCGTGATCTAATTGGCCATCTAGCGCAAGTTCACACAATTCCAACAAATCAGATTGAAGGCGCATTAAAATAGGTTGCGTTTCAGGGTCGCCAAAACGGCAATTGTATTCCACAACACGCGGTGCGCCTTGTTCGTCAATCATCAAACCCGCATATAAAAACCCCGTATAGGGGCGACCATCTGCCGCCATGCCTTTCACTGTCGGCTCAATCACTTCTTCCATAATGCGTTTATAAACAGCATCAGTAACAACAGGTGCAGGTGAATAAGCACCCATCCCTCCGGTGTTTGGACCTTTATCGCCATTGTCTCGTGCTTTATGATCTTGTGATGTTGCTAGTGGCAAAATATTTTCACCATCGACCATTACGATAAAGCTGGCTTCTTCGCCCGTCATAAAGTCTTCGATTACAACACGGCTACCGGCCTCACCGAAGACATTACCTGATAGCATATCTTCAACGGCATTTATCGCCTGCTGTTCAGTCATCGCAACGATCACACCTTTACCTGCAGCTAAGCCATCGGCTTTAACAACAATGGGCGCACCTTGCTCTTTAATATAATCAACTGCCGGCGAAACGTCCGTGAATACTTTATACGATGATGAAGGAATATTGTGGCGCGCTAAAAAGTCTTTGGTAAAACTTTTTGATGCTTCTAATTGCGCCGCTTCTTTTGAGGGGCCAAAACAGCGTAAGCCGGCATCATTAAAAGCATCGACAATGCCCATCACTAACGGTACTTCAGGGCCGACAACCGTTAAACCAATATCATTATTTTTAGCAAATTCGACTAAGGCGGAAATATCTTCAACCGCTATGGCTACATTTTCGATATTGTCTTCATTTGCACTGCCCGGATTGCCCGGCGCCACAAAAACTCGCTCACAACGTGGCGATTGAATTAATTTCCATGCTAATGCATGTTCACGACCGCCGCCACCAATAACCAATACTTTCATTATATTTATACGCTTTTAATCAAATTTTAGAATGGGTATATGATACCGTAAACACTTAGCAGAAGAAATGAAGAGAGGCCAAATGGAAGACATCAAAAAAACAGAGGCATGGCGTGTATTACGGATCCAATCAGAACTGGTGACGGGCATCGATGCTTTGCATGAGCTTGGGCCTGCTGTTTCCATTTTTGGTAGCGCACGACTACCGCCAGAATCACCTTATTATAAAGATGCCGAAGCGGTTGCGCGGATATTATCGCAAGCCAAATTTTCAGTCATAAGTGGTGGTGGCCCCAGCATTATGGAGGCTGCAAATAAGGGCGCGTATAAACAAGGTGGGCAATCGGTAGGCTTAAATATCGACCTGCCCTTTGAACAAACAGCTAACGCAGAACAAGATATCAGCCTGTCATTCCGTTATTTCTTTGTTCGCAAGCTTATGTTTGTAAAATACTCCATGGCCTATGTCGTTTTTCCCGGTGGTTTTGGCACATTGGATGAGTTTTTTGAAGCACTCACATTAATGCAAACAAAAAAAATAAAGCATTTCCCTATCATTCTTTACGGTTCAGACTTTTGGGCGGGACTACTTGACTGGGTCAAAGATCAGCTTTTAACACAAGGCTGCATCAGTGAAAAAGATTTAGATCTTTTCTATATTATTGATTCGCCAAATGATGTATTGCCTATCATTGAAAAACATCAGCAATACTTAACTAAACATCCTGAAGACGATCATCGCTATGCCGTTTGATCTGCATCATTTTATCTTGGCACTTAGAACGCTATAATCCAAGCCTATAAAAAATCAGGAATAATCGCCTTGGAACAAACTGTCACCTTTGATCTTGATCTTATCCGCAGATATGACGCTGCGGGGCCTCGTTACACGTCATACCCCACGGCTGTTGAGTTTGACGAAAAATTTAACGCTAATAGTTATCAAAAACAAGTGGCGTTATCCAATCAGCGTAGCGGACCATTATCACTTTATTTCCATTTGCCTTTTTGCGATACCGTTTGCTTCTATTGCGCCTGTAACAAAATCATCACCAAAAACCGCAAACATGCTGAACCTTATCTAGCAAACTTGCACAAAGAAATTGCCATGCAGGCTGCACTATTCGACTCAGATCGCGTAGTCGAACAGCTACATTGGGGCGGCGGTACGCCTACCTTTATTAGCCACGATCAAATGCGTGAATTAATGGCTGTTACCCGCCAACACTTCAATCTAGCTGATGATGATAATGGTGAAGTCTCTATTGAAATCGACCCTCGTGAAGCAGATGCCGAGACAATTGCAATACTCCGCGAAATTGGCTTCAACCGTATTAGTTTAGGCGTACAAGACTTTAATCCTCAGGTTCAAAAAGCGGTCAATCGCATTCAAAGTGAAGAGGAAACTATTGCTGTAATTGATGCTGCTCGGGCAAATGGTTTCCGCTCTGTTAGCCTAGATTTAATCTATGGTTTACCACTACAAACCGCTGATAGCTTCTCAGAAACACTCGATAAAATAATTGATATAAACCCAGATAGGATCTCAGTCTTTAATTACGCTCACTTGCCCGAACGCTTCAAAGTTCAACGCCAAATGCGAGATGAAGACATGCCACTTCCTGCGGTTAAGCTTGAGATATTACAACGCTCTATCGAACAGCTCACCGCCGCCGGTTATGTTTATATTGGCATGGATCACTTTGCAAAACCCGATGACGAGCTCGCTATTGCACAGCGTGAGAATAATCTTTATCGTAACTTCCAAGGCTACTCAACACATTCAGAATGTGACCTTATTGGCTTTGGAATAACTTCCATTGGTAGTGTCGGTGATTCATATTCGCAAAACCAACGTACATTAGAAGAATATGCCGCCAGCATCAAAAACAATGAATTACCTGTTTTCCGTGGCATCACATTAGATGAAGATGACAAAATACGTAGAAAAGTAATCACCAAACTAATTTGCCACTTCTCTTTAGATATTGTGGCCATTGAAAAAGAGCTAAACATTAATTTTGCCGACTATTTCGCCGACGTTTACCCCAAATTAGACCAATTTTCTGTAGATAACTTACTTGAGTATAACGCAACGTCTATTAAAGTATTACCTGCAGGGCACCTTTTGATCAGAACAATCTGCATGGCATTTGACCGCTATATTCAGCAAAAAACAACCCAACGTTTTTCTAAAGTTATTTAATACTTGAGCATATTCGATAAAAAAGTCAAAAACCCTTTAAAAAAGCAAAAGAACTACGGTATAATACTCTGATGCCTGGGTGGTGAAATTGGTAGACACAAGGGACTTAAAATCCCTCGGCTTCACGGCCGTGCCGGTTCGATTCCGGCCCTAGGTACCAAAAATATGAAAGCCTCAGTAGTTTATTCTGCTGGGGCCTTTTTTATTGGATGTGTTTGGATTGTTTAGCTAATCAATAATTTCATTCAAACCTTCAATGGCATCAAAGCCTAAACATTTGCAATACCAAACAAACTCCACCACATCTAAACGACGTTGGCCAACCTCCGTTTTCCCGACAAACGAATGTGGTTTCCCAATAATTTCACCCGCTTGTCGCATGGTTAATCCTTTAAGCTCACGCTGATCGCGCAACCATGTGGGTATCTTCTTAGACTCTGGAGAATATAAAGTTTTCATTTGTTCCGATTATCGGTATAAAAATACTTGTGCGTAAATACGCAACGGGATAATATTTAATCTATTCATCATGAGGAGTAAGGGAATGAAAATATCAGGTATAGATCCGAATACAGGTGAGAAATTTCAGGCTGATGCAGAGATTAGTGATGATTTTATCCAATCAATGTCGGACTTCAATGTTTCAGATATAGGCGTTAGAAAACTAATTGATAATCTCCACCTTTCAGCAGATGCGAAATCAGCTTTGCATGCCCTTTCTAGCGCTACAATTAGGGCTGGCGACTATGTTTTAAAAATAGGGCGAAAGATAATAGATTTTGTTTGCTTTATTTTCAAAGAATACCCAACCGCCTCTTTTGGCATGGTGTTCGGGGCTATCGTAGGGTTTCTAATCACCTCTATTCCCATACTGGGGATTGTTCTAGGGCCAATAGTAGCGCCCATAGCAATTGCTCTTGGCTTGATTCTTGGTTTGCATGAGGATATAAAAGATAAAGCGCTTGAAAGAAAAATAGCTGAAATAAATGCTAAATTCTCTACACTTAAACCCCAATAATTTTATGGCTGATACGGGCAAACACAATTGGTTTGAAAATATTGCGGCTGTTATCACAGAGCCCTTAAAGTTTAAGGCTAAACTTGCTATTGGTGAAGACGCATATACTTCACTGAGATTAAAGAATGCTGCAACTAAACTTTGGGATACGTCGGGAGCCGCGGCTACAGGTGTAGTAGTCGCTAAATCATCGTTAGTAGCACCTACTTTTTTTGCGCCATCCGGTCTTTTGGCTGCAATAGGAATAGGAACGGCTGTAACGCCGATAGGATGGTTACTTGCCGCTGGCGTGGTTACTGGTGGAGCTTGGGTCGGAGTAAGCCGCTATATCAAAGGTGCATCAGCAAGTCGTGTGACGGTAATCCCCAAATTTATCAATACACCTATGGATGAATTGGCAATAGGACTTTTTGATCTTATTGCACCGCTGGCTCTAAAGATCGCTGCTGTTGATAGTCATATTGATGAAACAGAAAGGAACCTTATCAGCTCCTATTTCGTTACAGAATGGGGGTACGATCAAGATTTTATCAGCGAAGGGATTCTTTTTATTGAATCAAAATTACCTGACTTTTCAATTAAAGAACAAGCCCAAATGCTTGCCGAATTTAAGAAGGCCAATCCAGATTGCAACTATGAGCCTATGTCCCAAGAAATTCTTCACTTCATCACTGATATTATGGAAGCAGATGGGCGAATCAATGAGCGTGAAGAATTAGCAATAGAAGAAGTTCGTATTATTTTCAGCGAAACAAATCAACATGTACTTGCAAAAACAATGAAGAAAAGCTGGAAGTCCGTGAAAGATACTGCTGGGGATGTGCTTTCAGATGGTCTTCTTCCAAACAAGAAAACTTGATCTTCGTTTCTATTCAGTCGCAACGTTATTATTGGTTGATCCAAAGTCTAGCATTTCATCTAAAAGCCGCGGAAATATTGGCATCTTATATGAAAAGTATTAAAACCTAATTAACCTGAATCCTGTTTAAGAAAAGGGAACTAAACGCCTGTTAACCGATCAGATCTTTTACGACAAAGATTTTGATGAAAGGAAAACAGGCTCATGAACAAATTAACAGACATATTCTGTGATGTCGACGACTTTTGTAAAGTATTTATGCCGGAATGGGAGGCACAACTTCTAGCCGATGGTACCCGGAAACGTAATCGCCAATGCAGAATGACAATGAGTGAAATAATGACCATTATTATTGCTTTTCACACATCAAATCAACGCGATTTCAAGAACTATTACGCAGGGTTTGTTGTCAGGTTTTACAAGCATAATTTTCCTGAGCTACTCAGCTATACCCGTTTTTTAGCGGTGATGCCAAAAGCGTTAACGCCTTTATGTGCTTACTTTACACATATCAAAGGCAAACCAACGGGCATTAGCTTTGTTGATTCAACCAGTATAAAAGTCTGCCATAATCTTCGAATAGAACGACATAAAACCTTTGCTGGAATAGCAAAAAGAGGACGGGGAACAATGGGCTGGTTTTATGGCTTTAAGTTACACATTATTGTGAATCATTTAGGCGATATTCTTGCGGCAAAAATTACGCCTGCTAATGTTGATGATAGAAAACCAGTACCTGAACTGGCTAATGGTGTAATTGGAAAGTTGTACGGTGATAAGGGCTATATTAGTCGGGCTTTATCCAGTGATTTATTTGATAAAGGGGTTGAGTTAGTGACCAATGTAAAAAAGAATATGAAGGCAAAATTGCTCTCTGCATGGGATAGAGCCATGCTTTCTAGACGATTTATCATTGAAACTATCAATGACCAGCTTAAAAATATTACTCAAATTGAACATTCTAGGCATCGCAGTGTACATGGCTTTATGCTGAATATCATTGCTGGGCTTATCGCTTACTCACTTAAAGACAATAAACCATCGTTGAGAATTACGAGCGAAGAATTTAGTATGATGACTGTTTCTTAAACAGATCTGAGGTTAATTAGTCCAAGGGATCCTCCCTAAAACACATTGTCAGAACTTCAGTTTTCAGTTATCCGCAGGACAATTCCTGTCTATACATCCCACAAACCAACAGGAGAACCACCATGACCAACACCACAGAACCAACTAAACGCATCATCAAAATTGAACAATGTTCAACCCTTACAGGCAAGGAAACCCTCACCTATCACATCGGTTGTGATGATAATAAAGTCATATACTTCCGTGTTGTTGCCAATTCCGGCAATGGCTTCTTTAATAAAGATTGGCTAGCTTTATCTAACATCCAACAAGCATTTGAAGATTGGCCTGTAGATTCAACCATTACATCATTTACTTTATGGAGCTTATTGAAAGGTAAGTCATCCAATACATCAGCCTTTATTCTTGCAACCTTGAAGCATGAAGGCATCGTTGCCACACTGAAAGGTAAACGCCGTAATCATGAATACATTGAGCCCGTGGAGTTTCTGGCTGAGATGGGTAAGTTGATTGCTGATAGCGTTGATCTTAAGCCTGATGCATCTGTGAAAAAGAAGCCCGCTTCAACAGCAAAGCGTACAAAAAGTCAGCATAGGTCAACTTCGTACAATCCCATAACATCTCAGTAATCCATTGTAAGCAGGGATCTCTAGTCCCTTGTGTCTAACTTTTACTTCACCCGTAAGCCTCAGAAAAACAACAGTTTTTCCTTATTGTAAAATTCACCAAATACCAAAAGCGACCCTATATCGCACTTCTCTAACCCCATGTAACTGAACAACTTTCCTATTTTTCACTCTCATAAGCCTTTCTCATAAGGAAATTTAATGCTGACTTCAATTCTAGTTCTATCAATAATTTCAGGCCTGTTCTTCAGGTCATTTTATGGCTTCGTATTTAGCCTATTCGCTCTGCTTCTGTTCATTTACCCAGTACCCACCATTTCACTATTAACAACCCTCGGCATTTACGCCTACATATCTAATAAAGGAACGAACCATGAACAATCAAAATTACATTCTTCAAGCGATCGAGATGACAACAACTAACGATTGGGATCTTGATGATGAATATCTGTCTTATGCCATTCAATCTCAAGCTGAACTATTGCTAGGATTAACGGCTGAGTCATCTGAGTCCAATTACGACATTCACTAATCATTCACTGCAACAGCTAAAGCACCACTCAATTTACATCTCACTCGTAACATTCCGCTACACATAATCACTAACAATTAAGGAGCACCATCATGACTACAAGCCAAGAACTATTGGAGATTTCTGCTCGTCTAGAAGAAGCCGTTGCTCGCATTACTGGCCCACCTGATAATCCAGAGGAGCTGTATGATCGGTTTGAAATGTCGGCCATCGCCATCCTCGATTCGCAGCACGTAAATTACCCTGAGGGGGTGCTTTGTGCGTATCTAGCGGCCATTCTCTCAGAAAAACGCCGTGAGCTGGGGCTGGAGGTATCCTGACAATTTTGGATCTGGCTCGCGTTGGCTCTGGCAATCCGTCGCCACCTGTTTGATCTGTCGCCGTAAAACCCATGATAGCTATGGGATGGCGTCGGTTCGTCAGGTGCGTCGGATTTCCAACGGCTCCTTTTTACTACTACGGTCGCTGCTATAGTAGTTTCTTTCTTAGGCTTCACCTTATTATCACATACATATATTTTGCTACAGCTACCTGCATCAATTATTTTTAATCACTCTGCCTTCTGCGTTATTCAACTGTACTTATTAAAAGCTGTGTTTCATAGATCCAGATATTCATGAGCTACATACGTATTATAAGTTTCTTCATACATTATTTATCTATAACGTTTTAACGTTCATTAACAGACCACGTTTTTCCTATGGGAAGGGGGTAGCTGCGTTATGGCTAACCTAACATTAACGTCATCATGACAGTTTACACATTAATCAAAACTAAGTAGAACAACTAAGCGGCACACATCATTATTATTGTGAATGTAATGTTGTGATTTGGCAATCGGCAGCTTTGGTTTATTTTGACCGACTCTAAGCGATACAAAATATTGCCTGTGGCCACCCGACGCACCCGACGACTTGTCGCCCTTCATCAGAAGCCCTAGTTACTGCTCAAATCTTACCCACTTTATGCCCTGATTACATCTCGTCCGTGTCCCTGCTTTCACATTATTTTATGTTTCTATTGGCAAGTAGGTCATTTTTAGGTAGGCGCATGCTTAATGATTGCGCAGAGATATCAATTTCAGCAGGTTTTATCAAAAAACCCATACTTTTTTTTCATCTTATTTTCCTTGCTGAAAGCTCTTTAATCCTCAATAGAAATTTTTTCCTTTCGCCAAGACACTTTAGGCTAGGAAGTGTTGTTTATAGCCGTTTACAGGAAATTGACATGTCTATATATAGGGGTTTAATCTGCGTTCTCCCTGTTTAGGCGGGTCTGTTTTTACGCAATTGATCAGGGATAGTTCAGAATATTTTTATTTTAACTTATTAGGAGACTATATGGTCTTAAACACAAAAGAAAAACAGGAGGCAGTCCTGAAGAAACTACAAAAAAGGCTCACACTAACTGTCGATCAAGCCGGTCATGCTATTGCCATAAAAAAGCGTAATGGCAATCCTGAGACACATCGTATTCAGGCAACTAGCTTTAGGAAAATCATAATCAACATGGCTCGCTCTTTAGATCTCACACTTTCACGTCGTGAGATTGAGTCCATTCAACTGGCTTTATGTGATACTGCTGAGGCCTCAGATAATAGCGTCAATGTCTATCTCAGAGTAGCAGCTATTGAAAATGGTATTGAATTAGATGTCGGTAATAAGGAACAAACCCGAATCAGACTTACGCCGAGCAAAGTTAAGGTAATAACGAAAGGATCTGAAACATTTTTTTATAGACCCTCAGCCATGCAGCCATTTGTTATGCCCAGTAAAAAAGGCAACTTGGATTTGATTTATAAATACCTAAATTTTGATGATGAGCAGGCTTGGCTTCTGATCGTTTGGATCTGCTATACACTCTCTACACCTCGTGCAAGTGATACTAACTACCCAATCTTGGTTCTGATAGCGGAACAAGGGGCGGCTAAAAGTACAACTTGCAAGCTCATTATTCGCAGTTTACTTGATCCAAGCCAATTAGGGATCCAAGGATTTCCAAGTAATCGTCAAGATATGGTTTTGGCAGCCAATCATGCTCATATTTTGATTTACGATAATCTTAGATACTTATCCAGTAAATGGTCAGACACATTATGTATTGCAAGTACAGGAGGAAATGACCCCACGAGGAAGCTATACACCGATGGTGAATTAATGAATCACCCCTTTCAGGTGCCATTGGTACTGAATGGGATTCATGATTTTATCGAAGAACCGGATTTAGCACAACGCTGTTTAAGGCTTGAGTTAAATTCTATTGCTGAACGTGACCGTCGTGATGAACGGGAATTCACCAAAGAGTTTAATACAGATCTTCCTAAAATATTCAAAGGCCTCTTAGATTTAACGGCTGATATTCTTAAAAAACTACCTAAGGCCAAAGTGACCCATCCACAAAGAATGTTGGGTTATGTGCGTTACCTTGCTGCGACGGAAAAGGCACTAAAAATGAAGTCTGGAAGACTACAAGCTGTCTACAGTGACATATTAAACGATGCTCAGCTCGACAGTGTACTCGAAAACCCCTTAGCCTCAGCTGTGCTTGACATGATGCAAGCGCGAACTGAATGGAATGGCACTCCCTCTGAACTGTTAACAGAAATTACCGAGGATCTAACATCCTATGATCTTCTAAGGAGGTCTTTACCAACTAATCCTATATCTCTTTCCAAGCGGCTAAATGCGCTCAAATCGCCTCTGCGTAGTCAACAAATCAATATTTTCTTTACTCGCGGAAAAGAACGCCGTATCTCAATTACTAACTTGGAGTCTATTTAAATGTTAATGGCTAAAAAATCCACACTTCCTTTTGACCTTAAAGATGATACTTCCGTTGCTGACTTTGTATCATCTTGGCTACAAGATATTTCTCCTAGCGAACCTGTAATGGCAAAACACATAATAGTGCCATACTGGCAATCTACTACAAACGCTGAACATATAGAGTTTGGCAAGGTGCTCTCTCGGCTCGTTGATTCAAAGAAGGTACCACTGAAGGTCTTGGATAAGAACGCGTCTAATCATAAGCGCTATATCGTCACCTAAGTAAATCTAAACCGTAGCTACTGCGCACAACTGGCTGTAGCTACTTTCTTTTTTCTACGTTTCATTTCTTAAATTCCTTATGGAGGAACACATTATGGCTGTGATTGATTTGAAAAAGTTAATGTCCGGTGAACCAATATCTAATTTGGTCTGTCCGGCTAATCGTAAGAGTATTGAATTTGTCGATGTTGGAGGCATCGGCTTATATTTGAAAGTAACTAAAACTAATCCCGGCGTGGGTACTTATTATTTACGCTATAAGAATGCTGCTTGCAAAACAGCACATGTCAAAATTGGTCGTACTTCTGAAGTATCTCTTGAGGTTGCCCGTAATAAAGCGTTAAGCCTTAAATCTGAGATAGCGACAGGCAATGATCCTAGGGAACAAGCTCGTGCCAAAAAGTCTATCCCTAGCTTTGCTGAATTCTTTGATACTCAGTATTTACCTTATGCAAAATCACGTAAGCGTTCATGGAACAAAGATGAATCTATGTTTCGTGTTCGTTTAAATGATGCCTTTGGTCAAAAACAGCTCCATCAAATCTCTCGACGTGAGGTACAAGTATTTCATACACGTTTACGGGAAGTAGATGGTTTGTCACCAGCATCATGTGACCATCATCTAAAATTGATGCGTCATATGTTTAATTTAGCTGTTGAGTGGGAAATGCTGGAGAAAAACCCACTTTCTCGTATTCCATTATTTAAGGAGGACAATAAAGTTGAAAACTATCTTGATGAACAACAGTTAAAACAGCTCTTATATGTATTGCATACCGATAAAAACCGTATGACGTGCAATGTGATGCTGTTTTTATTATCCACTGGTGCTCGGCTAAATGAAGCATTGTCAGCAAAGTGGTCTCAGGTTGATATGGATAATCGTGTTTGGGTCATTCCGGCCACTAACTCAAAGTCTAAGCGCGTAAGATCGGTACCTTTAAATCAATCAGCCCTTGATGTGCTTGCTCAATTGGGGACTAAAGAGCATGACTATTTGTTTATGAGTAGTAGGTCTGATACCCATTTGAAGGAGATACATACTGGTTGGAAGTCGTTACGTGAGAAGGCTGGATTGCCTCATTTGCGTATTCACGATCTACGACATAGCTTTGCCAGTTTTTTGGTTAATAATGGCAGAACTTTGTATGAGGTGCAGCAGATATTAGGGCATTCAGTACCAACGGTAACGCAGCGTTATTCTCATTTGAGTGCTAAAACGCTACTGTCGGCAACCGATGAGGCTTCAAACTGTATCAATGCGGCAATGGCGGCAAACTCGTAAATGAATATGGAGGTAACTGATTGGGATGAAATGCCTAGTCAGTTGCTTCTGAGTGTCCGACTCTCGGAAAATTTCGGGGTTAGCAAAGCGGGTTTGGGAGGGGGGGTAAATCAGGTTATATCTAGAATCCTCTGATGCTATAATTAAATTTAGAGGATTCTAAGTATCGAGGGTATGTATATAAATGCAAGATCCAATTTATGAGATAGAGGATGTGAACAGCCTTGGTTGGCTTAAAGTTTATGAAGATAAAGTTGTTCTTACGAAGAAAGATCTTTTCTTTGGTACTAAGACAGAAAATACAATACTTTTTTCATCAATATCAAACGTTCAAATTTCTGAACCGGGGAAGATATTAAAATTAGGCACCATAACATTTTCATTGTATGGAGAAAGTAATAAGGATACCTTGGATATTTTCTGTTATCGGATAAAGGATTATGAACAGATATTTGAAATCAAAAACTTCATTACATTATCAAAAGGAGCAGTAAGGAAAGATAACAATTTCGTGAAAATAAGCATTGCAGATGAACTCCAAAAGCTGGTCAGTTTGAAAGATCAGGGAATTCTTACTGTGGAGGAATTTCAGTCTGCAAAGGAAAAATTAATTAGTTAATCTTTGGAATATTTCTGATTTAGTCGGCAAATTTCGATTTCAGTTCACTGTTCACTTTGAACAACTCATTACCCTTCTTCGACTTAGTACAAAATAACTCAAAGATATTTCGATTTATTTCTATATAGTCTCGCTTACAACAATTCAAACACAAACTATAAATTATTCTGTTGCAATTCTTGCGCTTACTGGTATCATAGCCCACCATTAGTTGTACTTAAAATCCCTCGGCTTCACGGCCGTGCCGGTTCGATTCCGGCCCTAGGTACCAACAAATATGAAAGCCTCAGTAGTTTATTCTGCTGGGGCTTTTTTATTGTCTGTAGCTTTGGGCCATGCTTTAAAGTTGATTACCCCCCATCTTGGGCTGCCAATCAGTCTTGATATTTACCGGAATGGCCTAAGTTATAAAACAATATAGACATGTCAATGATTGACATTCCATGTGTAGACGATCATAATTCAACAAACTAGAAGGAGCATCTAATGAGCACCAATATATCGCTTACCCCAGAGCTTGAGCTTTATGCTAAAGATCAAGTTGCCAGTGGTTTGTATAACTCAGTTAGTGAATTTATGCGGGAAGCGGTTCGCCTACACCGTGAAAAGAACATGGAGCATCAGCTTTATCTGCAAGCAATGCATAAAGAGTTATCATTAGCAGAAACAGAAATTGATCAAGGCAAACTATCCCGCTTTAATATGCATGAGATCACTGAGCGTGCATTTAATGAAATGGATAGTGACAATGCCGAGTGAGCCACTGCCTATATACAAAACACCCACAGCAGAAAGAAAAATTATCGAGATTGCAAAATGGTCAGCCAAAAAATGGGGCAGAAAAATAGCAAGTGATTATTTGAACAAGATAGAGAAAATAATTAGCCTCGTTGCATCAGGGTTATTGCCAACGCAAAACAATAGTGAATTTAGCGATAGATTCACTTTTTGCCTTGCGCAGCAGCATTATATTTTTTTTGAGATTCACAAAGACAGACTTATTATTGCAACGGTATTTCACACCGCTATGAATATAAAAGTGCGGATTAGTGAAGAACAGTTGGGCCTGAGGCGAGAAATAAAGAGGATAGAGGAAAAATAAAAGCATGTTAGTTCTAAATATTTAATTTTAAAATATGGAGCTGAAACAATGTTATCTAAAAAGGATTTCCATGAATCAAACAGGCATCTATGAACAGCTGATTACTCAATTGGTTGAACAAAATATAGATCGAGAAGTTTTTTATGTCGGTGAGCGGTCATTAGAGGCTGCGGAAGCTGCAACTTGGTTATCCCGTTTCTTAACACGTATTATTGAAATCGCTATGGACTCGGTTCCCAGTGGTGCTTCTAGGATTCAGGAACAAATAAGCCTCGCAAATACTATTGTTTTATGGCTCAGTAAACATATTAAAGATGAAGAGCTAATCAGTGAAAACCTCCTAGACAGCCAAGGTAAAATTCTTACCGCGCTATTAGATAAAAATAACCCTATTGCTGCTGATTTACCCCAGTACGTAGAATCGATTATGCCAATAACAGGGCTAACGCAGAGTGAGTTATTTTGCGGCAGTAATGTTGGTACTTCACTAGAAACCGAGATTAAAAGAGAAATTCAATCGTCCGATAAAATTTATTGGTTAGTGTCATTCATTAAATGGGCTGGCATTCGTATATTTAAAAATGAATTAGAATCGTTTACTCGAAGCGGTAAGCAGTTAAAAATAATTACTACGTCGTATATGGGCGCCACCGATGCCAAAGCGGTAGAGTTTTTAGCGTCATTACCGAACACTGAAGTTAAGCTGAGCTACAACACAAACCGTGAGCGTCTTCACGCCAAGTCCTATTTATTCATGCGTAATACGGGATTTCATACCGGTTATATTGGCTCATCTAATTTATCACATTCAGCATTAACGAGTGGATTGGAGTGGAATCTAAAGATCACTTCACAAGAAATACCCCATATTATTGAAAAGTCGCTTAGTACGTTTGAAACGTACTGGGAATCACCTGATTTTGAGTACTTTGATGGTGAAATTGAAAGCCGTGAAAAGCTAAGCAATGCACTGCAAGCGGCAAAAGGTAGCTTCAATAACTCAATGCCTAATTTTTATTTTGATATAAAGCCCCACTCTCATCAGCAAGCTATATTGGAAAAGCTTCAGGTTGAGCGTGAACTACATGGTCGGTATCGGAACTTGGTGGTGGCGGCAACAGGCACCGGGAAAACTATTATTTCTGCTTTTGATTTTTCACGGTTCTATAAAAAAAGTCCCGAAGCAAAGTTTTTGTTTATTGCCCATAGAGAAGAAATCCTAAAGCAGGCGTTAGGGGCTTACCGTGGCGTATTAAAAAACAGTTCATTTGGTGAGTTGTGGGTTGGCAACAACAAACCAAGTAAGTATCAGCATCTTTTCGCTTCTATTCAAAGCTTAAATAATCAAATTGATACCTTGGCGTTAAGTGAAGATTATTTTGATTACATTGTCATTGATGAGGTTCATCATATTGCAGCTAGCAGCTACCGCGCTGTTTTAAAATGCTTTAGCCCTCAAATACTATTGGGTTTAACGGCCACACCTGAACGACACGATGGCACCGATATTTTAAGTGACTTCTGCAATGTGATAGCGGCAGAAATTAGATTACCAGAAGCCATCAATCAACGCCACCTTTCACCCTTTCAATACTTTGCCATAAATGATGAGACAGACTTAACTAAAATTTCGTGGTCTAAAGGGCGTTATGATGTTGCCGAGTTAACGCGGCTTTATACCTATAATGATCAACGAGTTTTACGTATCCTACAAAGCCTTGATGAGATTGTTACCGATATATCTCAAATGCGAGCCCTCGCGTTTTGTGTCAGTAAAGATCATGCAAAGTTTATGGCTCAAAAGTTTACGCTACAGAATATTGCTTGTGGTGTATTAACGAGTGATAACAGCCAAGAACGTGAAATTCAGCAACAACGACTGCATTCGAAGCAAATTAATGTCCTGTTTGTTGTTGATATATTTAATGAAGGTGTTGATATTCCAGAATTAGACACGCTGCTATTTTTGCGACCCACTGAAAGCTTAACTGTTTTTCTTCAACAACTTGGACGAGGGCTGCGGTTAACCAATGATAAAGAATGCTGCACTATTTTAGATTTTGTCGGTAATTCGCGACCAGAATATGACTTTTCAAATAAATTTAGGGCATTGGTCGGTAAGACTAATCAGTCGATAGCCAAAGAAGTTAAACAGGGTTTTCCCCATCTTCCATTAGGTTGTCGAATTGAGTTACAAGAAAAAACTCAAGCGATGATCTTAAAAAACATTAGCCAAGCAGCACTTAATAAAAATAAGTTAATAAGCTTAATCATCAATTTCCCCCATATTACAAACTTGCCATTAACACTGCTTAATTTCTTACATATTTACCCTAATGTTACGCTAGAAGATATATACAAAGTTAAATTTGGTAAGTTTGGCGGATGGACAGTATTGCTTGCTGCAAGTAAGGAGAAAGAAATAGACAAGCAGGCGATTTATACTGCTTATTACCGAGCAATTAATAATAGGTTGATGAATTGCTCATCCATATCATATTTGCGGTTTATTAAAGCACTTTGTGATAATAATTTTTCAATCACATCAATTAATATTCAAGAAGGTACGCCAAAAACTAAGCAACTTTTTGCTTTGATGTGCCATTATGATTTTTGGGATAAAACAGGTAGTCAAGCTGGGTTTAGCTTTTTAGCCGAAAGCCTAATCGCCCTTAAAAACACAGCATTACAAAATGAATTAAGTGAAGCTATTTCTATTCTTATTGAACGGCTAGATGTGAGTGAATTTGATATGCCGGCGGTTAATAATTCAGCGATAGATGCCTCGCCGCTTAAAATGCATGTTCGATACGCCAAAGAGCATATTCTTGTCGCTTTTGGCGATAGTACGTTTACTAAAAAGTCATCTAGTCGTGAAGGCGTTTTGAATATAGTTGATGCTAATACAGAATTATTATTTGTAACGTTAAACAAATGTGAAAAACAATTTTCAGCCACCACCATGTACCATGATTACGCTATTAGCCCCACGTTATTTCATTGGCAAACTCAAAACAGCGCTAGGCCAAATTCTGGTCGTGGCTTGGGCTATATAAAACAAAAAGAAAATAATAAAACAGTCCTGTTATTTGTGCGAGAGCAAGCTAAGGATGAAAATGGTAGAACAATGGGCTTTGTCAATTTTGGTCCGGTTGATTTTGTTAAATACGAAGGCAGTCAACCAATGAATATTACATGGAAACTTATGCATCCCATGCCCGCATATTTGTGGCACGAAACGGCTAAATTGGCGGTTGGTTAATTTAGATAAAAAATATCAATATAGGTTGTATATACATTATCAGAACGAGCTCCATGGCATGGTAAGTTCATCAAAGCAGAGTTCTGGGACCTGACTGAAATGGCTCATAAAATCGTTCATCGATATAATCTCCTAAGGTGTTTGGAGATCTGATCCTTAATCTAGATTTATAATGATCTTCCCCTGGGGTAGACCAGCTATGATCCATCACTAAATCAAGCAGGTAACGGCAAACTGCCATTAATAAAAAAGTCTGTAATTGAAAAATGAACGATCCTGTTTTCGCCTAAGGGTTTAAACGATACTTCACTTAAACTGGTTTCACATAACCACTGCTCCATTTTTGTCGGTGCTTGCTGCACAAAGGGCGATGTATTAAATAAGGCAATACAAATAGTGTCATTTAGTGCACGCGCTGATTCATATTCAAATGCTTCAACGCCAGCTGATCTCATTTTGCTACCAAGCTGTTGTGCATGTGCATAATCACTGGGGTGTGTTAGTTCTGCTCGGTAATCATTAAAAGGTGGTCGATGCAGTTGCATCCCCATCTCTGTCTGATAATCAACACTAAACAAGGTGTGTTCAGATCGAATTTTATCTTTTTTGCTGACACCTTCTATTGAATCTAAAAAAATGAAACGATAAAACGCAGACTCTGCCAGTGCCGCCGAGGGGTTGCAGCCAGCATAAAATAAACTAGGCTCATTCGTTTTGCCAAATCGAGAGCCCCACTGTAAGGGTGGGTAGCGAAAGGGCGTGGTTAACAAATAATGAAACGCCTTAATTCCATCAGGATAGGTCGGCTTTGCTTGTTCAAGCATTTCTTCAAGCAATGCTTGCTCTTCCAGCGTCTCGACATAACCCATGGTTGCCACTTGTTCTTGGCTTTCCACCAAGCGATATAAGCTACCCGCAATAGGTTTTATGTGCTCAATTCCGTTGCAGGTACTCCAAATCATTACACTTTACCGCGAATAGCATCAACGAAGCGAAGCACCGACATCAATCCTTCAATACTGGCTATTTGCTGAACAGGAATACCACCTGTCATTTTATTTTGGCTACGCATAAACCGCTTGATCCATGCCTCATCACCACCCGTTAACGCAAATAACGCCCTCGCAATCCGTATAATGATCAAAGCAAGTTGACCTTCTTTTGATTGAGGATCGAGAAAAGGCTTACTTTTTAGCCGACTAAACGCAGTCCGGTGCATACCAATCGCTTGGGCTACTTCAGCTTGTTTTAAACCAAGTTGCTCGCTGGCATGAACAACAGCATTAGCCAAAACAACTTCTCGCATTGCATTTTGTTTTTCTACAATAGACATAAGCACACCTTAAAAGTGATATATGCACAAATAATACACTATAAGTGATATATTAACAACGCTCTATCTCAATCTATATTACGGATAAACTATTAACCAAACTGCAATATGTGCTGTTCCAAGTATGTACCGTGCACACTTATTTTAGGGCTGTTTTAGGCAGTTTTTAAGTTTGTCGAGCATTGTAAATGATTGATTATATTGCAATTCATCTTTTATGTTTAAGACTTAAAATCTCTCGACTTCACGTCCGTGCCGGTTCGATTCCGGCCCTAGGTATCAACAAATATGAAAGCCTCAGTAGTTTATTCTGCTGGGGCTTTTTTATTGAGCCCCTTAAATGTCTAACAAAATATTACCCTCCTAATTTTTCATAGGTTTAAATGTAATTTAACAAGGTTTGCATCGTCTATAGTTTGTGACTGGCTTTTTTAGGAGCACAAGATGAGCATACAAAACTATACAAATAGTACGATTCAACATCAGTTTGAAATACATAAGGTTGGATTAGCACAACCTTTTTTATGGCTTGCTCGGGGCTGGCAAGATTTATGGCAACGACCTTGGGTGAGCATTGCATATGGCTTGATGGTCACGATGATGGGAGTAGTAATACTACTTTTTGCTAGTACTCACATTTATTTGATTGCAGCAGCAATTTCAGGTTTTTTACTGGCAGGGCCATTTATGTCGACAGGACTATGTGAACTATCTCGTCAGCATGAGCACGGACAATCCGTAGGTTTTGATGATTCATTAAACGTTTTGGCCTCTAAAATAACTCCTATCAAGCATTTTTCCGCGACTTTACTAATAATTAGCATTCTCTGGTTTATCTTATCTAGTTTAGCTTTGTTTGCCGTATTTGGAGATGCTTCCCCAAGTATCAATGCCTCCGTATGGAGCAGTTTTCTAGAAATAGTAAGTCTTCAACAAGTGCTTTTATATCTTGTTGTCGGTGGTATTTTAGCGTGTATTGTTTTCGCTTTGTCGGTTGTTTCCATCCCCGCAATTATAGATAGTGATGTCACAGCGCTAGATGCCATGTTGCTCAGTGTGCAAGTGGTGGCGCAAAACTTTTTTGCCATGATAATTTGGGCAAGCTTAATTTTTGTATTAACGGCTATTGGTTTTATCAGTTATCTCTTGGGAATGATTGTCATTTTTCCCTTGCTGGGACATGCTACTTGGCACGCATATCGAGATCTTGTTGAAATCAAAGTTGAACCAACAGATGTTCTATAATACAGTTTAAAATCCCTCGACTTCACGGCTGTGCCGATTCGATTCTTGAAAGCGGGGTTGTGTATGTAGTAGATTACTCCATGAGATCTTTTTCGGAGAAAAATATATGAAAACTAAAGTTACAACTCTTAGTTTTGCTGTTGTTATGTGTGGTTGTGCCATTGAGCCGGTTATAACTGCTCAGCCCGATGGCAAACAAAGCTACACTATAAATTGCAGTTCAGGCATAGACAAGTGTCATCAGAGATCTGCTAAACTATGTCCCACTGGCTACGATATTATTGAGCATTCTAAGAAAACATCTACGCTTGTGCCTCATTATGGTGAATATCCTATGACCATTAACATCGAGAATTTAACCATTAGCTGCAAATAAGAAGTTTCGCGACTGTGCCCAGTTCTATTCGGACACTAAACACCGATTATGAAAGCCTCCGCGGTTTTTTATTGAACTGTTTATTATCGTTTCCGTTATTAACCGTTAAAATAATTGTGAGTGCCATGCGCCTCTACTGCGGCACTTATTTTACGCAAGGCTTTAATATAGGCGGCTTCTCTAAGTGTTCGCTTCTCATTTTCAGCCAAGTCCCACACGGCTTCAAAAGCAGCTGTCATTTTTTCTTTTAATTTTTGTTGTACATCCTCAAGTGTCCATGTTTGCCCGCTACGGTTTTGCACCCATTCAAAATAACTCACGGTCACACCACCCGCGTTTGCCAGCACATCCGGCACTACTTTAATGCCTTTGCTGTGAAGAATATTATCGGCTTCAGATAAAATGGGTCCATTTGCGATCTCAATAATCGCTTTTGCTTGAATGCCGTGGGCATTATCTTTTGTGATAACGCCTTCAAGAGCTGCGGGGATAAGAATGTCGACCTCTAAGCTTAATAGTTCATCGTTACTTATGCTTTCATGCTCAACCATTTCACATATTGATCCATTGCAGTACACACCCTTTATATGTTTGGAACGTTGTTTCTCTTGCCATAGGCTCTCTACATCAAAGCCTTTTTTAGCATAAATACCGCCTTGAGAGTCGCTAATCGCGACAATTTTACAGCCTGCTTGTTGCAACAACCTAGCAACGTGATAGCCACCATTACCAAAGCCTTGCACAGCTACGGATATGTCCGTTAAGGCCCGTTCCATTTTACGAATTAATTCTAATGCACATAAATACGCACCTCGGCCCGTTGCATCATCTCGACCTAAACTGCCGCCCAGCTCAATGGGTTTTCCGGTAATTACATCCGGTGCATGTGTTCGTTTTATCGAGTCATATTCCGCCATCATCCAGCCCATAATTCGAGAGTTGGTGTAGACATCAGGCGCGGGAATATCACGATGAGGGCCAATAAAATCTGCTAGAACGCGAATATAAACACGCGATAACCGCTCTAGCTCCATCGGTGATAATTCTTTAGGATTTACGGTTATTCCACCTTTTGCACCACCAAAAGGCAAGCCAATAACTGCGCATTTGATAGTCATCCACAAGGCCAGCGCTTTGACTTCATCTTCATTTACATTGGGATGAAAGCGTACCCCGCCTTTGGTTGGACCAAGAATACTATTATAACGACAGCGGTAACCCGAAAAATACTTTTGTGACCCATCATCCATTCGAACAGGGAGGCTAACCATTATAAGTTCTTTTGGATGTAATAAGCCTTCAATAATTTCTAGATCAATATTCGCCAGCTCGGCCAATGCTCTAACCCGAACTAATGCATCTTGAAAAGTGCTGCTTGCTGTCATGATTGTTTTCTCTATCAAAAGCCTTGTTTTACGTTATCACAGACACCCTCAATTTACACTTACTCTTTCTAACGCAGATTAAAGGTATGTCTGAATATTTTATAAAGTCCTGACCTATAAGCTCTAAATATACCGCTATTATTAAATGAGAAATATCTCCATCTCTTCATGCAAGCAGAGTCTCCTTTTAAGCTTTAAGGTATGAGCAAAAAAATGCCATTACATTTTTGCACTATCCCTATACAATCACTTCCGAAATTATGCGTACATAAAACCCTACAGTTTTACACGCTGTGCCGATTAATATTGGCTCTCAGTACCCTATATTTAGGCCTCGGACTGTGCGGTTTTCATATCAAAAGACCGCGTGGCAGAGTGGTTATGCAACGGACTGCAATTCCGTAAACACCGGTTGGATTCCGACCGCAGCCCCATTTTTAAATCACTTTCTGACCTAACGTTTAATGTAGTTAAACCATCCATTAAAACGATCAATATAATGTGAGCCGCCAAACTCATCATTTTTATCATAAACTAAGTATTCTGTGCCTCCGGCACGAAATGTTAGTTCTGCATTTTCTGCCTCTTCCCAATAACAAGCATTTAAGAATAGATAATTATCATTTATTAAAAAACCGACAAAATTTGGTAGGTAGTCATAGGAATATAACGTAAGCTTCTTACTGTCATCATCTGAGTACAATTTCTGTAAGTTTTCCTGGGCTCTAACTATGTCTTGGGTAACCGGAAATAAAGCATCAAACTTATCAAGATAGTCTTTGTTGTTTTCATAAAATTCAGGTGAAATCAATCCAATTTCGACATTAAATTTAGCGGCGTCATGAAGCGAATCATTGTTACTTTTGTCTAATAACCTCGATAGAACTGAATACCAGCCAAACCGCCCAGCGACACCAATATACTTGATATCAACACGCTTACTTGTTTGGACTAAATTAAGCAGCTCATCATATAACGCGTTAGGCTTAATAACTTTAAGCCTGCCTCTGTCAGCAACGACTTTTTCATAGACCTGAAAAAGAATCTCCAGAAGAATCATTACGACAGTTACTAATAACGTCATCTCGATTTTCTGTGTGACTTCACTTGGGAATATCGACAAATTAGCAAGAATTTCTAAACCAAATATTGCAACAATAATAATATATGCAATAGGCTTTTTACCCTTTTCATATGCCTCTTTTAGACGTGTAATAAATGATTTATCAGTTTTCATATGTATCGCCTCTTTAAAAAGCCTTTTCCGTACTCTACCATCTAATAAAGTTTATATAAATATAAGCGTTTTAAAGCCGCAGCGCATATAGGGCTCAGAAAGAAAGGTGATTACTTTGTTTATGATATTTTTATCTCGTAATATACGGTGGCGGCCTAGAGCCCGGGTAAGAGCAAGCTCACTGTTCACCCCGTCTTCGGCAATCATTTTGCTGCGTTCGACCGGTATATCCTCATCTTTTTCATCACTGATTAAGTAGCTCTTCTAATTCAAATTAAAGATCAATCCCGCGACAAAGTTTCTATGTAGTCTCGCTTGTAACAGTTCAAGCTAATTCAAAAATTATTCGGTTGCAATTCTCCAGCTTACTGGTATCATTACGCACCATTATCTGTGCTTAAAATCCCTCGGCTTCACGGCCGTGTCGGGATTCCGACTCTAGGCACCATAATATAGAGCCTCAGCACTTCAGTGTTGAGTCTTTTATATCAAAAAGACCACACAGAGGCTGCGTGGCAGAGTGGTTATGCAGCGGACTGCAACTCCGTAAACGCCGGTTCGATTCCGACCGCAGCCTCCATTTTTGGTTTCTATGAATCATTTTCTAAAACCTTTAAAGGCCTTAGCATTAAAATGGTGTCGACGAAATAACGATTATCTAAACAAACCCTTTATTTTATCTGCCACGGCACTGCCGGTCTCTTCTACCGTATCAACTATTTTAGTAGTTGCAGAGGGCATTTCTTCTTTTTTGCTTGTTGTCATTGATTTTTGACCTAATGCTGATATGCAAGGATTTGCGTCCGCGGTTGCACTATCGAGCAAACCTTTAGCTAAGAATGATAAACCACCTGTTGCCACAGCAGCACCTACAGATACCAATGTTGATCTAGCATCAATGGTAGGACTAGGCGCCGTTAGTGTCCCTTCTAATTTCAGCATGCCTGCTAATTGACCTGCATTGAGCCCCAAGCCTTCTCGTGCATGTGGTTTAATGCGGATGTTTATTTTTTCAGTTCTAAGATCAATAGTACCGCTGCCAATGACACTCATTTCGCGAGTAACAGCAGCGATTCCTTTGTCTGTAGTGGCGATACCGCCTTTAATATCAAACTTTATTGCCAGACATTCTAATTGCGTTTCAGTATCGCTTTTTGCTAGCGGATTCAACATCGTTAAAATACTGGTATTTGCTATGCTAATTGCCGAGCCTTTAATCGCACCACCACCAGACTTAATCAATAATTTACCATTCAAGCCAGCCATTATCTGACTGACACTATTGCCGTTGCCTTTTACGTTAATGCTGACATCCGTTTTTATACCCGATATTTTGTTGTTAAGATTTTCAAACTGTGATGGTTCCAAGCCTTTGAGGGTAAGATTTGTAATAAGTGATGCTATTTTCCCACCAGCGTTGAGATTAATACTTCCATTCAAACTGCCTCCAGAGACTAGTGTGCTCAGTGGTTTAAGCAATAAATTTCCGTCTTTTAGTGTTGCCACAATTTTTGTTTTTTCTAAAACCAGACTGCTTGTTTTAATTTTTTTAGCATTGATCGTCACATTAGCATTTATAGATTTTAACCCTGACAAAGGTAATGGCTTCGAAGAGAATAAGCTGTCTTTTCTTCCTTTTGCCTTTGCTTTATCTTCGCCTGCGAAATCAACCAGATTAATCATCGATGAGTTCAAATTAGCTGTAATAGCTGGCCGTTTGCCAGAAATATTTACCGTTACATCACCTGAAAGGTCTGTTTTTCCTAATAATAATTTCAGTGCTGTTATTGAATACGTCCCTTTGCTTTCTGTCACTTTTCCAGTCAGGCTCACCGGACCTAGCGGAGGAAGATCGCTTCCTGCTAACTTGGATAGCTTTGATAATGAGTCAGTATTGAATGCAAGATCTAAATCTAATCCTTTACCCTGCATTGGTTGGGCGACACTTCCTTTCAGCCCGATATTTGCATCACTCACCCTAATTTTAAGATCAAGTGGATAATTGTCATTTTTAATTAATTTTTTGATATTGCCAATCGTGCCTTTAATTTCAACGGGAATCTCGTTATAAGCCGCTTTCATCATTAAAGAAAGCGGTTCACTCTCGCCCATTGATTTTAACTCAATAGTTTCGATTGAAAGCTTCGTCTCTTGCCCTGAAACACCATTTTTATAATGAATATTTGCATTCTTAATGAACATTTTATTGATAATAATAGCTGGTAATGATGCTTCTGATTTAGACGTTTTCGATGTATCTTTTTCAGTTTCTTTACTTGCAAAGATCCAGTTAGCCAGACCTTTTTTATTTGTTTCAAGTAAAATGTCCGGCTCTAACAGTATCAGGCGATTGACTTGGATGTTACCGCTCAATAAAGGTAACAAAGCAACTTCAATTTCAAATCTATTTAAGATCACCATCTCCGGTTTAGATCCCCAGCCAGCATTGCTAAATGTAACGTCTTCAACCACTAGGGTGGGGATTAATGATAGTCCAAGCTGTAAATCACTACCGATTTGCAATTCTCTTCCTGTGGCTTGTTCAACAGCATCGGTTAGTTCGGTTTTGTATTGATTTAGATCTAAAGTACTCAACACAACAATCAATGTGATCACGGCAACAACAAATAAACCTATAACTATTTTTATGACTTTACCCATAATAACTCCCTCCCTTTTAAGCGAAAACTATCAACTTTATTGCTTTCTATATTATCCCTATGTTTTATTGAACACCACCTTAAGTTCCCATTTCAAATTATACTGGGAACCCATTAACTTGAATTGAAGCCCATGCACCCACAATCAAAAGGACTAATCCTCGCTATTGCCGCTTACACTATTTGGGGGTTTTTCCCTCTTTATTTCAGTTATCTGAATTCAGTATCGCCTGTTGAAGTATTAGCTCAACGTATTATTTGGTCTTTAGTGGCCACATTATCCATCGGCTTTTTATTTGGTTATCGCAATAAGTTGCTCACCGCCTTGAAAGATACAAAACTTATCGGCTGGTTAGGATTGTCTGCATTCTTAATCAGTATAAATTGGTTAGTTTACATTTGGGCAGTAGGGCAACACCGCGTTATTGAAACCAGTCTTGGTTATTTTATATCGCCTGTTGTGAGTTTAATTCTAGCAAGACTCTTTTTTAAAGAAAGCCTGCATCCACTCCAAGTTTGGGCGGGCATAATTGCCGCAACGGCTATTCTCTGGGAGTTTATTAGCATCGGCCAATTACCCTGGGTGAGTATTATTTTGGCCTTTGCCTTTGCTTTGTATGGTGTTGTTCGTAAACATTGCATCATCGACGGCATTAACGGCATGACGATTGAAACGGTGTGGCTCCTACCTTTTGCGCTGATATGGATTGGCTGGCAAGCTGTAGAGCCTACAAAATCACTTATCTTTGGATCCGATCAGGCAATGACTCTTTTATTGGTTGGGGTGGGGTTTCTTTCTGCCCTACCTTTAGTGCTCTTTGCTATGGCAACACGCCGCATTGATCTATCTGTGGTGGGATTCATCATGTATATTAACCCTACCATGCAGTTCTTAATTGGGGTGTTTGTGCTCAAAGAATCATACCCACCTGAAAGGTTAATTACTTTTGCTCTAATTTGGTTAGCATTGTTACTATTTACTACCGGATTAATTAAGTTACGTAGAAAAACAATAATATTGCCCTAAGCATCACGGTCTATGCCCGTGTTACTTGGCAATGCGGGTTTCAGGGCTAAGATAGGAAGCTAGGGCAAGGCGCAATGTGAAGGCAATGACTAGTCCTTGTCAAGCATTGTAACGTAGAACTAGGTTTCTAGCCTTAGTTCTGAATTCTGCATTGCCAGGTGGCACGGGTATAGCATGGAACCTTACCGTGTTAATCCTGTCCTAAAGCTATGATTAGTATTAAAAAGTATGAAAGACTAAAGCCATCATATATCATTACTCAAAACTTACATTTGAAAACGGATAGGATAAACAATATCAAATACACTCACCTCTTTAATAAAAATATTTTCCTGCTTATTATGCTCATTGGAGTTATTTCCCAAACTTCGGCTGAAGAAGCATTAGGAGCAAGTATTGATTGTTCTACTGTTGGCATTAATTACACTGATAACCCAGAATGGACTCATAGTGAGCGGCTTGAAGCTATGGACAACGCTTTTTTTGAGTCTGTAAATCGTTTTGAATTGTGCAATTTATCGAATCAATCTAGTGCCTCGGCTGCAGCATCAAGCGGAGGTGATGGCGGGGCAACCGAATCATCCGGCTCTGAAAGCGACGCTAGCTTGAGTTCTACCGCAAGCTCAGATATGACGGGCACCGAAGAGGCCGCGTCAATATCGCCTCCACCGGACGTTTCTGAAAATTCAGAAATACCTGAGAATGCTGATAACACATCTGTTACAGTTAATGGCGGCGGCGTTGTGAATGGCAGTGTACCTGAAGATATTCCTGCCGCTGATAACGATGATGTCATCGCAGCTCAAATCCGCCTTGCGGCTGAAATTGAGCAAGATCCTATTAAAAAAGAAAAACTTTGGAACGAGTATCGTAAATACAAAGGACTGCCTGTTGATGAATAATAAATACTATACGGCAAAAAAGATTATTGCTTACACACTTATCTTTTCACATTTCCTTGTAGGCTGTGCAACAACTGGGGGTACAAGTAAGGTAGGGCCGAGATCGTCATCCTCCTACCAAGAGAAAGCTGCCGAAGTCGAAACCGCCTCTGCAGCACCTAAGCTTGATGTCATTATTCCGGTCTTTGATCCTGGTTTATCTGAAAGTGAAGAAAATTACGAAAAAGAAGGAATATGGCCTGAATTACGTCGTGCCGAAGCCAATCGGTTTGCCTTTAAACTAAAGCAAGCACTTGATAATAGTAATGAGTTTGGTGCTGTACGTGTCACCCCAGATGAAACGGCATCGGGCGATTTATATGTGCTCGGTAAAATTATAGAATCAGATGGTCAAGATGTTAAATTGAAGCTAAATGTTGTTGATATCAGTGGTAAAGAATGGGTCAACAGCACGCTTAGCCATGAGGTAACAGAAGCCTTTTATAGAAATAGTAGAAACCAAGGAAAGGATCCTTATGATCCGATTTTTGAAGAAGCCGCTAATAAGATTATTGAGGCTTTAAAAAAACGTAGTACTTCAGAATTAGATGATTTGAAATATATTGCCGATCTACAGTTTGGTGCAAGCTTTAATGATGCCGCTTTTATGGAATATATGAACACCGAAAGGAACCACATCAAACTCATCAGCAAGCCAAGCGATGACGACCCTCTATTTCAACGTGTAAAGGCAATTCGTGTCCGCGAACAATTATTTGTAGATAATTTACAACAAAATTACGTTTCCTTTTCTCAAAATATGGATAACAGTTACTTGGCATGGCAAGAAGCTAGTTTTACTGAAAAAAAATTGCGTAAAGAAGCCCAGACTGAAGGCATCCTAAAAACATTAGGAGGAATAGCACTTATTGCACTGGCGATAGCGGCTGGAAGTGACAATGATTCAAGTGTTGCTGTTGAAACTGCTGCTGTTGTAGGAGGCATAGGTGGCGCGCTGTTGATTGCCGATGGCTTTAAATCTAGGAAAGAAGCTAAATTTCATAAAGAAGCTATTAATGAACTTGGTGAATCCATCAACCTTGATATGCAACCTCAAGTTATTTCCTTTGAAGCTGAAACGGTTGAGTTAACGGGTAACATTCAAAACCAATTTAAACAGTGGCGAGCATTTTTACAGCGCATTTATGAGCAGGAATCCACGCCTAATACGGAGCTATAACGCACTGTGGGACTTGAAGAACAAATTACAGCGGCCAAAGTAAAAAAGCATAAGCAGCTTATAAAAGTTGTTCTTGGCTTTATTGGCATCTCGCTACTCTGTGCTTTGATTGTTTTGTATGTTTCTTTTGCCCCATTGAAAGATGATGAAGCAGAACTTATCGCCTCTAATAGTGATACTGAAATAGCACAAAAAAGTACCTCTATTAATCCAGCACCTGCAATCCCTGATGAACAACTGCGCCAAACCTACATCCGTGCATTGAGTAACTATGAAAACACGCTTAAACCTGAACTTAATAAAATTGGCTTAACGAAGTGGGATGAGGCGCGAACTCAGCGTCTCGCTAGTTTAGAAGATGCGTCACTCTCAAAATTTAGTGCTACCGATTATGCTGGGGCAATAAGCTCGATGGAAGAGCTAACGCATCTAGCCCAAACAATGATTACAGATAGTCAGCAAGAATTTGAACAGGCATTATCTAAAGCACAAAATGCCTATGATGCAGATCAGTATAACGATGCACGTTTTCAAATCGCAACAGCATTGATGCTCGACAACACCTCTATTGAGGCCGAAACCTTATCAAATAAAATAGAACAACTACCTGAAATTTTAGCCCTCCTTGAACAAATAAATACCGCTAGGGTTGAAAATAAACCCAATAAAGAATTAGCACTTATCAAAGAGCTCCTTAAGCTCGCCCCAGAACGAGAATCTGCCGTTAAACGGAAGCAAATATTGATAAGCCGTATTAATAATAAAAATTTCAAGTCATATATTGCTCAATCGTTTCAAGCTATAGAACAAAGTAACGCCGGAAAGGCTAAGCAAAAAATTAGTGCCGCAAAAAAGATATTTCCTAATCGTCAAGAAATTAAGGATGTTGAACTGGCATTGCAACAACTTGAGAAAAAGCAACGTCTTGCAACGCATCAACAAAAGGCACAAATTGCGATGGCTGCTGATGATTGGATAACCGCCAAGCAGCAACTACAGTTAGCATTAAAAGAGCAGGTTGACAATAAAGCCATGCAAGCATCATTAGCTAAAGCCACCACAATTATCGCTTTGAACAATGAGTTTGAGCAACAAATTAAAAAACCTTATCGTTTATCAAATAAACAACTCGCATCAAGGATGCAGGCAAAAATAAATACTGCCTCTACATTAGGCAGTGTTAGTCCATCACTTGATGAAAAAACAAAGCAGCTCTCTCAGCTTATAGAGCGTATGAATACAAAAATTGCGGTGGAGATTATTTCTGATAATCAGACCAATATTTTAGTGCGCGGCGTTGGTGTTGTAGGTCAAACATCGTTAAAAACAATTCAATTAACACCCGGGAACTATACCTTTGAGGGCAAACGAAAAGGCTATAAATCTAAATTAATTAATGTGCTCATTCCTTATGATAAACCAACTTTTAGCTTAAGCATCTACTGTGACGAACCCATTTAATCAACAGCTCCTCGCAGCAAAAAAGAAACAGCATCTGCTTTATATTGCCATGCTTGCATTGTTTTTTATCGGTGCTTTTATTGTTTTAGCTGTTATTCTCGCATCGCGTGGCACCCGAATAGAAATACATCCTGATGATGCTGCAGTCTCCTCTTCTGTTCGCTTACATAAGGGTGTTGCCGTCATTGTTGGTGAAACACTTTACTCAATTTCAAAACGTCCCGCTATCACGGTATCAGCTGAAGGCTTTCGACCGATAACGCAAACATTAAATAGTAACGATTTTGGCAAAGTCATCTCTGTCACCTTAGTGCCTCTGCCAGCCAAAATAAAACTCCGCACAAATATTGATAATGACAAGATCAGTTGGCTTATTAATGGGGAAGTACTTGCTATTTCAGAAAAATTTGAACATGAATTGCCCGCAGGGAATTACCAGCTCACGATTACTCATCCCCATTATCATGATGCTTCCACAGCTATGTCATTGTCTCGAAATGAGGTATTTGAGGATGTTATTCCGCTCCGGCCTATTGATGGTAGTTTGGCCATAAAAACGACACCTAAAGCTCATGTTTCAATTAACACTGTGGATAAGGGCTTGTCACCGCTGAGCTTATCATTACATGGTGGGGTTCATAATGTCGCCATCACGCTTAATGGCTATGAGCCTATCAATGACACTATTGAAGTAAGCCGTTCAGAACCCAATGTTAATCGAGATTACAGGCTGGAATTAAAGAAGGCATCGGTCATTGTGTCTTTAAAGCCTAGCGGCGGCAAGCTAACCTTAGACAATATTGCTGTTAATAACGCTCATAAACTTGCCGTTGCAGCCGGTATTAAGCACAGAATTACGTATTCCAAAGCAGGTTACTTCTCAGAAAGTAAAACATTCAATATTGCTGCTGCTGATGTATTGCAATTAAGCTTTTCCTTGAAAAAAGAAATGGGAATGGTTGAAATTGAATCATCGCCAGCAGCAGAGGTTGTGCTGAATGGCAAACTGGTGGGCACAACCCCGTTACAGCTCTCTCTAAATGCTGTTAAACAAAAAATCACATTGAAGAAAAAAGGCTTTCGTAGTATTACTAAAGTTGTGATGCCAAGCGCCGCCAATGCCAAAAAAATCAATGTGATATTAGTCAATGAGAAAATAGCTCAGCTTAAAGAGGCGCCTAATAGATATACGCATAAAGCAGGTGGAAAATTAAAGTTATTTAGACCCAATGATACATTCACAATGGGGGCAAAACGCAGTGAACTTGGCCAGCGGGCAAATGAAATTATTAAAAAAACCAGACTAACCAAAGCCTTTTATGCCGGCATTTATGAGGTTACCAATGAAGAGTACCGCCAATATAACCACAATACACAGGGGCCGCCTAAAAACCCCGTCACCTCGATATCATGGATTGATGCCGCAAAATTTTGTAACTGGCTCAGCCAGCAAGAAGGCTTGTCACTCGTTTACCGCATTAACAATAATCATCTCGAGGGGATCAATACCAATGCCAACGGCTACCGCTTATTAACTGAAGCTGAATGGGAATGGTTGGCCAGAAAATCAGGAAAAGCTACTCAAACCTTATTTGTCTGGGGCAATGAACGTGTTATACCCAAAAATGCTGTTAATATCGCTGATGAGTCAGCTAACGGAAAAGTAAAGGTGTTTGTGTCAAAATATAATGACGGTTTTTCCGAAATTGCACCTGTTGGAAGTTTTTCACAAGAAAAATCGGGACTTTATGATCAAGGTGGCAATGTGAGTGAATGGACCCACGATAGCTACTCGATAGTACTCGCCAAATCAGGTAAAGTGTTGCAAGACCCTTTTGATTTGACAGTGGGTAATTCACATGTAGTTAAAGGGGCAAACTGGCGCTCTGGCTCCGCCACTGAACTCAGGCCCTCTTTCAGAGAAGGTTTATCTAATCCACGTGACGATCTTGGTTTTAGAATTGGTCGATATGTTTATGGAGGGAATTATACCCGTAATCATTCAATCGGCAGGTTTCAGAGTTTAGCACAAGTGTCAGAGCGAGGCGCAATGTGAAGGCAATGACTAGTCCTTGTCAAACATTACAACGAAGCGCTGGCACTTGTGCTAACCTCCCAGAGGGCAAGAGAATAAGCCACACTCTTCGTCGTTATAAAGTCTTAAATTAGAATAACTAATTCGACGACTTTATGCCTTGAATAGTATGGCTTCTTCTCTTGCTGAATTCTACCGATTGAATGATTACGGGTATAAATATGGGCTTTAAGAAGAAAATAATTACCGCACTCTCTATTTTGTTGGTTTTGCTGACATCGGTATTAGTTCACAAAGTGTATGCAGCTAAAGCCACAATCAGTCTTAATTCACCTGTTTCTTTCCCGGTCGACATATAAGGTTTACCAACATGATTAAAAGTTTTATCGCACTCATTATCTCCATCATTTTCGTGCATCTGATTTATATAGGTTATGTTCGTCCCGAAGCCAATGAGTTGATTGCGCTGGCTCAATCACAAGGGCTGTCGTCCCCTAGAGACGTGGTCGTTATATTAAAAGATTATGAACAAGAAATTTGCTTTATTTTAATGCTCTGGGGCTGCTTTTTAATCGCAACTAATTATCGCGAAATATTAAAGACAAAATACTTGTTTTCCGTTGACTTGATTGAAGATGCTGACAGTGATGACAATAGCTTTAATGTAAATAATATTATCGAAAGGCTCGACAAGCAAATACCAAAGGATTGTTTATCATCACCACTAGTTCAGACACTGCGATCATCACTGTGGCGATATGGAGCAACAAAAAATGTACAAAATTTATCTGATGCTATCGATAGTAACTTAGATTCACTTGCTGTAAGACAAGACTCTGAGAACACCATGATTCGCTATCTGATATGGGCGATTCCATCTATTGGTTTTATCGGAACTGTTCGTGGTATAGGTCAAGCATTATCTCAGGCCGATCAGGCTTTGGCGGGCGATATTGCGGGCATGACAGATAGCCTTGGCATTGCATTCAACTCCACACTGGTCGCCTTACTTATTAGTATTTTTTTGATGTTCCTTTTTCACCAATTACAACGTCTACAAGATAGTCAGATCCTCGATACTCAAGCTTATTGCGAAAAGTATTTACTCAGCCGAATAAAATAAGCCTTCCAGTTTGATTAAGCGTAAAAAATCAGAAGGCTTTAACCTTGCTTTTCTCGACATCATGTCGTGCGGGCTCGGTGCAATCATCCTCGTATTTATGCTCGTTAAGCATAATGTAGACGACTCTTCCATTGAACTCGATAATCTCAAAAATGACATTCGGCAGCTGGAACAACAAAAGGAAAGCAGCCTTCAAACATTAAAAAGTATTGAAGTACAGCTGTCTGAAAATACGGTACAAGATGCCAAAGCCAAAAGAAAGCTTGCGGAAAAAAGATCTATTTTAGCTAAGGCAACCAGTGATGTTGAAAATGCCGCAAAGGAAATAGAGGCACTAAAATCAAATATTAAAGAAATAAAGGTTGTAAAAAAGGCTGATTTAATTGAAACCCCACAAGTAAATGAAGAAAACTATCTGCTGGGGCTGAAAGTTGAAGGACCAAAAATTGCTATTCTAGTAGATAGTAGCGCATCCATGACCAATGAAAAGCTAATCGATATTATTAAAACAAAAAGTAGCTCTAACCTAGAGAAGCAACAAGCAAAAAAATGGTTGCGGACAAAAAAGGTAACTAAATGGTTGTTAGCACGATTGCCACAAAACAGCGATATTATTGTGGTGGCATTTAATGAAAATGCAAAATTATTAGGTAATCAGGGTTGGATAAAAGCCAGCGCTCCAACAGGCTTGCCTAGCATCTTATCTGATTTGAATGCATTAATTCCTGAAGGAGCCACCAACCTACAACGCGGTCTTCAGCTCGTCAATAAATACGCTCCTTCAAATTTATACATTATCACTGATGGATTGCCAACTAAAGGCGAATCCTCTTACAAAAGTCTAAACCCATTTGCAAGTTGTAGCTCATTATTAGGCCGTTCAAGCACGATCTCTGGTGAGTGTAGAGTCAAGCTGTTTCAACAAACCATTGCCGAGAGTGCAAAATCAGGCGTTCAAGTAGACGTCGTATTATTGCCGCTTGAAGGTGATCCTGATGCAATAAATCAATATTGGCGATGGACGGCAACAACAGGAGGTTTAATCATTAGCCCGGCGAGTAATTGGCCATGAAGCTGCGTAAAAAAGAGTTCGACATTTTTAACTTATCCTTTCTGGATGTTATCTCCTGCGGTTTTGGCGCTGTAATCATGCTAGTGTTGATTTCTAAACCACATGATGATGTCTCTGTCATAGGAAAAGGAGAGGTCGAAGGTTTATTGAAAACAGTTATTTCACTTGAAAATTCTATTTCTGATATTAAGAAAACTATCAAAACTCAATCATTGCTGGCTGATAAATTATCCAATGCAAAAAGACAATTAGAAATCACTTCAACCCAGCTTGAAAATAACATCCAGCTACAAAAAGATAAAAAAACATCACTTGTTGATGATGTGGAAGGTCTAACATTAGTCCAATCAACATTAAAACAAGCGTCTATTTCAACACCTAATATAACCAAACCAACTCGTGACAAAGAGGTCGGGGGCATTCCTGTTGATAGTGATTACGTTATTTTTATCGTTGATACATCGGGCAGTATGCAGCGGATATGGGGGCGAGTATCTACTGAAATTATAAACGTTTTAAATATTCATCCCAAGGTAAAGGGCTTTCAGATATTGAATGACATGGGCATCCCGATCATCTCAGGCTACGATGGAAAATGGATACCTGACACATCTGGAAGAAGAGCGAGTGTCATTAAAATATTTGGTAGCTGGGCGGCCGTATCCAATAGTAGTCCTGTCGAAGGCCTCGAAACGGCATTAAAAAAATATGCAAAACCTAATATTTCAACATCAATTTATGTGTTTGGCGATGATTATACCGGCTCATCTTATGATCCCGTTATCGATAAAATCACACGTCAAAATAACTTCGCAAGATCGGGGAAGCGCTTGGCTAAAATTCATGGCGTAGGTTTTATTTCTGTTGGAACAACAGACCGGTTTGGCATATTGATGCGTGAGCTGACAAAACAAAATGGAGGAACGTTTCTCGCGTTACCCCTTTAAGCTTTAAGGGTTATTCACACCCCGATGAAACCCCACAGCTAGCTCAAGGTAATAAGGTTTAACCCGTGCAACGAAAACAGAAGACAAACAACATCTGTTACCATACAGCTTCTGTAAAAAACCGTTTGTAGACGAAACCAAACTAGTAGAAATTAATATGAAAATATGGGTTGATGCCGATGCCTGTCCGACGGTAATTAAAGAGATTCTGTTTCGAGCGGCAATAAGAACCAAGATCAGTACTACACTGGTTGCAAATCATGCTTTACGCGTGCCTCCGTCACCTTATATAAGCTTTATGCAGGTTACCCATGGCTTTGATGTCGCAGACGATGAAATTGTCACTAGACTAAATGCTGGCGATCTAGTTGTGACCGCTGATATTCCCCTTGCCGCAGAGGTTATTGAAAAAGGGGGGCAAGCATTAAACCCAAGAGGTGAGCTCTATACCTTTGAAAATATTAAAGCACGCTTAACAATGCGAGATTTTATGGACTCTCTTCGTTCCAGTGGTGTTAATACTGGTGGCCCGCCGGCACTAAATCAAAGTGACCGCCAAGCTTTTGCTAATCAGTTGGATAAAATACTTCATAAGCAGGCAAATTAAATAAAGATTCTAATATTTATACCCAAGTGAAATGAAGTTACAGATATTTTACTAAAGTCCGTCATCCCCGTGAAAACGGGGATCCAACGATAGTGGCCTGTTCCACTGCCCATGGATTCCCACTTTCGTGAGAATGACGAAACAGAAATCTGCATCTTCAAGTAATTTGGGTATAGGCCGCTATTAATAGTGTAATCATCATTTGAGAGAATCGTATGTCTCATTATTCATTAAAAGCTATATTTTTATGGCTTTGTTTAAGTTTTTTTATCGTTGCTTGCGGTCAAAAGCCCAGCGCTGAAAAAGCTGAGATGCCCCAATTAAATGACAGTAATATCCATGCATTTTCTCTTTCTCTTAGTAAAGATTATTACAACACCGTAGACAAGCTGATAACGGCTTATAAGTCACACAAGCAATCAGATGATAGCTACGGGTTTACCCAGTTCAGAAATAATACATGGACACCAGCATACATAAAAGAAAAGAAATTCTATCAGTCCGTCTACCAACAAAATAAGGCATATATCAACGCTAGCAACACTAAACCCTTATTTTTAGCGTACGAGAACTTAATTTATATTGGTGTGGATCTGAAAAATTCACTATTAAATAAAAATGGTGATCTAGAAAAAGAGGCGTTGGCCTCACTTAAGCAAGACAAAACATCTATTAAAGCTATTCTTAATGCAAAGAAATAACAGGCTTTATTTAGTTCCCTAAGAGGGCTTTTTTCAGTTTCGCTTTTACCGGCTTGTCAGAAAGCCAGATCCCAAACAATGCTTGTTTAAATTGCTGTGATGAAATTGTTTGCTGTTGCACGCTATTTTTTGAAATCACTACACCTTGCTCGTTGGCAACAATATCGAAGATATCACCTACTTCAATTTTGTCGCTAAAGGCTTTTAGAAACTGTTCTATTTCAGATGAAATGGGTTCGATCTTGCCGCCCGTTGCTTTTTTAAAGCCGCTGCGCGTTGCATTGGTCATTTTCTTCGAAGTGATTTTAGATGAAATGATATGTAACCGTAATATCATTGGCTCCGTAGATGCAATTATTTTTGCCGCATCTGTTTCTTTAACACCTAGATATAAACCAGCCACATAAAGATCGAATACAAATTTACTTCGAATACCTGCGCCATTCAGCAACAGTTCCTGACCATCCGCTTGCATGGTATCTGGCATATCAATACCACCTAACTCAATAGCTGACACTGAAAACGATAAAAATACTAACGAGATAAAAGCAATTAACTTACGCATTATTGCCGTTCCTTAATTTAAGATTCCACCTTTTCAGTAAAGCCGCACTCTTTTTGTGGGCATACTTTTTCTGTACCACGGCTTTTTGTCGTTTTAATTGTCAAAATGGGCCATTTACAATCTGGGCATTCTTCTTTTACTGGCTCATTCCACAATGCGTAATCACAGTCTGGGTAGTCAGAACAAGAATAAAAGATTTTTCCTCGACGCGATTTACGCACCAAAATCTCACCTTTATTACACTGTGGACAAGTAACACCGGTATTGGTCGGCTGTTCTAATGATTCAATATGCTTACATTTTGGATAGCTGCTACAACCAATAAATTTACCGTATTTACCTGTTCGCACCCATAAATCTGATTCACATTTTGGACATTTACGATCAGCAACTACTTCCGGCTCACTAGCCGTTGTTTCTTCACCATTAACATTACGGGTGTAATCACATTCAGGATAAGCAGTACAACCAATAAAGCGGCCACTACGCCCTAAACGGCTTGATAATGGTTTGCCACATTTTGGACAGTCTTCACCAATATCTTCTTGTGTGACATCACTGCGTTGTACTTCTTTATCTTTGGTTTCAACTTGCTCTTTAAAGGGTCCCCAAAACTCACGTAATAATGGTACCCATTCTTTTTCACCACGTGCAATATCATCAAGATCATCTTCAAGTTTGGCTGTAAAATCATAGTCAACATATTTAGCAAAATGCTTTGCTAAAAATTTTCCTACCACACGTCCAACATCAGTGGGATGAAAGCGTTTTTTCTCTAACTCGACATATTCACGCTGTAGCAATGTAGAAATAATGCTGGCATAGGTTGATGGACGACCAATATCGTGATCTTCTAAGGCACGAACCAAACTCGCTTCACTAAAGCGCGGTGGAGGCTCAGTAAAATGTTGTTCTGGGCGGATCGCTTTAAGATCAACAATGTCACCCACCTCCATTGCAGGCAGAAGTCGCTCATCTTTATCTGATTTAGTAGCATCATCTTTGCCTTCAAGATAAACACTCATAAAGCCAGGATTTACCACTGTAGAGCCATTAGCTCGGAAAGTATTACCTGCGCCACAGCCAAGATCTACGGCTACGGTATTCATTGTCGCATGGATCATTTGACTGGCAATAGTGCGCTGCCAAATAAGCGTATAAAGCTTTAATTGATCAGCCGATAAATAGGATTTCAATGATTCAGGCGTGCGTAAAATTGAGGTAGTTCGAACGGCCTCATGCGCTTCTTGAGCATTTTTCGATTTTGTTTTATACACTTGCGGCTTGGATGGCACTGAGCCCGCGCCATATTTTTCAGCTATATAGCCTCGGATCTCTTCAACCGCTTCTCCTGCTAGCGTTACTGAGTCAGTACGCATGTAAGTAATCAAACCTACCGCGCCTTCACCCGTATCTGTACCTTCATATAGTTGTTGAGCAACGCTCATGGTACGTTGAGCACCAAAGCCTAATTTACGTGAGGCTTCTTGTTGTAATGTCGACGTTGTAAAAGGTGCTGCAGGATTTCGCTTGCGTTGTTTTTTATCAACCTTAGTGACCAGCAACTTGCCTTCTGCTGCTTTATTTAAAGCTTCAACAACTTCTGAAGACTGCTTGTCATTATTAACCGTAAACTGTGAAAGCTTGTCACCTTTAAAGTGCGTTAACTTAGCTTCAAATGTCTCTTTCTTAATTGCAGCATCAGCTTCAATTGTCCAATATTCTTGCGGAATAAAGGCTTCAATCTCAAGCTCTCGCTCAACGATCATACGCAGTGCTGGACTTTGCACTCGCCCGGCAGATAAACCACGGCGCACTTTTTTCCAAAGCAATGGTGACAGGGTGAATCCAACCAAATAATCCAATGCACGACGGGCCTGTTGTGCATTGACCATATCCATTGATAATTCTCGTGGGTTCGCCACGGCATCGTTCACCGCTTGTTTCGTGATTTCATGAAAGACAACACGATGTACCTTTTTATTTTTAAGTACACCACGCTTTTTTAATAATTCAAAAAGGTGCCAAGAAATCGCCTCTCCTTCGCGATCCGGATCCGTTGCGAGATATAAAACATCAGCTTTTTTCATTGCCTTTGCAATCGCATCAACGTGTTTGCTGTTACGGTCAATCACTTGATATTTCATTGCAAAATCATTATTAGGATCAACCGCTCCTTCTTTAGGCAGTAAATCGCGAACATGGCCGTAGGAGGCCAGCACTTCCGTGCCTTTTCCAAGATATTTTTTGATTGTTTTTGACTTTGCAGGAGATTCTACAATGACTAATTTATTTTCCATATATTCCTTACCGAATCTAGCGGGCGGGGCAAGATCTACTTAATAGTAATCCTGTCTTTTTAGTGAATAACAGCTTCCACATCTTCAAATACTAAGTCTTCCATCCATGCATAAGCCACATCACGATCGGGTTGAAAAAATAATACCATCAACACAACCCATTTCACTTGATCCAAGTCGATTTCATCTGCATTCAGCGCGAATAATCGTTCGATCACTATTTCACGGGTACTACCATCTAATACCCCAATCTGTTCCAAAAATAGCATATATCCACGGCATTCAACCGTTAATCGCTCTTGTTCCTGCGGCGTATAATGACGTATTGTCAGCTCTGGCTCTTCCGTAGAAACGGCTTCAGACTCTTGCCCTACCACCGTCATACTTTCTAGCCATTCAAACGCTTTATGGATCTCACTTTCTGGAAAACCCACGCGCTCTAATTCTGTTTCTAAAGTATCTTGATCTGGTTTATCTGCTTCATCATTATCAATGTAATTTTCAAACAGATACAATAATACGTCGAATACATTTTCTTTCATTTATTTCCTCACGAGCTGATGCGAACATAACGTCCACCAGGCAACGATTCAACCTGACCCTGTAATTCTAATAATAATAGCATGGAGGAAACGGCCTCTGCCGTCAATCCACTTTTTTGTATTATCTCATCTATCTCTATAGGGTCATATCCTAGATGCTCAAACAACAGATGGTAATCGGCATCATCATTAGTGGGTGTTGCCTCTGGCTTCGATTGCTCTACTTCGGCCAAGCGTTGTGCCCCAGCCAGTGCGCCTAACTCTTCTAATATATCTTGGGCTGTTTCAACTAATTTTGCGCCTTCACGAATTAACCGATGGCAGCCACGAGCAAGTGGATTATGAATTGAACCTGGAATTGCAAAAACCTCTCTACCTTGTTCTAAAGCCATACGGGCAGTAATCAATGAGCCACTGCGCATAGCCGCCTCTACCACAACTGTTCCTAGCGACAAGCCGCTAATGATTCTATTGCGGCGCGGAAAATTTTCAGCTCGAGGCAATGTTCCTAAAGCAAATTCAGAAACTATCGCACCATTTAATAAAATATCACTTGCTAAAGCACGGTTTTTTGCTGGATATACATTGTCCAAGCCCGTACCAATAACTGCAATTGTTTTACCTTGTGCGGCTAAAGCCCCCTGATGTGCTGCCGCATCAATGCCCATTGCCAAACCACTAGTAATGGCGATGTCACCTTGTGCAATATAACGTGAAAATTCATAGGCCGTATCACGACCTGAAGCAGAAGGGTTTCGGCTACCCACCACGGCAATTTGCCATTGAGATAGCAGCGATACATCGCCCTGAACAAATAATAGGCTAGGGGGATCGGCTATTTGTTTAAGCAAGGCGGGGTAGCGAGGGTCATGCAATGTAACAATATGCCGACTTGGCTCATCAAACCAAGCTAATTCTTTTTCCACGCGATCCCAATCCGGCTTAGCGAGCGCTGCTCGGGTGCGAGATGAAATATTCTCAGCCTGATTGGGTGTTGCAAATATGGTTTCTGGATCACTAAATTGAGTCAATAACCGAGCAAAGGTCGCCGGCCCCACACCTGGCGTGTGATACAAGGCCAAGCAACAGGCTAGTGATCGCTGTTTATCAGAAAACCGTTTCAGACTAAATACCTAATCCTTTAGGAAATATTATTCTATATCACTTATTTTGTCGCCAACATGAATTGCTCGCGTTGCTTTCATTACGATAGCGTAACTTACTTTTTCATAGGTTTTAAATACCATTGCTACACCGGCATTTTCATCTGGAAGGGTAACTACTTCATTTTTATGATCTCTGTTTTTGAGATTAAAAAAGTCTTCTTCCTCCACACCTGAAAGCACAAGATCTCTCACCGTGTCACCTGTTTGCCAAATAGAAACCACGTGACCCACTTCCAGACCTTCTCTTGCCCCTTGATTTAATACAACAACCTGATATTGACCTACCTGTGAGACACCGTCAAACACCGATAAAATCACTCCGTCAACCTCATGGGTTGGCTGGCGAGGAATAAAGTTTAAATCAAAGTTTGCGTCATCTATTTCTAATAAGCGATCGCCAATCATCACTTCTCGTGATGTTGTGCGTAACGCTACCGTAGCAGGATCGCCCATTTTCTTAATCCAAGCATCTGCAAGGTAAATAGCTTCAAACCCTAAAATCTCTGATGTTTTCGGATCTTGGTAGACAGAGCCTTCACGAAAAATATTGTAATGCTTGCCATTAGCCGCATCTACTCCACGTGCATAAACCTGATCTCCTGCACCTGAAATTAAACGCTCTTCCGAACCCGCAACAACATAAGGGGCAGTATCAAGTACTTCCGAACCTACAACCCTTGGTTTCGAAAGAAAAGGGCCTATGGCTGACAAAGGAATGGTTGTAATTGCTGCTTCTAGCTCAATTTCACGCATTTCTGGTGATAACTTACCGTTTCTTAATCCTCGTGTCAGCTTAAGGCAAGGTTTGCCATCACAGTCTGCCAGCCAAAGAAGATCACCCGGATAAATTAAATGCGGGTTTTCAATTTGTGGATTAACGCTCCAGATTTCAGGCCAATGCCAAGGGTATTTAAGAAATTTTCCTGAAATATCCCATAAGGTGTCACCTTTCACGACCACATATTCTTGTGGGTGATTTTCGTTTAACTCTACTGCTTGGACAGTAAGCGCAAAACCAAGGAAGAAAAACAATATACTAAAATTGATACGTCGAATCATTAAAATATCCTCATGGACAACTTTTTAAAATCACCTTAAACTTCATGGAACAGCAGGCATGAATATAGGTGTAGTCTCGTACAAGCGTAAACGCTAATCAAGCCTTATCGCAACTTTTTAGGCGAAAACCGGCAATAAGTCACGTAAAGCTCATTTATATTATGATGTCATCGCTTACTTATAACCTATTACTTTAAGTTATATTATCAAGCCAAAACAACGGAGAAACGCCCTAAATAAATAGCTCTACCTCCATCCCTCACTTTACTAGCTTAGTGTTTTTCACACAAACTAACATCCAAAATCCATATATCGTATATTTAAACAAGAAATAATGCCTCATTCTTCAATTAAATGCCTCCTAGCGCAACCATAGCCATGCACTGTAAGTTATACAAAGCCCTCTAAGCGTATTACAATAGTTATAATTAACATTTTAGAAGCATTAATATTTATGGCTTTACTTGATATTCTCTGTTTTCCTGATCCTCGTTTACGCAAAAAAGCATCACCTGTTTCAACAGTGACAGATAAAACTCGCCAGCTTGCACAAGACATGCTCGAAACAATGTATGCTGCGCCAGGCGTGGGCTTAGCTGCAATTCAAGTGAATGTGCAACAGCGCATTGTCGTTATTGATATTTCTGAAGATAAATCTGCGCCACTTATTTTTATTAACCCAGAAATAGTTAACAAAGAAGGTGAGCGTGAGCACGAGGAAGGTTGTTTGTCGGTGCCTGAAGCTTATGAGCTTGTCACTCGTGCTGACACGGTCCGCGTCAAAGCGCTAGATCAACACGGCAAAGCTTTTGAATTAGATGCTGAGGAGCTGTTAGCAACCTGTATTCATCACGAAATCGATCATTTAGATGGTAAGCTCTTTGTTGATTACATCAGCAATTTAAAACGCCAGCGAATTAAAAAACGCTTAGAAAAACAAGCCAAACAAGACAAGTAACCATACCCCTTATGCGAATTATCTTTGCTGGCACGCCTGAGTTTGCCGCTGAAACATTAAAAGCACTATTATCAACGGAGCATGATATCTGCGCTGTTTATACACAGCCTGATCGCCCATCTGGTCGAGGTAGAAAGTTGACCGCCAGCCCAGTTAAGCAGCTTGCACTAGAAAATAATATTGCCGTTGAACAGCCATTGAATTTTAAAGAGACGGAAGCAAAACGAGCTCTGGCGGACTACAATGCCGATTTAATGATTGTCGTAGCCTATGGTTTATTATTGCCGCAAAGTGTGCTCGACATGCCCAAACTAGGTTGTATCAATATTCACGCATCGCTGCTGCCTCGCTGGCGAGGTGCCGCGCCTATTCAAAGGGCAATTCTTGCTGGCGACAACCGAACAGGGGTATGCATTATGCAAATGGAAGCAGGCTTAGATACTGGCCCCGTTTTAGCGCGAGCAGAGTGCCCTATCCACGTCGATGATACTGCTCAACTATTGCACGATCGCTTGGCTGATCTCGGGTCAAAAACACTGTTAAATACACTGCCCAATATTGTTGAACTACAGCAGCATGCCGAACATCAAGATGACAGCTTGACCTGCTATGCAGCAAAATTACAAAAACAAGAAGCTGCCATTGATTGGCAGCAGTCCGCCAACCAAATTAATCGTCAGATCAATGCATTCAATCCTTGGCCCGTTGCACAATCGCACTGGCAAGACAAGGTCTTCAGGATCTGGGCTGCAACAAGCCTAGACGAAATCAGCATAGCAAGTCCCGGTGAAATAATTGCGGTGGATCGTGAGGGTATCGATGTGGCAACAGGCGACGGAATAATTCGCCTACAACATGTTCAGATACCTGGGAAACGCGCCATGCCTATTGCGGATTTTTTAAATGCTAACACGCCAGTAATTGGCGAAAAACTGAGCTAATGGCTAAAGCAAAAAAGCTTAATGCACGCTCAACCGCCGCTCGCGTTATTGCTGAAGTTGTTCAAAAGAAGCATGCCTTAAATGCCGTATTAGCAAAAGCTCTCGTCGACCTCCCTGAAAATGAGCGAAGCTTATGTCAGCAACTCTGCTACGGTGTTATTCGCTGGCATTTTCAGCTAGAGGTGATTAGCCAGCAACTGCTTAATAAGCCCTTGCGGGCTAAAGATGGTGATATTGCCGCCTTACTATTATGTGGTTTATATCAGCTCCGAAGTATGCGTACTCCAGCCCATGCCGCTCTTTCTGAAACCGTCAATGCCTGCAAAACACTTGGCAAACCATGGGCCACGGGCTTAATTAATGCCAGCTTGCGTAATTATCAACGTAAACAAGAAGAGATAGATGCTTCATTAAAAGCACACGAAGTTGCTCAGTATGCTCACCCTAGCTGGCTTATAGAGCGCTACAAACATGATTGGCCCGAGCAATGGCAAACGATCTTGGCGGCAAATAATCAGCAGCCTCCGATGATATTACGGGTGAATCAACAACTCGGTACTCGTGATAACTATCTTTCTCAGCTTACCAAGGCGGATATTAATGCCAGTGAAGTTGAGCAATGTCCCAACGGCATACTGCTAGAATCACCTTGTGATGTGTTTGCCTTGCCAGGCTTTTCGGCCGGGAAAGTATCCGTTCAAGATGGCGCTGCCCAGCTCGTTGCTGAGATATTAGATTTAAAGCCTAATTTACGGATCCTTGATGCGTGCGCCGCACCTGGCGGAAAAACAGGACACATTCTTGAGCATTATCCTGACAACCATGTTGTTGCGCTTGATATTGCGCCATCACGCTTGCAAAGCATTGAACAAAACATGGATCGCTTAGCTCTTAACGCCGAACTCATTGCCGCTGATGCAGCCAAAACTGAATCATGGTGGGACGGTAAACACTTTGACAGAATTTTAATTGATGCGCCTTGTTCCGGCACAGGCGTTATTCGTCGAAACCCAGATATTAAGCTACTACGTCGGCCAGATGATATTGAAGCGCTAGCTCTGCAGCAACAGCGTCTGCTGGATAGTTTGTGGCCACTCTTGAAGCCAGATGGTTTATTGGTCTACACTACCTGCTCAGCATTAAAAGAAGAAAATGAACAACAAATAGCTCATTTTTTAACGCAGCACCCTGAAGCACAAGAATATGAGCCTCCTAAAGCACCGGCAACACGGCGGGAATTTGGCTATCAACGCTTACCTGATGATGACAACTTAGATGGTTTTTATTATGCCTGCATCCAGCATCGCTAAACTACTTTTATTGCTTATAATAAGCATGCCCGTCTATGCCGAGACCTTTAGCGTAGACTATGCGCGTATTACCAAAACCGGTAATGGTTATGTGCTTAACGCTCGCATTGATTACCCGCTTACTCTGCGCGTTAAAGAGGCGATAGCAAACAGTGTTCCCATCGTATTTTCCCAGCAAATCAAACTTGTCAGACAAACACCGCTACTTGGCAAATATTGGATATGGGAGCGAACATCGTGGCTCACTGAGCTCCGCTATGAAATTCGCTACCATGCGCTCTCACAACAATATATAGTTCGCGACCTGGGTACGCAGAATCAAAATACTTATCCATCCCTTAGTGATGCACTACAAGCTCTGGGAAGCGTTTATCTTAGCCTGCCTCCTGATCACATGGTTGAGACACAAAACCTATCACTACAAATTCGCAGTGAATTAGATCTCTATGCTTTACCCACACCCATGCGGCCAGGCGCACTTCTCTCTAAAAAATGGCAACTCGCCAGCCCTTGGGTGACTGCACAATGGGATTAAGCTTAATAAAACGTCTTAGCTCCGGAGTCGCACCTTATTTATATTTAGCGGTATTGCTGGTTGTTTTAGCTTATTTTCTAAGTGCTGCCACTCAGGATAGTTCGCGACTTAACGATCTGTTCCTTGTCATTTTTGCTTTGGCAATTATCATCACCTTATTACTTCTCGCCCTGCTGGGACGCAGTGTCTATAAACTTTATCGCGATTACAAAAACCAAGTAGAAGGCTCCCGGCTGACCGTGCGCTTGGTTAGTCTATTTGCTTTGTTGATCATTATTTCAACCACCATCGTGTATAGTTTTTCTATTCATTTTTTACATCGCGGCATCAACAGCTGGTTTAATGTTGAAATTGAACAAGCATTAGATGATGCTTTGGAGTTAAGTCGATCATCTCTTGGTATCCGGATGCGGACTATGCTTAGACAAACTCGCATGATGTCGGGCGTATTAAGCGAGCTTCCAGAAAAAGATCTTAACCATAATGTACATGAGCTAACAAAGCTAAGCGGAGCAATGGAAGTTAGTATTTGGAGTTTAGACGGTCAACTGGTTATATCCAGCATCAAAAATGATTCAATCCTCCTCCCAAATCGGCCCAGTGAAACCATCTTTAATCAAATCAAACAAAAAGAAGACTACATTAGCCTTGACCCCAGCGACAATGACGGTTTTCAATTGCGTTCGGCGGTGCTTCTTCCGAAGAAACTACCTTCTCAACAAGAACGATTCCTACAAGTCATTTTCCCTGTTAATAAGCGTCTAAGCGCATTAGGAAAAACAGTTCATGAAGCCTATGCTGACTATAAAGAGCTCAATTATCTACGCAAGCCACTAATCACCATATTCACCCTCACCCTCAGTTTAATTGTATTGCTTACCACGCTGGCTTCAATTTGGTTTGCTATTTGGATTTCACGCCGCATTGTACAGCCTTTACAGGCGCTTGCAGCCGGCACTCAAGCTGTCGCGGCAGGTAATTATAATATGCAGCTAACCGCTCAAGGCCACGACGAAGTTGGCTTTTTAGTGCGCTCCTTTAACCAAATGACGCAACGCCTCACTCATGCGCGTAATGCCAACCAAAATAGTCACCGCAAGTTAGAGCAACAAACAAATCACCTTGCTACCGTCCTTGGTAGCTTATCTAGCGGCGTTATCACCATTGATAATCGACACTTTTTACGCACCGCAAATATTGCAAGTAGCAGAATTTTAGGTGTTGATTTGCAGCAACGGATTGAAGGCATGATTAATACTTTGAGTACCCATCACTCAAAATTAAGCCCTCTCACTTTAGTAATAGAGCAACACTTCACTTTAAAAGAAAGTTGGCAACAACAGGTTGAAATACAACAGCAAAAAGGCATGCAAACTTTGATGTGTAATGGCACGCCACTACCAGACAATACAGGCTATGTAATTGTATTTGATGATGTTACTGCTCTTTTGCAAGCACAGCGCAATGCCGCATGGGGAGAAGTTGCAAAACGACTAGCCCATGAAATTAAAAACCCGCTTACTCCCATTCAACTATCGGCAGAGCGCTTACAGCACAAATATTTGCCGTTATTGCCCTCAGATCAATCTGAAACACTCACCAAACTAACCAGTACCATTGTCCAACAAGTCGAAGCCATGAAAGGCATGGTGAATGATTTCGCTGATTACGCCCGTAATCCTGGCCTGACATTAAATCAGCACGATATTGGTGAGTTAATTCGAGATGTCCTTACGCTTTATCAAAGTAATCCCAAACATCAGTTCACATTGCTAAATAGTACACAGAATATACCGATGAACCTTGACACTAACCGTTTTAGGCAGGTACTACACAACCTACTTAAAAATGCGGTTGAAGCCAGTGAGGACGCCAATATGGAAGTCGATATTGTTTTAAGCTATCACGCCATCACACAAGATGATTTACCACTTTTAGAAATAATTATTAGCGACCATGGCCCTGGCATCCCATATGAAAAGATCAATTCAATCTTTGAACCCTATGCAACCAGCAAACAAAAAGGGACCGGGCTAGGCTTAGCTATTGTTAAAAAAATAATTGAAGAGCATCATGGACATGTGTGGGCAGAAAATAGCGATTCTGATGGCGCCCGAATAATAATCCACTTACCATTAGGTTTAGAAATAAAAGGTACACAAAAAGCATGAGCGACAAGTCACTTTCCGTTTTAATTGTTGATGATGAACCCGATATTTGTGATCTCATTAAAGACATTCTCACTGATGAGGGCTATCAAGCAACTTCTGCAGCTAATGGCGCAGAAGCTCGCACCGCTTTTTCTGCAAAGAAAACTGATCTTATTTTATTAGATATTTGGATGCCTGATATTGATGGTATTAGTCTTTTAAAAGAATTTAAACAACTCGATACCAGCACAACCATCATAATGATGTCGGGTCACGGCACAATTGAAACTGCTATTGAGGCCACTCGGCTAGGCGCTGCTGATTTTATTGAAAAACCTGTATCTATAGCTAAGTTATTGCGTAGCATCGAATCAGCATTAGAAACACCTGAAAACCAAACCCTTATTGAACGGCAACAAGTTATCGAGCCCGTAGGGAAAAGTACACAATTAGCCTTGTTACGAGAACAGTCTCAACGTGTTGCTAAGCATGATATGCCGATTCTGTTACAAGGTGAAGGTGGCGTGGGTAAGCATTGCTTTGCTCGCTACTTGCATCAGCTAGGGGCATATTCAGCAAACAAATTAATTGAGCTTACAGCAGAAAGTTTTCCAACGGACAGCGGCAAACTAGCTTCCCTCGCTGAGAATAATTGCATCTTTATTAATGATATCGCCCTATTGCCTGCCAATGCACAAGCGTTATTATCACACATGATTAATAATCAAAAACTAGCAAATTGCCAATTAATTTGTGCAACCCAATACTCACTCGAAAAAGCAATTAATCAAGGTGAGTTTCTTGAAGGCCTGCTCTACCAAATCAATAGCATTACCCTTTCTATTCCCGCGCTCAGAGATCACATTGAAGATGTGCCTGATTTAGTTCATTATTTTGTTGACGAACAAACCGCACGAGGAAAGCTTCCTTATCGCCATTTCACCGTTGCGGCTCAAAACCGGCTTCGCAATTATCCTTGGCAAGGAAACATACTAGAATTAAAAAACGTAATTCAGCGGCTATTAGTGCTAAGTGACACAGAAGAAATTGATATAGAGGCTGTAGAAGAAGCACTAAAAACAGAAGCCGCATCAAACTCTGAACTAGTCGAAAATATGATTAATTATGATTTACCTTTGCGTGAATCACGAGAACAATTTGAGCGCATTTACCTGCTCCACAAGTTAAAACAAACCGGGGGTAACGTGGGCAAAGCAGCTAAGCTCGCAGGAATGGAGCGCACGCACCTTTATCGTAAGTTGCGTACTTTAGGTATTGACGCCAAACAAGTTTAGGATACAGTGAGAGCCCTTTGTACGATTCAACCACGAGACAAAATAGCTGAAACATCCTCTATTTTTTCCAAAAAATCATACAAGAGCTAGCTATTCCTCTCATTTTTGGACAAAATAGAGAAAGTTTCTTCTTAATTTTGCTTTCGCATTTGAATCATACAAAGGGCTCACCATGCAAATTCTCATTCTCGGAGCAGGTCAAGTAGGTTCATCCGTTGCGGCAACTCTTGCTCGTGAAGATGATGATATTACCGTTGTTGATGAAAATAATGATCTACTACAAGACCTACAAGATCACTATGATATTCGAACAGTTCAAGGTCACGCATCACACCCTGATGTACTGGCTAGAGCAGGGGCTGAAGATGCCGACCTGATCCTTGCCGTGACCAATAACGATGAAACCAATATTGTTGCCTGTCAAATTTGCCATACGCTTTATCATACACCAACCAAAATCGCCCGCATTCGTAGCAATGAATACCTATTGAAACCTGAGCTATTTAATGACGATGCCTTTGCCATCGACATGCTTATTAGCCCAGAGCAACTGGTAACAGATTACATTGAACGTTTAGTTAAACACCCTAATGCCTTGCAAGTTCTAGATTTTGCTGGTGGCAAAGTACAGCTAGTCGCAGTTAGGGCTTTTCATGGTGGTCCACTTGTTGGCAACCCACTATCAGAACTCCGGCAACACATCCCTAAAACTCAAGCACGTGTAGCGGCTATTTTTAGAAATGGTAGCCCAATTATCCCCAAAGCTAGCACAGTTATTGAAGCGGATGATGAGGTATTTTTTATCGCCGCCAGTAAAGATATATTATCGGTAATGGGAGAATTACGCCGGTTAGATAAGCCCTACAAGCGTATTATGCTCGCTGGTGGAGGACAAATTGGTATGCGCGTTGCCAAAGCATTAGATGGCAAATATCAAGTAAAGCTTATTGAAGCTAATGAAGAGCGTGCGCGATTCCTATCTGAAGAACTAGTGAACACTATCACCCTTCACGGTGATGTTGCCAATGAAGAGCTTCTTCAAGAAGAAGATATTGATAATATCGATTTATTCTGTGCACTGACCAATGACGATGAAGCAAACATCTTGTCAGCCATGCTAGCCAAACGTATGGGTGCAAGAAAAGTGTTATCACTTATCAATCGTGCGGCTTATGTTGATTTAATTGAAAGCAGCAATATTGATATTGCCTTATCACCCCAACAAGCCACTATCGGCAGTTTACTAGCTCATATTCGTCGAGGCGATATTGTAGCTGTTCATTCTTTGCGTCGTGGCGCCGCTGAGGCGCTTGAGGCCGTCGCACATGGCGACAAAAAATCATCTCTTGTTGTGGATAGGCGGATTGATGAAATAGATTTGCCTCCAGGCACCACCATTAGTGCCCTTGTTCGCGGTGACGAAGTCATTATTACCCATCACGATACCGTCATTCAAGCAGAAGATCATGTTATTTTATTTGTAATAAATAAACGCTACATCCCTGAGGTTGAGCGTTTATTCCAAGTAGGATTTGACTTCTTTTAGTGGGAAAAATAACAACATCACTAAAAGGGCATTTTTTAATTGCTACGCCGGCATTAAATGGATCCTACTTTCATCATTCCGTTATCTATTTATGTGAGCACGATAATGATGGAGCGATGGGGCTTGTTATCAACCAGCCTGCAGACATCATGTTAGATGAACTGTTAACACAAGTTAATATTAAAAATAACACACCAAACACCGCGTCGACCCCCATTTTTCTGGGCGGCCCCATGCAGCAAAACCAAGGTATTATTCTTCATGACTCCCCAAGCGATACCGAAATAAGTAGTCAAATTGCAGAGGACGTTTACCTTTCTGCATCGACCGATCTTCTCAAGATACTGGGCACAGAGCATTCGCCCACACACAGCTTAATCGCCTTAGGCTATTCTAGCTGGGGTGCCGGTCAACTTGAAAAAGAAATTGTTGAAAACAGTTGGCTAACGACGGCTGCCAATAATGATGTTCTATTTAATACGCCTAGCGATAAGTGTTGGCATGCGGCGGCAGAATTACTAGGCATTGATATTAATTTAATTTCAGATACCGTAGGTCACGCATGACTCGCACCCTTCTTGGTTTTGACTATGGCCTAAAAAATATTGGTGTCGCCGTTGGCCAAGACCTCACCCAAACAGCAAATCCTCTTACCGTCATCAAAGCACGGGACGGTATTCCGAATTGGGATGATATTGAAGCATTAATAACTGAATGGCAACCAACATTGCTTATCGTCGGCCTACCCCTTAACATGGACGGGACAGAACAAAAAATGACGAAGGCAGCCCGCAAATTTGGCAACCGTTTAAGTGGCCGGTTTCAAATCGCAGTAGAATGGCAAGATGAAAGATTAAGCACGTTTGAGGCACTTGAACAACTGGGTATTCGCAGCAAACTACAATCAAAAAATCGAGATGATGTTGATCGCATCTCAGCACAATTAATTCTTCAATCATGGTTAAATGAGCATCCAAAATGACGACTTCAATCTCAAATATCGACACATTATTAACCTCTATGGCCAATGATATACGCCATCAATTATCAGATAAAAACATCTTACTGATTGGTATTCATACCGGCGGTGTCTGGGTCGCCAAAGCGCTCGCCGAATTGTTAGGAGAAGATTTTTTTGATGGCTCACTGGGCACATTAAATATCGCTTATTATCGTGATGATTTCACTCGCATCGGCATGCATCCACAAGTAGCACCGTCTGATCTACCTTTTAGTATTGATGATCGTCACCTATTATTAGTCGATGATGTGCTTCACAGTGGCCGTACTGTGCGCGCCGCACTTAATGAAATATTTGATTATGGTCGCCCTGCCAGCGTTAGTTTTGCAGTGCTCATTGAGCGAAGTGGTCGCGAACTACCCATCCAAGCTGATATAATCGGCCAATCAATCAACTTGACTGATGAGCAACATATAAAATTGAGCAATGGTGACTCGGGCTTGCAACTAGAATTACGATCTAATGACTAATAACCAGCTAACCGATAGCGGTCATCTACGTCATTTTCTGACTATTGAAGGGCTTAAGCGTCCATTGCTCACTGAGATCATGGACCGAGCAGAACAATTCTCCAGCATTACCAACCGACAAGTCAAAAAAGTCCCCTTACTGCGCGGCAAAACCATAATGAATCTGTTTTTTGAAAACAGTACCCGCACCCGCACCACTTTTGAACTTGCCGCCAAACGCTTATCGGCTGATGTAATGAATCTTAATATCAGCACTTCGGCCACCTCAAAAGGTGAAAGCCTGTTAGATACGCTCCACAATCTTGAAGCCATGCATACTGATATGTTTGTGGTTCGCCACAGTCAAAGTGGTGCAGCTGAGTTTATTGCTCAACATGTCGCCCCACACGTTAGCGTAATTAATGCCGGTGATGGCTGTCACGCACATCCAACCCAAGCCATGTTAGACATGTTCACTATACGTCGCCATAAACAGCACTTCCCTGATCTTCGAGTGGCAATTATTGGTGATATTTTGCACTCGCGAGTGGCGCGTTCGCAAATACAAGCCTTATCAACATTAGGTGTCGGTGAGATTAGAGTGATTGGCCCCAAAACCTTATTACCCTCGGACTGCCAAACATTAGGCGTACATGTCTATCATGATATTGACGAAGGCTTACGTGATGTTGACGTAATTATCACACTACGCCTACAAAATGAACGAATGCAAGGTGCTTTACTACCCAGCGCGCGTGAATATTTCCAATGTTTTGGGCTAACCGAAGAAAAACTCCAGCTTGCTAAACCTGATGCCATTGTTATGCACCCAGGCCCGATTAATCGAGGTGTTGAAATTGCATCAACGGTTGCCGATGGCCCGCAATCTGTCATTCTTGAGCAAGTCACCCACGGCATTGCTATTCGAATGGCGGTTATGTCTATGGCGCTTGGTTCGCAATCAGAGCTAGCTGAAGGGAGCACACCATGAAGCTTCAAATAAGCAACGGACGCGTTATTGATCCTGCTAGTACCCTTGATTCACACCTTGATATCTTTATTGACGATGGCAAAATTGTTGCTATCAGTGAAAATCATGAGGGCTTTGTTGCCGATCAAACTATTGATGCTACTGGCTTAATTGTCTGCCCAGGCTTAGTTGATCTGTGCGCGCGATTAAGAGAGCCCGGCCAAGAACATACTGCCACCATTGATAGTGAGACACGAGCAGCTGTAAAAGGCGGCATCACTTCACTGTGCGTCCCGCCCAACACCGCCCCGATCATAGATTCACCTGCTGTTGTTGAACTCATTGAAGATCGTGCAAAAAAAGCGGGGAGAACAATGGTTTATACCATTGGTGCGCTAACCCAAAAACTAGAGGGCGAATTGCTCAGTGAAATGATGGCATTGAAGGAAGCTGGCTGCATCGGTATTAGCAATGGACTTTCGCCTATAAAAAATAGCTTAGTGTTGCGCCGAGCTATGGAATATGCCGCCACTTTAGATTTCACATTATTTATCAATGCTGCTGACCCATGGCTACAATCTCAGGGGTGCATACATGAAGGCACGGTCAGTGCTCGGCTTGGGCTTGGAGGCATACCTGAAGCAGCTGAAACGATTGCTGTTTCAAGAGACTTATTACTTATTGAACAAACAGGTGTGCGCGCCCATTTCCACAATCTTTCTACCGCCAAAGCTGTAGACATGATTCAAGATGCACAGCGACGTGGACTCAGCGTAACCGCCGACGTAAGTGCACATCATTTACATCTCAGTGAACACGATATTGGCAACTACGATAGCCTTAGCCACGTTATTCCACCACTACGTAGTACGCGTGACCGTGACCAATTACAACAAGGTCTGCGCGACGGTGTTATTGGTGCTATTTGCTCTAATCATCAACCATTAGATAATGATGCCAAACAAGGGCCTTTTGCTCAAACAAAGCCTGGCATTTCAGGTTTAGAAACACTTTTACCCCTTACCATGAAACTAGTTGATGATGGCGAAATATCACTTAAACAAGCCATTGCTAATTTGACCTGTAACCCTGCAGAAATACTCAATATCGATGCCGGTCATTTAAGTGTCGGTAGTGCCGCAGATATTTGCATAATCAACCCCAATGCCCATAATGAGTGTCAGCCACAGCACTTTATAAGTGCTGGCAAAAACAGCCCTTTTGCCGGCTGGCTATTCAACCACGAAGTTAGCCACACACTTTTTAATGGCAAACTTGTCTACCAAAAATAATAATGGCTACAATCGAAGCTCGCGCTAAACTTTATGCTTTAGATTTTGATGGTGTTATTTGCGACAGCGCCATTGAAACAGGCATCACTGGCTGGAAAGTAGCACACAAAATTTGGCCAGAAATGCCGGCTCATCCTACTGAAAAAATCATCGATCTTTTCCGGCAGGTTCGCCCCGTTATGGAAACGGGTTATGAAGCCATTTTAATAATGCGCCTGTTATGTGAGGGCATATCACCAACGCAATTGCTCACTGATTTTGCCAATCAAATAGACATCATAATCAAACGCGAGCAGTTTTCTACCACCTCTCTCAAACAACAATTTGGTGAAACGCGTGATCACTGGCTCACTGGCAATCTAGATGAATGGATTGAGATGAATCCTTTATTTGATGGTGTTAGCGACAAGCTCCGTCAAATTGAGCCTGAGCAGTGTTATATCATCACCACCAAACAGGAGCGTTTTGTTAGCAAAATCCTTGAGGCTAATAACATCTCTTTTCCTGCTGCTCGTATTTTTGGCCTTGATCGCAATATGAGCAAACCACAAATTCTTGCTGATTTAATAATAAAACATCAAACACAAACTATTTTATTCGTTGAAGATCGTCTGCCAACATTGATTAATGTTATAGATGATCAACAATTAAATCATGTGCAATTATTTTTTGCTAACTGGGGCTACAACACCGAACAAGACAAGCTGGATGCTGCAGGACAAGCTACGATTACAACAATAGATTTAGCTGGCTTTATGCGTTTGTAATGAGCCTGTACAATCATCCTCTAAGCCTACTGGTTTTATCCTTTGCACAAGTGTTGCTCATAGCAGGCCTGTTATATATTCGCTTCACAGATAATTTTGCTGGTTTCTACAACACGATTTTCATCATTACGGTTATATGCAGCAGCCTTCTTTTTAACTTTGGCTTCACTATTTTTAAAAAATTATCTTTAGTGCTTAAGAGTCACTCCAAAGCTACCGGTACTATTGTTTTTTATCAGCTCTATTTACACATTATTATCATCGCATTTCTTCTTTTCGATCATATTTATGGACGTAACTACACGGCAATAATTGTGCTTTATCCTTTTTTGATTGCATTTTTTATGACGGCAAGAATTACATGGCGTGCATGCTTCGTGGCCTTAGGCTCAAAGATCTACAAGGTGTTCGCTGCCGGCTCCACCGCGCTACTCATTTGGAGTATTGTATTAACCCTGCTAGGTTTATTCTATCAACAGCGATTTCTAAGCGAAAACCTATACACCATCGTGCTTGTTTACTTTGCACTACATTTTGCCGAGCTTGGCTTTGTCTTACTAAAAATTAGAAAAGATCTTAATGTCTCGCAAACTTAATTTAAATTACGCTCATCTAAAATATCCAAAATCTCATTATGCTCTTTTCTATCAAGCTGGTATTTAGATGCCGACCAATAAATCAAAGGGGAAAGAGCAAGTAACAACCACGTTGGAACCATGGCTAAATTATAGGCAACCTCTGCTGATTGCTCTGTTAGTGTAGAATCAAAACCTATCACCTCTAATAGGATTCCCCCTATCAAAATACTAATCGAAATACCCGCTTTATAAGAAAAATTATACAAGCCAAAATAAAGCCCTTCTTGCCGCTGACCTGTTTTTATCTCACCCTGATCAATAGCATCTGCCACCATTGAAAAAGGTAATGACATAAAAGCACCATTACCTATGCCCGCCAGTACACTAAATCCCATCATGGTGTATACCGTCTGTGGTTGATTAAGAGGAAACCACTCTAAAGCGACATAAGCCATCGGCAGTCCAGCAAAACCGAATATTGCGAACGCCATTCCCATAATAAGTGCTGTTTTTTTCTCAAAGCGCCGGCTCAGATAAACCCAAAAAGGCTGTGATGCGATAGAAAAAACAAGGACTGTGATACCTATAGCACCAATCTGTGGACCGGTTAAATTATAGGTATACGTGCTGACATGAAAGCCGATACTAATGGATACTTGAAACGCGATTTCAATTATAAAAATCATTAAAATAATGGCTCTGAAATTAGCATTTTTTAGGCTCTCAATAGCTAAACTCCATACGTTTATTTTTTGTTCTAATTGCTTCTCAGTCAGCTGTTTCCTATCTTTGGGAATAATAACAACGGCAATTAATGCAACAACTACCGTGACTAGTGCAATGGTAAATCCCATGGCAGGATATGCTTCAGGATTTAACTGCCCTTTAGGGTATTCTGCCGTAGATCTAAAGAAGATCACTGTCATACCTGCAACGGCGATAATCATGCCTATAACATGAAAGGTAGCACGGTAACTTTGAATACTCGTTCGCTCATCATAACTTTTACTAAGACTTCCACCCATTGCAAAATAGGGCGCACCATAAAAAGTAAGCATGGTTTTGGTAAACAAAACAAAGACTAACAACATAGTGATCTTATAAAACTCACTGCTTTGTGGCGAAATTGACCATAACAACGCTGTGCCAACCGCTGTGCCAACGCCGCCAATAATTAAATACAGATGGCGCCGACCAAATCGAGCTGATTTTGTTCGATCAGAAATATGTCCTATCCAAGGATCGGTCACCGCATCCCAAAGCACCGATATCGCCACAATGACACCCGCAACCATGGGTGAAATATGTAAAACAACCGTCACATAAAACAAAAAGAAACTGGCCATTATTTGATTGGGCACCGCATACGCTATCGCGCCGATACCATAACCTAACTTTGTTTTTACTGGCAGTCTTTGCCCGTCTGTCATTATTAGGCTTCCTGTTCTGCATTAAGAGCATCACGCACTTCACGCCGCAATACTTTGCCTAATAGGCTGCGTGGCATAGCATCAACAAATTCGATTGTTGTAGGCATTTGCCACTCTTTAATCCGAGAGCTTAACAAGTCTAAAATCTCATCCTTAATTATCTGCTTCGGGTTATTAGCAAAATCTTGTCTCAATGAAACGCATAAAACAGGCTGCTGACCAACAGCAACCAAACAACATTCTTTAACCGCAGGATGATCATGCACTTCTTCTTCAACTAGACGAGGATAAATCATGCCTCCACCACTCGCTATTAAATCTGGTTGGCGATCAAGAATGTGTAAGTAATTTTCTTCATCAAGATAACCGTGATCACCGGTGACAAAAAAACCATCCTCTAAAATAACACCTTCATTCTGTGCAGGGTTAAGGTACGTTTTAAATCGTGTCGGCGTATTAACCTGCACAGCCCCCATTTCACCCGTAGGCATAACTTTGCCTTCTTCATCAACAATTCTCACTACAACACCGTCTACAACTTTACCGCATGAACTTAAAATTGCGCGGCTGGCAATTTTCCCACCTTTCATATGGCCGCCACTACTTAGCATACTGACTGGCGGCAATACTTCAGCTTGACCATAACCTTGTTGAAAGATGGGGCCAAAACGCTTAATTGCTTCTTCTAGCTTAGCGGCAGGCATGGGGGCTGTGCCATAAACAATGTGGCTCACTGTTGCTAAGTCTTTATCTGTCGACTTAGGCATATCTAATAAATCAATCAATTGACTTGGCGTTACAAATAGCCGCGTTGCTGAAAACTTCTTCACTGTAGCCACCAGGTGTTCAGGACTATATTCATCCATCAAAACTAATGTGCCACCACTTAATATCGTCGGCATTACCAAGCCTGATCCTGCTCCAACCAAAGGTATAGCTGTTAAATTAATATTTATTGCAGATCGATCCGGTGCCTGTTCAAGATTTCTTATCATCATTTTTAAACTAGTGATCGCAGAACCATGGCTTGATATTAAACCTTTTGGCACACCTGTTGTGCCTGATGTGAATCCTAAGGCCATCGAATCATCAGGGGCTATTTTCGTTTTAGTAAGTATCGGCTGATGAGCCGCTAACGTTTGTTCGTAATTTTCATCCGTCCCCGTTTTCCAAATTGGAAGATTAGCAATTGCTGTATGCACAGTTTCTGCACTACCAACACCATAAGAAGGGTCAACAATGAACAGTCTCGGAGGGGCTTCACCGGCAGCATACGCAATAAACTCAGCAGGGTGCGCCTTATGAAACGTTGTTAAAATAATACCTAGCTCAAGTGCGGCGGTACGGATTTCAAACAACTCTTTCTCCGCGCGTACTTGAGCAAAAACAATATCACCTTTTTCTAACTCCATTGCCTGCCACGCAGCCACAAGTCGGTATGATCTGTCTTCCAATTCACCATAAGTCAGTGTCGTATCTGCAGTTTTTAATAACACGCGAGATGAGAATTTAGCAAAAGCATATCGATGCACGTCACGCGGTAATTTTAATTTTGATAAAAACCAAGTTAATAATAATTTTTGAAACATTTTTTCGCCTTTAGTCCTTGTCGGCCAATGCAGGGATCATTCGTTTTAACACCCTCATTCGTAATTTTTGTAATGGGTTTTTAGCTCCCCACCAACGATAGCGGTGTTTATATGTTTGAGAATAGGCGTCATATTGAGCAAACCATGGAACATATTTAGGTTTGCGTTTATTGAGCACTAAACTTATCACCTCAGTCACAGCAATGCCCGACCCCATCTGGCAGGCCAAGCCTAAAGAAGGAGCCGCACCTGTGCCAGGGTTTATCCCCTTCACATCCATATATTTTAAATGTGGCCCTTGAGCGCCTACACCAGCAAGAAATTGCAATACCATTTCATCCTTGCTCATGCCGTCTTCAAGACCAAAAAATGTATCGTAGTCCATGCCTGTTGGCGAAAACACAAACATCACCGTGCTAAAACCAATGGGAGCGATTGAAATAACCGGAATTCCTAACTCTCTCGCACGTTTGAAAATAAGCCGTCTTGCATCCATTGCAAATACTTCTAAAGCATCAATCATTACATCAACATCGGCTAAAAACTCATCGATATTGTCATGACCTATGGCTTCATTAATAACCTTAATATCCGCTTCCGGACTAATATCTTTGATCATTTCTTCCATCACCAAAGCCTTATCCTTACCTACCGTACTCGCCATAGCTCCATGTTGACGGTTGATATTATGCACATCGAAATCATCAAAATCAGCAATAGTGAATTTACCTATACCCGTCCGCGCTAAAGCCGCAGCATGTACACCCCCCATGCCGCCCATACCCGGTATGGCAATTCGCGTATTTTTTAGTATTTGCTGTTCTTGTTCGCTGATCAAGCCACGGTTACGACTAAAGGCTCGATCATAAAAATTGTCTATTCCCATTACTAATCCTTTAGTCACTTAATGCCGGAACCATCTTACGCAATATCTTCATACGAAGCCGTTGTATCGGGTTTCGAGCACCCAGCCAGCGATAATGATTTTTATAATGACGCGCATAGGGATCAAATTGTTGAAAATGTGGAATGGCTTTAACCGGACGGCGCTTGAGCACCCAATTAACTAGTTCTGTTGCCACCATGCCAGCACCAATATTACAGGCCATGCCCACTGAAGGTGCGCCACCCGTTGTTGGATCTATTTTTGTTACATCCATATATTTTAAATGTGGACCTACTCCGCCAATACCTGCTAAAAAATACAACACCAACTCATTGTTTGACATCTCATCGGTAAAACCAAAAAAAGTATCACAATCCATACCGTCAGGAGCAAAGAAAAATGCCGCTGCACTAAAACCTATTGGAGCAGTGAATAAAACAGGAAGACCTAATTCTTTTGCACGGCGATAAATCAAACGGCGTGCATCCATCGCAAATACATCTAGCGCATCAATTACCACATCAACATCTGCCAAAAATTCATCTACATTATCAGCACCAATCGCAACATTAAATATACGGACATCAGCGCCGGGGTTAATGTCTTTAACTTTTTCAGCCATTACTGAGGCTTTTAGCTTGCCAACCGTACTGGCCATGGCTCCAAATTGGCGATTAATATTGTGCACATCAAACTCGTCAAAGTCTGCCACGGTAAATTTACCAATTCCTGTTCTAGCTAATGTTGCAGCATGGGTGCCGCCCATACCGCCCATGCCGGGAATTGCTACACGGGTATTCTTTAACTTTTGTTGCTCTTCTTCGCTAATCAAGCCGCGGTGACGGCTAAATGCACGATTATAAAAATCATCTAAATCCATATTGACCCTCTACAAATTTTATTCATCAGTCATTGACCCTTCTGTTACTTCGTTTCGGCATGTTTTTATCTGGAATCTACGTGTCCAACAAATAGATCCTCGATAAAAGATCTCGAGGATGACGCACGACTTCCACTGCTGCTCTTCTTCGCTAATTAAGCCACGATTTTGACTAAACGCACGGTCATAAAAACTATTATCAATGTTGTTCATATAAATCAGTTACGCAAATACAATTTATCTCGTTCTAAAAGAAAAGCCATTTACACAGAACAGTGTAAATGGCTTTGTTTTAAAATTTACAGTGTTAATTAAAACTTAACACTAGCCGTAACCCCATATGTGCGCTCTATCGGCCCTTGTGTTAAAGAATTAAAGCGCTGATAACCATTAACAGTATTAAATTGTGCTGCTTGCGCTGGATTAGGAATTGCAACTGCTCCTACAACCTCGTCATTATCAAACAAGTTTTTCACCCAGAAGTTAACAGCAAACTTATCATTTTCTAAACCACTACGAAGATTCACAATAGTGCGAGAAGGAATCAGTGGTGGATTATCAATAGCAATACCTGACTGTTCCGATTGATACATTGCATCAATACGTGTTTTCCAATCAAAGCCTGCGATAGCAGCGGGTTTCAAATATTGAACTGATGCATTAGCTGTCCATTCAGAAACATATTGCATTCGATTGCCATCCAAAACAGGATTCAGACCTAGAGCAGCAAGAGCGCCGAAAGTGTAGTCATCATATTCGGCATCAGTATAAGACAACCCAGCTGTTACGTCCCAATTTTCCGCAGGTTTTGCAGCGAGCTCTAATTCAAAACCACGTGATGATGACTTGCCTGCATTAGTATTTAATATGGCAAAATTTTGACCTAATGCTCGAACAATTTGATCGTCCCATTTAACATAAAACACAGCTAAATTCGCTGTCAAGCGGTTATCGAGCCATGAGCTTTTAACGCCTATTTCATAGTTAAGGCTTTTTTCTTCATCATAAGTTCTTTCAGCAGCAGTGGGTAGTGAGCCACCATTTGTCGCGGTATTAAAACCACCTGATTTAACGGCTTTAGCCACACTTGCATAAACCATTGCATTATCATTTAACTGGTAATCTAACGCCGCTTTTGGAGTGAAGTTATTAAAGCTTGCACTATCACTAAATTGACCTACTAATCCCGTATCTAAATTAGTATCAACCGTATCAACTTCTTTTTTCTCATAAGCATAACGGCCAGATAATGTGAGTGCCAACTGATCGCTTAAATCAAAACCCACGGAACCAAAGAGCGCCCAATTACGTGTGCTTTCATCACTCACCGACGAAAGACTTGGAGCTAAGCCTCGTGCAACGGGATCAACTGCAAGTGGCGCACCGGGTACAAAAGCATCTCTTGTTTTACTGTTTTTATCTAAATCATAAAAATAGGCACCTGCCATCCAGCGTATAGACTGATCAACTGAAGTCAATCTCAACTCTTGACTAAACTCATTCTGATCTACTTTTTCTTCACTAAAACGAATTGTGCTTGCTTGATAATCACTGTCAAATGCATTATCAAGTTCTAAATCGTTATATCCTGTTATTGATGTAAATGTTACGTTATCTAAGTCCCAGTTAAGCTGGAAAGAGGTTGTGACATTATCACGATCATTATGGCCTGGAGTCACAGCAAAACCATTTGTCAAACTGGGTAAATCACCGCCAAAACTTTGGAAGTCATTAAACAGAACGCCAGGTCCAAACGCTGCAACATTAACAGGGTTTGTTGAAAAATCTTGATTATTTTCAACAAACTGTACTGCATCATCTCCATCATTGGTGTTTTCAACACCTATACGAAACACCATTTCTATATCATCTGTTGGCAAAGCTAATAATGATAACGAATAATTATTGCTTTGTTTTTCATCTAAATTTCCACCCGTTAGCTCATTTTTATAAAAGCCATCAAAACCTGAATGCATTGCCCCCACACGATAAAACAAGGTATCTTCTGTTATTGCTCCACTATAAGAAACACGTGCGTCTTTGCGGCCTTCATTACCCAAGGTAACCTCTAATTTACCTTCGCCATCATTATCTGGCTGTTTAGTTACATAATTTATCGCACCAGCAAAAGTGTTTCTACCGTACAACGCACTTTGAGGTCCTTTTGCTACCTCAATTCGTTCAATCTCATCGCCAAACATGGCTTCCATCGCGCCACGTGATTCTTGATATACACCATCGATAAAGAAACCAACATTGGGCTCACCAATGGTTGTATTCATTCCGCGAATAACAGGATTACCAACTCGCCCACCAAATAAAGGTGTGTAAGTAAACCCTGGCGTCATCATGGCGATATCTTCAATACTTTGCAGGTCCGCATCTTTAATTAACTGTGCTGAAAAAGCAGTAATCGCAATAGGCACTTCTTGTAGCGTTTCTTCACGCTTCCGTGTCGTTACGACCATTTCACCTAAACTTAGTGAATCGGCTCCCGTATCAGAATCTTCAGCAAAAGCAATCGCGGGTAATGACATTATCTGACAGCAGGCCAGACTAAGAATAGTACGTTTAAACATGTTTTTTCTCTCCTTAAAGTTTTACACACAAACAGCTATATTAACGATAAAACCCATAGTTAGTACTTGCTTGCAGCATCAAACGATAACTAATATATATTTGAATGGCAAGCATATAACACCTTGATTTTAAAGAATGTGCGTTATCTCTTGTTTTTCAAAACTCTATATGCGCTACAATCGCTCTACACTACTATAATTAAAGCATGTGAATTACATCAATGAATAATGGAAAATACTTAGCAGTTCAAGGACGATGGCTTTGCCTATTAATTGCCACTCTTTTTTTTAGTAGCTACTTTAGCTCTGTCCGTGCAGAAGAGGATGCAGCGCAACAAGTCGCAACACCCGTATCAAGTACGACACTAGATAAAATTTTATTTTTTCCTTCACGCGAAGCTCCAGCAACGGTTGTGAGCCTCAATAACAGCATGATAAGCGCAGAAATTTCAGGTGAAATTCTTGAGATATTAGTTCAAACAGGCGATGAAGTTAAAAAAGATGAGGTTCTAGCTAAAATTGATTGTGAGCCTTATCAAATCGCTAAACAACGGGCTAATGCGGCGCTTAATTCTGGCTATGCACGTAGCAAATATGCCAAACAACGCCAGAAAGATGCCGAAAAATTACGAAATAGTCGTGCTATTTCTGCAGATCAACTTAATATGCGTAGCTCTGAAGCCAATGCGCTAGCATCTGAAATAGGGGTGCTAGCGGCTGATTTAAAAGAGGCAAAACGTCGTATCACCAAATGTATTATCACTGCGCCTTTTGATGCCGTTGTTGTTGAGCGGCAAGCTAGCGTGGGAGACTACACTAGCCCAGGTTCAGTTTTAGTCAAGCTATTAGATCTTAATAACTTAGAGGTGAGTGCTAAAATCCAACAGCAAGATGTAGACAGCCTAAAAATTGCCGGAACCATTTCCTTTATCGCATCAGGTAAAACATATCCTGTAACGAACCGTACTGTCGTTCCATTGGTAGATAGTCGAATTCGTAGCTATGAAGCACGTCTTGATTTTACTAAAGATGTTGCCTCCACCGGCTCTGCTGGCCGCCTGCGATGGGAAAGCGATCAGGTTCATATCCCTGCCGATTACCTTGTTAAGCGAAATGAACAGCTAGGCATATTTATAAACAAAGATGGCACCGCTTCTTTTCATCTGCTTGATGCGGTGGGAAACGGCCTACCCGCTGCTATTGATTTGCCTGAAAATACAGAGGTAATAACAACTGGGCGATATGGCCTTGTTGATGGCCAAGCTATAAAAATAGTTAACCCTCAATGATACCCGTGACAGCTAAAACTACTGCTTTCAGCTTTTTACCCTACCGTGGCTACCGTATGTGGTTAGCGGGAGTCGTGCTTGCACTCAGATTCCGGCTAAAAGCCTACCGGAATGACATTGACTTCACTTGGGTATAAAACATGTATCGTAAGCTTCTCACTAATACGGTTCTAGTTAACCTCACTTTCTTGCTTGTTGTTATTGCAGGTTGGATTAGCTACACCTCGATGCCGCGCGAGCAAGATCCCGATGTGAATTTTAATTGGGTTGTTATTAGTACTTCTTGGCCGGGCGCTACAGCTGAAGATGTTGAAAATCAAATTACCAACCCTCTTGAAGATGAAATCGAAAAAGTACCTGATGTAAATAGGGTGTCGAGCAGTAGCCGAGTTTCATTTTCATTTATTACCGTACGCTTTTCTGACATGGAACCGAGTTTGTTTCGTCAGCGCGTTGAAGAAATGCGTCGCGGCATTCAGTCTGCCGTTGACAATTTGCCACCCGATGCAAAGCAACCCCTTGTTACCGAACTGTCTAGCTCAAATACCTATCCAACTGCTGTTATCACAGTTTCAGGCATTGAAAATGATGAATTACTTAGAAAAACCTCACGCAATGTTGCAAAAGATATTGCGCGTATAAAAGGGGTTGATCGTGCTGACACATGGGGCACCGAAGATCCAGAATTACAGGTGCTCTTCAGCCCGGAGAGCTTGATTGGTTTGGGTGTGTCGCCGACCGTCTTATCTAACACCGTGAATGCTTATTTTAGAGATCTCACAGCAGGTAGCATTCAACTAGGTGAACAGCAATGGCGCGTTAGACTAAGCGGCACTAGTAACGACCCAAGTTATCTTGCTGAGCTACCTATTTTAACCGTTGAAGGAGAACTTCCCCTTCGGAGTGTTGCAACCATTGTTCGTGGTCAAGAAAGGCCCGCCCAGCTAGTTTCATATGAAGGCCGACCAGCCTCGATGATATCCGTATTTAAACGAGGAAACGCCAACAGTCTTGCCTTGCTGGAAAATCTGCAAGCCTATGTCTACGAGCGCAATTACGCGTTAGCGGATCAAGGGATCCAACATGATATTGTCGACGATCAAACTGTAGCAACACGCACCGCTATCGGAATGATGGAAAGAAATGCCGTTATTGGTCTTATTCTAGTTATGTTGGTTACAGGATTATTTCTCGGTTGGAAAATTGCCCTATTTACCGGTATGGGACTTATCTTTTCTTTGATGGGATCTTTCTGGATTTTATCTGCCATGGGCGAAACCTTAAATATTATGGTTTTGCTTGGTGTCGTTATTGTTTTGGGAATGCTGGTTGATGATGCTGTGGTGGTGGTTGAATCCATGTATGTCAATCTCAGAAAAGGCATGTCAAGTACCGAAGCCGCAATAAGCACTGTCGATGAAATGTGGGTTCCCGTCATGGTGTCATCGCTCACCACCATTGCCGCATTTTTACCGCTTATTTTGTTGCCCGGTATTTTGGGCCAATTTATGCGTGTAGTGCCTATTGTTGTCTCCGTTGCTTTAGTTGTTAGTTTAGTTGAAGCTTTCTGGTTGCTACCTTCACATATTATTTTTTCAAATACGAATCCTGCAAAAATCACCTCTATTCAGCGCATACGAAACCGTGTTACAAACTGGATACGTCATCGCTATGTCAATGTACTTATACCTGTTATGCGCTTTCCTAAAACAAGCATATCTATAGGAGGACTATTAAGCTTGCTAGCGGTATTTGCCGTAACAACCAACGTGGTTCGCGTTGACTTTTTTGCTAACGACCCTATTCGCTTGTTTTACCTTAATGTCTATATGCCTGCTGGCAGCTCTTTAAGTAATACCGACGATGTTCTTAAAAAACTTGACTTGAAAATTCGTCAAACAGTTGATGCTAAAGAGCTTCGTTCTATCACCACAACAGCAGGGGTATTACTCACCGAAACGGAGCCACTGTTTGGCGACAGTATGGGGCAAATAATGTTCAGCCTGCCCGCTAGAACGGCAGATTTAATGTCTGTTGATGAGTTGATTGAAGAAGTTCGACTTGCCATTTATGGTGTACCCGGCCCGACAGATCTATCCTTCTTGCGCCGCAACACTGGGCCACCAAGTGAAAGCCCAATCAGTGTAAAGGTACGTGGCGACAAGATAGAACAGTTACGTCTAGCAACAGCAGCTTTAGAGCAGATCATGGCAACAATACCTGGCATTCAGGATCTTCACAGTGATGATGCCAGCTCAGGTGCGCAGCTCACGCTTAAGCTTAATCCTGATGCAATTACCCGGGCTCAACTTAACCCTGCAGATATTGCAGAAATTTTACGCTTATATGTTGACGGCTCCATCGTTGCTAATATGCGTTTTGAAGGTGAGAAATGGAATGTGCGAGTACGTGCACAGCCTAGCTCATTGCAAGATATAAAATCCTTTTTAAGCCATCCTGTTGGTTTAGCAGACGGGAGTGAAATTGCATTAGAACAACTAGTTACCTATTCATCAGCCTATGCTGAAGGTACGATTCATCACCGGAACTTTAGACGCACGATCACCTTAGAAGCGGATCTTGATTCCGAACTAAATAACAGTATTTCTGCAAACGCACAAATTGCAGAAAAATGGCAAGAAATTGCCCATAACTACCCAGATGTAAGCTTAGATTTTTCTGGCGAAATGGATGACATTAAAGAAAGCCTAAATGGCATGGCCGTATTATTTTTGTTTGGCATCGGCTTAATTTACATGATTCTTGGCACACAGTTTAAAAGCTATACCCAACCTCTGCTTATTCTTGCAACAGTGCCGATGGCCTTTACGGGCGTTATTATCGGCCTCATTGTAAGTAACAACCCTCTAAGCTTGTATACCTTATATGGGGTGATTGCACTTGCTGGAATTGTTGCTAACGATGCGATTGTTTTGATCTCTACCGCCAACCGTAACCTTGCCAAAGGCATGTCGCTGGCTCACGCCATTGTCAAAGCATCACAACGCCGTGTAATGCCCATTTTAATTACAACCGTCACCACAATGGCCGGCCTCTTTTCATTGGCTTCAGGCTTAGGTGGAAAATCTCTAATGTGGGGACCACTGGCGACAGCTATTGTATGGGGTTTAGGTTTTGCCACTATTTTAACTTTATTAATTATTCCACCGCTATACGCGTTCATTATGCGTAATAAAACCGGTAAAAAGGCTACTCTGGCTTCGCCTCCGTTGCTACCTGATAGTTCTGGCGGCGTCATGGCTTCGCTCAATAACTTGTCATCATTCTTCAGTCGAGAGCGTCAAATAGACAAGGCGGGCTTAGATGAAATTGCAGCACATTCTTCACTTAAAATAATGTATGAAATGGCAACTAAAGCGTTTGAAGAGGGGGATGCGGAACTAGCTATTCGCCACTTCCAAGCACTGGCAAAACACCTGCCCAATAATTTCACCATTAACTTGATGGCAGCGCAGTCAATCATGTTGTATATGCAAAGCATTGGTTGGGATATTGGTTATCTTGATCGCGCAAAACGTTATTTTGCCAAAGCAAAACAGGTGCATCCTGATGACGCCCGCGTGGTTCATCTTGCGGCGCTAATCAAAGAGCTTGATACCGACGGTGATGTAGAAATAAACTGGGAAAAACTAGCGAAATAAATTAAGTTGAAATTGGCGGAGCGGACGGGATTCGAACCCGCGACCTCCGGCGTGACAGGCCAGCATTCTAACCAGCTGAACTACCGCTCCACACCTCTTTGAGTAAGCTTATTGCTAAACCGGAAACTCAAAGAAGCGGCAAGAATACAGCATATCTTACAAAGATGTTAGCGTTATTTTCATAATAATAGTGAACCTTGAAATAGCCGCACTAAAAGAGCTGATTATTTCCAGTTATTTTGCTTTGCTGCCTGAAGCTTTGCATAACCTTCAAGCAGTTTTGTGTGTCGCTCAAAGCCTTCCAAACCCAAGCCTGAGCAATGTAAATCATGAAAAACCGTATCACCTTCCACAATAGCTAGTGCATCTGCGACATTCTGACTTCCATACAAATATTCTAAACCTTGTTGATAATTTGCATACTGGCGCTGCGGATGCCATTTAATTTCTAGCAATGCTTTTATGCAGCGATGTTGGAGCTGTATTTCGTCGCTCCCTTGTTCAAGCGCCAAACACCAATCAAGCCATTCAATTGCTTGCTCATCTTGCAAAGCGAGATACAGCATCGCTTTAATTTCACCTAATCTAATGGTTGCCCACAATGTATCAGGATCAGGTGCCAGCCCAATAAAGGAGGCAGCCAACGTCTGGTCGTTATATGCACCATCATCCAGGCGTTTTAAAATGTCTTGCCAGCGCTCATTATCACCCTGTTTTAATGTTAAAAAATCTTCGCGGAATAAGGCTCCTTCGTTATTATTTTCCCAAACAAGTTCATCGACAGGATAAATATCGGACATGCCCGGCACTAAAATACGGCAAGCATAGACATCTAGGTGCTCATAATCAGCTATGTAAATATCAAAGCCCATATCGTGTATTTTATTGCTCAGATAATCAAACTCATCGGCCGTTTCACTATCATGATCCCAATCATAAAACTCATAATCCGGAGTAGATCGGAAAAAGTCATTTGAAATGTAACCACTAGAATCAATAAAGTGCATCTCTAAATTTTGAGGAGAAGCCACTTCGTCTAAATCAAATGTTGGTGGATGAAAAACATCTAGCTGATCTAAATTCCGACCTTGTAATAACTCTGTCACCGTACGCTCTAAAGCCACCTCAAAACTCGGATGCGCACCAAAAGAAGCAAACACTGAACCATCTTTCGGGTTGATTAATGTCACACTCATTACTGGGTATTTTCCGCCTAACGACGCATCGGCGACCTTAAGAATATAGCCATGTTCTTCCAGCTCTTGTATTGATTTTTGAATATCTGGATAACGATCTAAGACGGCTTTTGGCACTTCAGGCAAACAAAGTCCTTCGGCAATAATTTTATTTTTAACATAGCGTTCGAAAATTTCTGATAGCGATTGAATCCGGGCCTCATTACGCGTATTGCCTGCCGACATGCCATTGCTGACAAAAATATTGGCAATAATATTGATCGGGATATAGATTGTTTGCCCATCACGCAGACGATGATATGGCGCAGCACAAATTCCTCGCTCACCTGTTCCAGAGTTTATATCGAACAATTTATCAGGGCTTAGCTCCTTTTCAGGATCAAAGTAGTCCCATAGGAACTGATCCATCAACCCATCAGGCATCTCTTCTGCCGAACTATCAAACCAGCGCTCATTAGGATAATGTACAAATTCATTTTGACTATGCTGCTCGCCAAGATAAAAATCAGCAAAGAAATAATTACAGCTTAGCCGCTCAAAATATTCTCCCAAAGCACTAGCAAGACATGCTTTTTCTGTTGCGCCTTTGCCATTGGTAAACATTAGCGGGCAGCTTTTGTCGCGAATATGAACGGAATACACGTTGCTGACAGGGTTTAACCAAGAGGCCTGTTCTATATCAAAACCAAAGAACTTTAATTTAGCCTCCATCGTTGCAATGCTCGTTTCTAGATCGCTGTCTTTACCTTTGATATATGTTTTTTCTGTCATAATTTATCTTCTTGAATAAAATAAGGCCTCACCAGAATTTGTTCTCGCAAGGCCTTTCTTTTTAGTTTGGCTTAAATTTTTAATTCTGCTTTTTAGGTTTGACGTTACCAATTGCGCCATCAGACCGTGCGTTTAGATAGCTATAAATTTGATCGAAGTTTTCCATGACTTTAACGTTGGCCTTCCATGCCGGCATACTACCAATTTGGCCTGATTTACCATTTTCGACTGTTGCAAAAAATTCTTCTTTGCTAAGTGTTTTTACACTTTCAAGTAAATTTGCACCAAGCCCTCCATCATCAAGACCCATGCCATATTTAGCATGACAACGAGCACACCAGTTACGAAACAATTTAAATCCAGCATAACTCTCGGCATCCAACTTGTTTCCATCAACAACACTGTATAACGCCTCATCCTCTGAGGAAGTGGCCACTGAATCAGAAGTTGTAGGGGCAGAAGGCTCTGTCGCCACCTCTGGTTTCAGTGTTGGTACTGTCATTTCTGGTTCTGGTTCTGCTACTTCTGGAGTCGGCGCGGGTTCCTCTTTCGCCACAAGCTCTTCTTTTGGAGTAACGGCCTCAACCACTTCTTTCGCCGGAATATCTGTAAACACCGCCTCTGTTTTTGTCATATACCCATCATTACTGCCATGCAGCGCAGGCCATATCGCCAACATAAAAAATGCAGTTAGAGCGGCTGCCCCCAGTGTTATAAAAAGCAATTTTGAACTATTCATTATCCAGACTCTCCTAAGTTTATAAATCTCACATTGATATTATGGGATAATGATAACTCTTTATCAAACAAACAAGGCCTACAAAAAATGAGCATCGAACAAAGACTTCTGCAACGGAGCAATACTAGCTGTGAACTATGCAGTGCCGATGCTAATTTATCTGTTTATGAAATCCCCCCAGTTTCAACGGCTACCGAAGAGAATAGCATTTTTCTTTGTAATGCTTGCCTTGGCCAGATTAACGATCCGGGCACCATCGATCCTAATCATTGGCGTTGTTTAAATGATTCTATGTGGACACCTGTTCCTGCGGTACAAGTTATGGCTTGGCGCCAACTTAAGCAACTTGAAGGCGAAGGCTGGGCACAAGACTTGCTCGACATGCTTTATCTTGAACCCGAAGTTCAGCAGTGGGCTGAAGCCAATGGATCGGATGAAGATGATGATCGTACCCCTTCTAAAGATAGTAATGGCACTGATTTGCAAGCAGGTGATAGCGTTACCCTAATTAAAGATCTTGATGTAAAAGGGGCTGGCTTTACTGCCAAGCGCGGAACAACGGTAAAAAACATTGCTTTAACTGATAATCCCGAACATATTGAAGGTCGAGTGAATGGTACCCGAATAGTCTTGCTCACCAAATTTTTGAAGAAAGCCTAAACAAAAAAGCGCTTACCTTTCCGGTAAGCGCCTTTTTATTGCAACGGTTTTTGTTAGAGCGTTGTTACCATGTTTTAGGTGGCACTCTAATTTTCTGACCTGGGTAAATCAAATCAGGATCTTTGATTACCTCTTTATTAGCATCAAATAATTTTGGATAATCCATCGCATTGCCATAAAACTTCTTGGCAATTTTAGATAAGCTATCGCCGCTCACAATGGTGTAATACTCTACTTCAGCAACTACTTCTGGCGCATCTAAACCTTCGATTTTAACTTCGGTAACACCTTGCACATTGCCCGCCATTAGTACCGCTTTTTCCATTGCTTCTGATGTTGCGGCTTTACCGCTCAGACTAACTACGCCATTTTCAAAGCTCACGCCCAAGTCATCAACACCCGGGTTTTCAGCGCCAATGCTTTCTTCTATTTTTTCAGCAGCTTCTGCTTCTGAAGAAAACAGCTTTTTACCTAAATCTTTTACAAAATCAAATAAGCCCATTTCTATCTCCTATTATTTTAAAAAACCTTTTAAGAGGCTGCCAACTAAATCACTACTGCCTGATTTGCTGCTACCGCCCATAAGAGAGCCTAATACCGAACCCAGCATTCCACCTCCTGAACGATTACTTCCGCCAGAAACAGCTCCTGCTAGCATATCAAGCATACCGTTTGATTGTGCGCCTTTGCTCATTGCGCCCATTAACATTGTGGCAGCCATTGGCAAAAGCTTTTTGATAATACTAGAGCCAACACCGGTCGAACTAGCCACTTGTGAAGCCACTTGTCGGCTGGCATCTTTACTGCCTAAAAGATGGCCTAATATTTTGTTACCGTCAAGCAATGATGCAGGATCCGATAATGATTCAGGCTCATCAACATAACGTTGATGATTGCCTTTTCCTAACGCACCTAACAATGACTCTAAACCATTTTCCTGCTCTACATTGCTTTGTAGCTTGCCTGTTAATGCTGGCAATAGTTGAGATAAAATATCGCTTGTTTGATCCGTTGAAAGATTATGTTGTTTAGCTAAGCTACCTAAGGCATCGCCTTTGGTAGCCGCTAAAACCATGCTTAATAAATCCATGAGATAGCTCCGTGCTTATTTGAGTATAAAGGTCACTTTCATTGCGACTTTATAGCCTACAATCTTATTATCTTTAATATCTAATGTTTGATCTTGGATCCAAACTGATGTGACATTTTCTAATGTTTCTGTGGCGCGCGCTACACCATCTTGAATAGCGTCATCAAAACTTTTTGTTGAACGGGCAATAACTTCTGTAACTCTTGCAATAGACGACATAATAGTTCCTTTATTTATTAATTTAAGAATTGTGAACTTTATACGTTATTGCACTCTATGACAAGCCGCTAAGCGTAAATCAATTTTCCTGCGGGATGAGCGCCCAATCATTGTTGACCGCATCAAGCAGCCTCGTCAGCGCTTTACTTTTTTTGCGATAACTATCCACATCCGCATCCCATCGTACCTTAACAGAGATATGTAAAGGGCCAGTTATCTCTCGAACAAGCTCTTTCCGCACTCGATAAATACCTGTTCGCTCATTGTGTTGCTTGTCTTTTGGGTCGGGTGCCAATGTGTTTAAAAAATGAGGCTCAAACTGCAAGCCAAACTTGCTTGCTTCACTGCTGATCCATTGACTTGCAATGTGGCTTAAGCCTGGCTCTTTATATCCGCCGCCAATATCTGAATGTACCCCTGAAAACCAAACTTGCTTAAGATCTGAGCCCGGTTTGTCGCTCCACATTGTTGGCTCAAAATCTACACGATTTTCATCTATTGCTAAGGCGTGGCGAGCATGTTGAATAATTTTGCTTGGCTCTGTATCATGAAATAAAAACTCACGCTCACCTAATGTCCCCCAAAAAGGAACCGGAATACCCAACGCGCCCACCGTATCCCATGCCCCAATAAATTCGATCGGACAAATATCAGCACACGCTAAGTCTTGCCGAAACTTTTCTGCCAATGGCTCATTTGGCCCCGTTGATTTAGCACGTTTTCTATAAAGTTTATAAGCGGCGGGAATTTGATCGGCGAACTCTCTTTTCAATAGGCCACAGTTGCGGATAAAGCCAGCCAAAGAACGAACAGTGTAAGCGCCTCGACTAAAACCAAAAAAGAAAAGTTTGTCGCCCTCGTTATAGTTATGAACAATAAAGCGATAACAATCTAAAATATTTTTATCGATGCCAGCGCCCGTTAGCCCGCCTGCAATTTTCTTTCTGTCTGTGCCTACACCCCAATCATAAAAAACAATTTGCTCTACATCATCGGCCATCGGCTTAACGCCTCGAGCCATTTGTAGCACATTAGTGGCAAGACCTTTTTCTGGTGAGTTCCATGTACCATCAGCAAAAATAACAATTCTCTTCATTGTTCTTTACCTCATATTTTGGCTAAGACATGCTGTTTTTACTTTTGTCTGTGATATGAAATAACCCGTTCAACTTCATTTTTAGAGCCCAAAATAACAGGCACACGCTGATGAATATCTTGTGCTTGAATATCCATAATACGATCATAGCCCGTGGAGCTCACGCCGCCCGCCTGTTCAACAATAAAGCTCATTGGGCTGGCTTCATACATTAGCCGTAATTTACCGCCATTGGTCGAAGGTTTGCTATCGATCGGATACATAAAGATCCCGCCACGAATCAACACACGATAAACTTCCGCCACCATCGAGGCCACCCAACGCATATTGAAGTTCTTCTCACGCCCACCATCCACACCTTGAATGCATTCTTCGACATAGCGTTGCATCGGCTCTTCCCAAAAACGTTGATTCGACATATTAATGGCAAACTCGGCTGTATCTTCTGGGATAGTCATCTTGGGGTGGGTCAAAATAAACTCGCCAACGTCCTGATCTAAGGTAAAACCATTTACACCATTACCGGTCGTTAAAATCATCATTGTTGCCGGACCATAAACACAAAAACCAGCACACACTTGCTCAGTGCCTTTTTGCATAAAATGCTCAGATTTTGGTGTGGTTACCCCTTCAGGGCAGCGTAAAATTGAGAAGATCGTACCTACGGACAGGTTAATATCAATATTAGACGAACCATCCAGCGGATCAAAAGCAATTAAGTATTTACCCTTAGGCTGATCATCTGGAATTTGAATAATTTCTTCAATTTCTTCTGAAGCCATACCTGCTAAATACCCAGTCCAATTCAAGGCGTCCACCATCACATCATTAGTGATGATATCCAGCTCTTTTTGAACTTCACCTTGCACGTTCTCAGATTCAGCCGCTCCACCAATACCGATAATTCCGCTTCGGTTAACTAAGTGAGAAATCTTTTTACAGGCGCTGACAATATCATTCAATAATCCCGATATTTCGCCTGTTGAGTTTGAAGAAGTACGTTGCTCTTCAATAATAAATTGAGTTATTGATTTTCCTATATCTGACATGATGGGCTCCTTCATTTATTCCGTCATTCTCGCGAAGGCGGGAATCCAACGATTTAACTAAGTATAAGCTAAATTTGAATGTCTTAGCAGATGCTTGGGTAAAGATCTTCCCTAACAGAATTATTTTCTTCTATCAATTCTATCTTCCAGTCTCTATTCCACTTTTTCAGTTGCTTTTCACGAGCAATTGCTGATTCCATTTCTTGGTGAAGCTCATACCAAACTAAACTATGAATTTGGTGTGTTTTTGTAAATCCTTCAACTTCATTGTTCTTATGTTGCCAAATTCGCTTAATAAGATCAGAGGTAACACCAATGTATAGCGTTCCGTTCTTTTGGCTTGCTATCATGTAAACACAGGATTGTTTCATTCATTTTAATCCGTGTTAACTTGTCTCTATCCATGGATCCCCGCGTTCGCAAGGATGACGAAACGCTTAAATTTTAACTAAAATTTCACCCATGCCAATGCCGCCTAAATCTCCCGCATAACGCTGTACGCGAGAAAACATGTCTAAATTGGCAAATTTGGTGTCTAAATTACGGAAAGAAGCTAACATTAACGGTAAAAACGCCAATGTATGTGGGCCACAGTCATTAAAGTTTGCTGGGATCTGAGCTTCTTTCAGCAATAACAGTGTGCCTCGCTTCATCCCGTAACCAAGATGAGCACCGACATCGCCTAATACAGCAATTGTGCCTGAGATCATTCTTCCGCCGCAATAATCACCCGCATTGCCTTCAATTAAGATATAACCGCGACGCATATGATCACCGGTGCGCGCACCAGTATTGCCCGTTACTATAACGGTTCCACCAGTCATACCATTTTTATTGCCAACACGTGCTCCACCTACAATATCGCCGGCATTACCGTTAATTTTTATCTGCCCACCTTTCATTTCGCACGCCGTATAAATTCCCGTATTACCCGTTACAAGAATATAACCATTAGTCATCATTGCACCGAGGTAGGCACCGACATTTCCTTTTATTTCAATGGTGCCATGGCTCATTTGGTTGCCAATAAAGTCTAGCTTATCACTGCTATTTTCAAACAGGATATGCTTTGCATTATCACCACTAACATCAAAAACACTGTCAACTCGAACCGTGCTGTTGCCTGATGGCAGTTCAATTGCTGCAATATCTGCGGCCGACTTACCCTCCAAATTATCTGCAGTAAGCACCGAACAATCAATTCTTTGTTTAGGAGATTGTTTTAGCGTTAATTTTAAAGCGCTCATGCCATAATCTCCTGTAAATGGAAGTGGAAGGGGCCAAGTTTGCCACCATAGTTACCGGCACTAATTCGGCGAATACCATTTTCAGCACCTAAATCACACACCGCTTGAATGCCTACTCGCATTGCGACATCAATATCTTCTTTGGTTAAACCGTCGATAACAATTTCCATCACTGATTCAACCTCAGGGGAAAGGTCACTCTTGGTTTGGCCTTTTAAAGTTGGACAAAACGCATCATTGGTTGAGGCATTTAATGCTTTAAATTTCGAGCCCACTTTTGAACCGGAGCGAACAACACCACCCGGGAAAGGCATAATGACATTAGGGCATTTTTTCATTTCAACAATTGCGGCTTCACAAGCTGTTAAGGCTTGAGCTTGCGATTCGGCTAACACCAGGAAGTTACCACCACCCACTGAGGCTTGAACGCCTGTTTTTTCTTGGGTTAGGAACTCTCCATCCATTACCGGAATACGCCAATAACGTTTACCATCAATCATTTTTGAGATTTGGAAACCATCACCAAAGAAACGCAGGTTCTGGCCTAATGCAATTTCAGTATCACTTTCTAAACCTGAAAATAACGCTGATGTGGGCGAAGTGAGCACACACTGACCTGAGCGGGTTTCAACTTGTTTTGCTAGGCTTTTTCCACCCATTGCAAAAATCAAAATAGATACGCCGGGCCGGCCATCGGGTGTTTCACTTGGCTCAAGCACTCTTTCAATACCGGCCTCACAGCCACAAGCAATTACCGACGTCGCAAACCCGGTGAAAGTTTGTGCTGAAATCATCGCCCATTTTGCATTGAGTGCAGTAATGATTAAGCGCGTGCCTTTCATTGGGAATGCTTCTGCGAAGGTTTCATCAATTGTTACACCATTGATAATCATATTTTGCCTCCTGCATGTAACGGCTGCACGGTCAGACTACCTCGACCGTCATCAACAATTTCATCATCACTGATTTTAAAGTTACCTAGTTTCTGAGTATGGTACTTATCAAAATACGGTTTCAATGATTTTTCAATGCTGTTGTCATATTCTGGTTTAACCACATGTGTTGTGCCCCATGTGACTTCGACAATCTCACCATCTTTAACAACCATAGTGCCATCTTTAAATACATAATCTGGTTTGCTGAACATTTTTTCACGATCTTCATCATCGGTATAAACGGTAATATCCGCTGCAGTTCCTACACCTAAGCTACCACGATCAGCAAGACCAACTAATTTAGCCGCACCCGCACGGGTCATAATGGCAATTTCATATAAAGTATATTCACGATCTAAAGAAGCTAAATGGCTGGCTTTTTGAGCTTCTGGATGCAAGGTCGATAAAATATCGTTACGGAAGGTCTTATCCATCAATAAACGTATCAAATGTGGATAACTGGTAAACGGCGCCCCATTTGGGTGATCCGTTGTTAAGAACACACGCCAAGGGTCATCAACCATTAAGAATGTTTCTAAACCAATCATCCATTGCAAAGCATTAACATAGCTTTGATCTTTATATTTGAATGGCAATACACCACAACCAGCATCACATTCAATATCCATAACCACCCATTTGTTTGGGCTAGCATGAGGATGAGCAGCATGTTGACGCATAGTATCGCCTGATGCTGTAACCGTTTGACCAAATAAGATCTGGCCAACGTCGGCAGTAATGTTTTTGTGTTTATTAATGGTCTCTGCAATTTGAGCAGAACCTGATGAGAACTTAAAGTCGCCTTCAGTACCATAACTATGGAACTGGATATGGGTCATATGCATTGGCAAACCGTTGATGCCTTCCATTGTATCAATGGTCATTTCTAAGTTACCGGCCACACCTAGGTTACAGCCATGAACATGCAAGGGATGTGGCACACCTAACTCTTTCACCGCAGTAGCTAATCGCAATAAAATATCACGAGGCGTCACACCGTAATATTGGTTTTTTTCATCTAAATCAAGTTTACGTTGATTGAATTTAAACGCATTAATACCGCCCGGGTTGACCACTTTCACGCCAATAGCGTGGCTGTGGGTCATTGTCCAAGCCACATAGTTATTAATCGCTTCTTGATCACCGTTCGATGCCATCATTCTGAGTAGGAAATCATCACTACCCAACATGACATAACCCCCTTTATCGATGATCGGCGTATCACCCATTTCCATATGTGCTTGACGTGCATTGACCGGCAAAATTGCAGGTTCGAAACCTGCTGTATAACCCATTTCAGCATAACGATAGCCCGCCGTTAATGTGCTAGGTGCAGCATGACCACAACCACTTCGCATTAACTCGGTTCGAGCAACAACATCGGCCGCATGATCTTCTGGCAACATGGTGCGGGCAATATTAACCTTCCCACCACCAATATGCGTGTGCATATCAATCGCACCGGCCATCACCACCTTACCCCGCAGGTCAAACTCTTTATCAATACGATCGTCGCCCGGCCTGGCAATAATGCGGCCATCTCGGATATAAATATCTTTGACTTCGTTATTGATACTATTGGCTGGATCGTAAATTCTGCCGCCTGTTAGTTTTGTTAACATCTCTATCCAGCCCCTTTAAAGCGCTTTTTCAACAGCGGTTAGTACGTCGAAGGTACTTGGCAAGCCACTGTCACGTAATTTTCGTAATGGTACGGATACCACGCCATCTGTTCTAAATGCTCGACCTACATGGTCAATTCCCGGTGTTCCCACAGGAATAAACACTTCTGGTTCTTGCTCAAAGGTCATGCCTGATCGACCTAATACCGCCGTTGTGGCGTTTGATTTAGGTGGTGTGCGATCAATATTGAAGCTAGAGATCCATATTAAGGCGTCCACCTCATCGTTTTCTAACATCCGGGTCGTATCACAAAGATGCGGGTCGTAATCAGGGTAACCTTGATTAAAATTGGTTCGCATAGGGAAGCCAGACTGCCAAGCGGACACTTGATTAACGGTAATGCTGCCCTCTTTTCCACCCAAAGGTAAACCACTTGAACGTGTGTCGTCATTTAACTCTTTAACCATTTCACACACGGTTTGAACTGTCGCTTCAGCATGATCAAAATCTAAATCACCTGCCGCCCATGTCACCACAGAATATTTGGCCTTTTTTAACTGTTCAGCCAATACAGCCAGATCACTCACTGCAATGCCGCCCACTTTTTTAGCTTGAATTGCTTTTCCTTTTACTAAAGCGCGTAAAACTGAAACCACTTCTGGTAAATCAGCATCATCACACGCTAATATTTGAGCTTTTTTTCCTTTTGGTGAAGTAGAAGCATTGCCCGATGGTGTTTTACCAAGGTAAACCACTTGCCGTGATTCAATCTCTTGATCAAACATGCTTTCATCATTCCACACCATACGTTCAAAAAACCGAGGATATTCCGCTTCAATATCGCTGCCCACCACCACCAGCAAATCAACTCGATTCCTCACTTCGGTTAAGGTGGTCAGCATCCAACCGGTATCTTGCAACACTAAGGTATTTCTAAAGCCTGCAGCTGAATCCATATTATCAATGGTAGCTCGGCTTTTATCAGCCAAAGCCATTGCAGAGCGTGCACCGTTTAAATCGGTAGCCATTCCACCTATAACAGTTTGCTTGCTCTTGCGTAGCAAATTAACAATCTGGCTGACGGCTTCGTTTAAAGACACCTCTTTGCCTTTTACCCGTGGCGAGGTATCCGTTATAGGGGTTTCAAAACCTTTTTTAGTGACGGCATCACCGTTTTCAATGATAGATACATTATTACCTTCAACTTTGATTGTTAAATCATCTGAGGCAATACCACAAAATGGACTTGGCACTTCTTGCCAAACGCCTGCTCCGGTTTGTTCGGTCATCTTGATTTCCCTTAATCGTACTTAATGTATTTAAAACGCGGGTCTGAAGGGGTGCCTTCAAATGGACTGCCATCTTGTTTACCTGGCTGCCATTGCACAACCTCTTCTATTTTTTTAGCTAATTCAAAATCTTTATCGGTAATGCCTTTGGCGCTATGTGTGGTTAATTTTACAATCACAAAGGCATAAGAAGCCGATATATCAGGGTGATGCCATGCTGCTTCAGCTAAATGGCCAACGGTATTAATTACCATTAATGTGCCTTTCCAGCCGCTGGTTTTATACTTGCGCCTGATCCAGCCATTTTCGAAATACCAGTGTGGTAATTCTGCCGTTAATTTTTCAGCGACTTGTGCTTCTGTATACGTTTTTTCGTTACTTTCTGACATAACAATTTCAGCCTTTAAATTATTTATACCTATGGCCATTCAAAATTTATAAAATCATGATAACTTTACAAAGGCTCGTCATTCCCGCGAAAGCGGGAATCCAACGATAGTGGCTAGTTCCACTGCCCATGGATCCCCGCTTTCGCGAGGATGACGAAAAATAGACCTCTACAGCTTTATTCCCCTTGGATACCTTGAGCATACTCTAATCATGTCCTTCTATCCATGCTTTGCTCTCATTAATAATGACTCAATTTTGTTTTGCTTTAACTGTTTTTGTAGTTGATCTGCCTTATCTCGCCCGATAATAGGACCCACCTGTACGCGATGCCATGTGTCTTTATTGTCAATGGTGACTGTTTGCACTTTAGATTCTATCCCCAACAAGGCCAACCTTGCCCTATAGCTATCGGCATCCGCTGCTTTTCTAAACGAGCCTACTTGCAACATATAACTGACTTTTTCTTTTGATTCTGGGGTTGTCGCTTGCGGCGGTGATGTCACAATAGGTACTTGTTTTGGCGTATTAACCACCACTTCCATTTCTGGCAATAAGGTATAAAAATCAAAGGTCGGCTCAATATTTTTATTGGCTTTTTGCTCTGTTTCTGTCGCAGCTTTATCTAGCCGTTCTGCTGGCACATTATCTTTTAAATGCAAAAGAAACATCACAAAAGCACCGACAGCAAAACTAAGTAGCATCGGTCCCCAAGGCGGTGTTTTTTGCTTTGCGCTATTTCGTGAGTTTTTTCTTGTCGCCATTACATGCTCTCCGGAGCAGACACACCTATTACGCCCAAACCATTTTCAATTACTTGTTTGACCGCACTTATCAATGTTAACCGTGCTTGGCTAAGCTCAATATCATCAACAATAAAGTGATGGGCGTTGTAATAAGTGTGGAAATCACGCGCTAAATCAATTAAATAATGCGCCAAAATATGGGGCGTGTAATTTAATGCTGCGGTTTCAATAATTTCTGAATATCGTGACAAGGCAGTGAATAATGCCAGCTCATGATCTTCTGTCAAACAGTTTAAATTGGCTTCGCCTTGCTTTGCATCCCACGACAAACCACGCTCGGCTAATTGTCTAAACACACTGCATACCCGTGCATGTGCATATTGCACATAATAAACAGGATTATCGTTGCTTTGAGATTTGGCTAATTCAAGATCAAAATCCATATGTTGATCAGCACCACGCATCACATAGAAGAACCGAGCCGCATCTTTGCCAATTTCTTCTCGTAACTCTTTTAGCGTGACAAATTGACCACTACGAGTCGACATGGCGATTTTTTCTGCACCTCGATATAACACTGCAAACTGAACCAATAACACTTTTAGTTTTTCTTGGTCTTTTCCCATTGCCGTGAGTGATGCTTTTACCCGAGGAATATAACCATGATGATCACTACCCCAGACATCAATTATCGTATCAAAACCCCGATTAAATTTATTTAAATGATAAGCAATATCAGATGCAAAATAAGTTGTTTGACCATTATCACGCACTACAACACGATCTTTTTCATCACCATAATCGGTTGATTTAAACCACCATGCCCCGTCTTTTTCATACAATACATTGGAGGCTTTTAACTGCTCAATCGCTTTATCAACATCACCCGATTCCATCAGTGATCGCTCAGAAAACCATTCATCGTAATCCGCTCCAAAATCCATAAGGTCTTCTTTAATGCCTGCAATAATCGAGTTTAAGCCCAGGTCAAATACGTTTCGATATTCAGCTTCACCCAATAATGCCTTAGCATTCACAATTAACGCATCAATATGAAGTTCTTTATCACCACCTTGCGGTTCATCATCAGGCACATTAGCAAACACTTCTAAACTTGCTCTAGATAACTCATCACCTAAATCATTTTTTAATGCCGCAGCAATATCTAAAACATAATCACCTTTATAGGCGTTACTTGGGAAAGTAAATTGTTCACCACAGGCAGTCAAATAACGTAACCACACACTGGTGGCCAAAATATCCATCTGCCGACCAGCATCATTCACATAATATTCTCGGTGAACATCAAATCCTATTTCAGAGAGCAAACTACTAACAACAGAACCATATGCTGCACCCCGACCATGACCTACATGCAATGGTCCTGTTGGGTTAGCTGATACAAACTCAACTTGGGCGCGCTTGCCAGCGCCAATTTTACTTTGACCAAACTGATTGCCAGCCGCCAACACATCTTTAACAATTTGCTGGGCTGAATCCGCAGAAAGCGTGAAATTAATAAATCCAGGGCCAGCAATATCTACTTTAGTTATAAAATCAGCATTAGCCACAACTTCTACAATATGAGTTGCTATTTGGCGCGGATTCATTTTTGCCGTGCGCGCTAACATCATTGCAATATTACAAGCAAAATCGCCGTGCGCTTTGTCTTTAGTGCGTTCTATTTGTATTTCTGGTAAATCGATTTCAGGTAATGCACCACTAGCAATTAAATCTAATAATGATTGTTCAATCAGTTTTTTTAGCTGGTCTTTCAAAGTGGAATAGCCTTACTAATGTATTAATCATGATATTTTAACCTATCTCAGTAAGATGATCATATCCTTAAAACGTCATTCTCGCGAACGCGGGAATCCAACGATTGTAAATGTTTAAATAGCCCATGGATCCCCGATTAAAGATCTCGAGGATGACGCGGTTTCATAGAGTGAGCGTTATAAAATAATAATCACATTAAATCAACCGGATCAATATCAATCGACCATCTGACTTTACGAGCCAATTTCAATTTTGAAATAGCGTTAATGGTGTGATCTAATAATTGATGAATGGGTTTTCGTTTTGAACAGGACAATAAGAGCTGTGCTCTATATCGACCTGCTCTTTTTTCCATTATTGCTGGCACGGGGCCTAATATCATTACTTGTTGTTGATTAGCTTTATTTAATAACTCTAATGCTTCGGTTAAAAACAGCATGGCGAGAGATTGTTGTTTATCCTCTGCTCGAATCACGCAGAGTGATCCCCCCGGGGGTAACCCCATATCCTTACGTTGTGCTAAAATTTTTTGGGCAATAAAATTATAATCTTGCCCTATTAAATCTTTCCAAAAATCATTTTTTATTTGGCTGGTTTGAATAAACACTTCGCCAGGTTTTTGTCCTCGTCCTGCTCTGCCTGTTACTTGGGTAATCAGTTGCGCTAAAATTTCTGTAGCCCGAAAATCGGCACTAAATAAACCTTGATCAGCATCTAAAACGCCGACTAAAGTGACATTATGAAAATCATGACCTTTAGCTAACATTTGTGTGCCCACTAATATTTTGGCACCGCCTTGTTGAATCTCATCAATAATTTCAGCAAAGACATTCACTTTTTGGGTGGAATCACGATCAATTCTAATCACCTCTGTTTCAGGGAAATATAGCTGCAAAGTTTGTTCTAATTGCTGTGTTCCCACACCATAGGTTTTTAGTTCCGTTGTTTTACAAGTAGGGCAATGTTGAATTAAACGATGAATCAAACCACAGTGGTGACACATTAAAATATTGCGTGATTGATGCACAATCATTTTTGCATCACATGAAGTACAAGATGCGATCCAATTACAATCATGACACATTAATACAGGCGCAAAGCCTCGGCGATTTATAAATAATAAAACCTGATTACCTAGGCTGATTTGCTGTTGAATCGCTTTATATAAAATAGTTGAGATACCGCTATTTGCAGTCGGGCCTTCACTATCTATCACTTTTATTTTAGGTAATTTAGCGCCGGTAGCACGCTCTGTTAAATTTAACAGCGCATATCGCCCTTGTTCGACGTTATAGAGACTTTCTAGTGATGGGGTAGCACTTCCTAAGACAATAGGGATATCTGCTCTCTGTGCTCTTATTAAGGCGACACTACGTGCATGGTAACGCAAACCATCTTGTTGTTTATAAGAACCATCATGTTCTTCATCAATAATAATCAAACCAATATTTTTTAGGGGCGTGAATACAGCTGATCGTGTTCCTATCACCACATCAGCCAAGCCATCTCGTGCTAATAACCACGCTTGTTTTCGATCACCGTCTGATACAGCAGAGTTTAGCACCACAATATTAGCATCTAAATGTTGGCGAAATCGCTGGACAAACTGAGTGGTTAAACCAATTTCAGGAATTAGAATAAGTGCTTGTTTGCCTTTTTCAATAATTTGTTTTGTTAGTTGAATATAAACTTCTGTTTTGCCACTACCTGTAATGCCATGTAGTAGATAAGGCTTAAAGCTATCATGATATTTCCAAACAGCACCAACTACATCTCGCTGTTGTTTAGATAAAGTATGAGATGGCTCAGTATCACAAGCTAATAGTGTTTGTTTTACTTGTTGATGCTGTTTTATTAGTTTTTTATCTTCAAGTGAAAATAATGATGATTTACAAGATCCTAATTCAGCTATTATCTGTTGTTGTGAAATAGCGTCTGAATAGTTAGCTAAATAAGACATTATTTGCTGTTGTTTTTTGCCTAGTTTTATTTCATCTTGGTTTAATTCTAACTGCCAATAAGTTTCAGTTTTTAATTCAGCGAGATCTTGTTGCCGTAGCTTTTTAGGTAATGCCGCCTGAAAACATTCTCCGATTGGATGATGGTAATAATTACTGACCCAGTTAATAAGTTCAAAAGTAGTTTGTGGAATTAAGACTTGATCATCAATAATCTTTTCAATCGTTTTTAATTTAGCATTATACTTTTCAAATGTTGATGTTGAAATACCCACTATTATTCCTACTAGTTGCCGTGATCGAAATGAAACTAAAACTCTCATACCAATTTCAGCAGTGATATTTGAATCTGTATTGAGATAATCAAAAACAGTTCGTAATGGACAAGGGATGGCAATATGCAGAATAGATGTCATTATTATAATTATAATATATATATTTAAAAGATTATGTTGATGTTGTTTATTGTCTGTTGATATGTGGATAAACGATATTTAAAATTTAAAATCAAAAACTTAATTTAAATTACTATGTTGATAAGTAGCTTTGTTTTCATCTTTATACTTGTGGATAAACAGCTAAGTTATCCACAGCTAAAGTTATCCACAGCTTTTTATTACGTTTATAAAGTGCTTATACAGATGTTATTGTATAAACCCGTAATGCTTCAATCTGCAAGGTATTTACCAATATCGCGTCATCCTCGAGATCTTTTATCGAGGATCTTACAGTCTCCCACTAAGCTTGTGTTCAGCTTGACTGGGTAAACATGCGCTAGTCTTGCTTAAACTCAGATCCCGGCTACAAACCTGTCGGGATGAAGGGATAAGTGAAGCATGCTGGAATGACGATGTGGTAAAATCTGCAACTTGATTGATTATGGGTATATAAATGAAAATAGCACTGATTGTTGCAACAGATCAGCAAGGATTAATAGGAAAAGACAATGATCTTCCTTGGCATTTATCTGCTGATCTGCAATATTTTAAAAAAGTGACCATGGGTAAACCAATTATTATGGGTAGAAATACCCATGAATCGATAGGCCGACCTTTACCTGGTCGACAAAATATTATTGTTACCAAAAATCGATCTTATAAAACAGAGGGTTGCACAATTGTTTATTCAACGGATGATGCGCTGTTGGCCGCAGCAGACGCCGATGAAGTAATGGTGATGGGTGGGGCATCTTTATATACACAATTATTACCACAAGCAGATAAACTTTATTTAACCTTAGTTCACGCTAATTTAGAAGGCGATACTTGGTTTCCGGAGTGGCATACAGAGGAATGGCAACAGATAAGTCGAGAAGATCATCCGGCAGACGATAAAAATGAATATCCCTACAGTTTTATCGTCTATGAAAAGATGGTTTATCCTCGTGACCATTCAAATTACAGAAAATAGCTTTGTCATCCCGGTAGGCTTGTAGCCGGGATCTGAGTATAAATAAGACATTCATTAAGCACTCGAGGCAGTGACAGAGGAGTGAAAACGTTGCAGATTAATGATTATGGGGATAAATGTTCTTTATCAGAAGTTAAAATCCGCAAAGCAGCTTGAGTATGTTCAGCAGCTTCGTGACCTAAATCAGTTAAATAGCCACCATCAGCACTATCAACCAAACCTTTATCATGTAAACGTTTCGTTGCCTCAACAAGCCCTTCACGGGCGGTGTTGTGGACTTTTATTCCTTCTTGGGTTGTATCTAAATTATAACGAAGTAAAACTTCGATTTCATCGACTAATGTTTGTTGTATTGGCATGTTTTTACCTTAATTTTGAATTTAAAACTATCCTACACGGATTTATACTAGAAAAGGATGAATTTAAAATTTGTAGCAGGATCATTGCTAGATAATAATAGAAAATGTGAGGAATAACACGGAAAAATTATATAAAATTGATCCATAATGTTATTACCTACCCTTTAGGTACAGTAGCATCCTTGTTATATATATGGTATAAAAACACTCAATTATGATAAAAAACAATAAAATACAAGGTTTTACGTTATTAGAGTTAATGATAACAGTCGCGATTGCTGCTATTTTAACAGCGATAGGTATTCCTAGTTTTACGGGTTTAATTAGGGATAGTCGAATGACAACAAGCACTAATGATTTTCTCACAGCATTAAATTATGCCCGCAGTGAAGCCGCGACAAGAAATGAAAATGTAATAGTTCAAAGTAAGAGTGGAACAAACCTTGATTGGAAGGATGGCTGGGATGTTTATATTGATGCTAATACTGATAATATAGTTGATCCTGGAGAGTTATTAAAAACTCATGATGCCTTACCAGCGGGCTATACCTTAACTTCCAATAATTTTAACACTCAAGTTGAATATGATCCTTCAGGGATGATAACAACTAATTTTAATGCAAGTTTTTTTCTCTGTTTAAATTCTGACGCAAGTACGGCTAGAGCAGTTATTGTTAACCGTTTAGGGCGAGCAAGGGTAGATACGGCTGTAACATGTTCTTAACAAAAATAAAGAATAAAGGTTTCACATTAATAGAAGTGTTAATTACACTTGTTATTATGGCTATTGGCTTGCTGGGCTTAGCTGGGCTTCAAATAAGTTCTCTGCGTGATAATTTAAGTGCTGAACACCGAGGGAAAGCAGCACAATTAGCCTATGATATGGCCGATAGAATGCGATCGAATATCGATAGAAACAATATGGTTGGACTAAATGACTATACAAACGCAGCAGTTGAAAACACCAATTGTATTGCTGTGCCAATTGTTGGCTGTACAGCAACAGAACAAGCTGGTCATGATGTATTTGAATGGGAGAGGGAAGTTGCTAACTCGCTTCCGTTCGGTCAAGGAGATGTGAGTGTTGCGGCAGGTGTCTATAGCATAATTGTTGAGTGGGATGATGACCGCAGTGGTGTGGTTGATGCAAGTGATGCGGCGTTTACAATAAGGTTTGAACCATGAGAATAAATAACATTAGGAATCAGATAGGTTTTACTATCATAGAACTTATGATAGCGCTCACGATAGGCTTGTTTTTAACGGCAGGCGCAGTAAAAATATTTACCGGAACAAAAAACATTAACCGTACACAAGAAAACCTGTCCAGAATGCAAGAAAACGCCCGTTTTGCTATGTATTTTTTGACTGAAGGCTTACGTGAAGTGGGGTTTGATGGTGGTGTGTGTGGAAATGGAGAAAAGCTGGATCAAGCATATAATAATTTAGATACATCTAATGCCCAATATCAATTTAAGACTAGGTTATTGGCGGGGCAGCCAGCATTATATGCTTCTTTATCGGGTGCTATTGGAGGGGCTGATAATACAGGTGTAAATGGTTCCGACAGTATTTCAATTAGGGCGCTTGGGGGGGTGGGGCGAGGTGTAGCACTGGTAGCCCCTTACCCTGCTAATAAATCAGATAATTTATCAATTAACCCAGCTGAGGCAGGTTTGTTTGCCCAAGGTGACATTGTCTTAGTCACAGACTGTTTTACTGCTGATATTTTTCAGATATCGAATAACCCTGCAGGTGGAACGTTAAGTCATGCGGCAGGAGGGGGTTTGAGTCCAAAAAATAAAACAGGAAATTTACAATTTATTTATACAAATGCCAATAATCCTAGGGTCTACCGCTTATCTTCTACGACAGGCTTATTAGCAAGAACATATAGTGTTGCTAATAGTGTGGGTGTGCCAGGTTTATCTCTGGGATTAGATCAACTGGTGCCAGATATTGAAAATATGCAAATTCTATATGGGCAACGTCAAGCTAGTGGCGGTCTATTTTATGTTCCTTCTAATACGGCAGGCTTAGATATGGAACGAGTGATTAGCATAAGAGTGAGTTTGCTCGTAAGAAGTCAGGATAATTTTGTTGCGACCAATCCTCAACCCTATTTTTATAATGGAGTTGATGTGTCAGGAGCGGCTATTCCTGATCGTAGATTAAGAAAAGTATACACATCCACTGTTGCGGTGCGAAACAGGCTTAATTAGGCCAAGGTTAAAAAATGATTAAAAATAAAGGTTTTACACTTATAGAATTAATGATTGTTATTGCAATTATCGGGATTTTAGCTGCAATTGCTTATCCTAGCTATCAAGGCGCGCTAAGAGACTCACGCCGTGGTGTAGCGGAAGCTGATTTAGTTGAATTAGCGGGGTTTATGGAGCGCTATTACACAACAAATTCAAGTTATACCGGTGCTGCGCTACCGTTTAATGAGTCACCTCAAGAGGGGGTGGCTAAATATTATGATCTAACCTTCCCTTCGGCTCCTACAGCGGCATCCTTTGCAATATCGGCGACGCCCAAAAATTCGCAAACGACAGATTATTGTGGCACGTTGGGATTAGATAGCACCGACACAAAAACAGCAGCCGTTGCAGGTTGTTGGTAAAGAGTGAGTTTAATCACAGAAAAACAACGCGCTATAATTTAAGATGAAAGTAGGGAAATATTGAATGAACGAAACAGTCAGTGTATAACCAACCATCTGGGGATGAGGAATTATGGGGCAACAAAGTGAAAAATAATGGTTATTTGATGAGGTCTCACCATATGCAACAGGGTGTAGTGCTGGCTGTTGCCTTAATTATGCTGGTTTTAATCACATTATTAGGAATGAGTGCTATGCGCTCAACGATAATGGAAGAGCGCATGGCAAGCAATAGTCGCAACGACAATATTGCTTTTCAATTGGCAGAAACAACCTTACGCCAAGCAGAGGCGAACCTTTTAGCCGATCCCCAAGCTACTTCAATATTATCTGCCTTAAGTCAATCCGTTGGCTTGGGCGCTTGTGAAATCCTTTTAAATAACGAAGATTTTACAGACCAAGCTCGCTGGGATGCGATCGCCTGTGATTATGCGGGCAATGCAGATGTGGGAATAACACGAACAGCTCATTATTTTATTGAGTTTGTGCGTGCTGAAATACCCGCCATACCGGGAACAACCCCCCCTAGAAATTGCTATTATCGTATTACAGCCAGAGCTTATGGCCCCGATGTAAATAGTGCAGTAACATTACAATCAACATATAAATTTAATGCGTGTAGTTAGGCGCAAGGTGTAAATATTATGGGTAACTTAGTTTTAAAAAATAAATTTTTAGCACTAAAAAAACAAATTCAGCAATTGAAAGCCAGTGTTTTTCTGGTCACGGCAATGTTGTTTTCAAATAGCGTTATAGCTATTGATATCGCCCAAAGCCCCTTGTTTATTGATCACTCAGCCACGCCGAACATCATGTTTGTTTTAGATGATTCTGGTTCAATGGATTTTGATATTCTCGCCGTGCCGCACTGGCGCGCTCAAAATTATGACCATGATGTTATGCGCTATTGGGCACAAGGCGGTTGGCTGGGCTGGTCAGATATGCCTACGGGTAAAATTACTGATGCTACATGGCGATCTTATACCGGTTATTGTAATGACAGAAATGCAGATGGTATTTGCTATAACGAGTTATATCTCAATAATGATAATGATCGAGATGATAGTGAAAAAACATTCATTGCACCGGTTGTGGCTAATGATGATTGGGCTTTAGTATTACAGCATTGGTATTTTTGGGAATTCCCGAAAGGCTATTGTCAAATGCCAAGTGGTGGTGGTGGGCCAGCGTTGCCAGACGCCGGTGATTGGTTACCAAGTCTAGATAAGGTTTTTGCCTTTTTAACCGGCTCGAAACAGGCGCATGCACATTCAGGTGATTTTGGCCCAGGCAGCCCTCACCAATGGAACGGAGCAAACCATCCAAGCAACCAAAACACAGGTGGTGCAGGCGCGTATAGACAAGAAGTGTGGGTAGATAAAGGCCCCCAGAGAAACACGTGGGATGTTGATAATGAATATTATAATAATGCGACACCCAAAACGACATGCGAAACCGCTGGAGGCACCTGGAACAGGGACACGAACTACAATCATAGAGTGCTCCATCATAATGGATCGTATACGTTTGGTGGAACGACCACTCGCGCAGCCTGGGTAAATGGTTGGACTGGTCCAGCACCTGTAATTAATGCTCTAACGGGTGCAATAACAGCCAATGGCCCACTCAATAGCAACACGGGTGATTATCACAATGAATATTTAAAAAACTATACGACTGCCACCGGCGGAAGAGCACGGTTTGATATTAATGGTGACGGGGTGGGTAACGATACCAGTTTTAGAGAGAAAGATGAGCAAAGTAATAGGGTTGTTAATTATCGCTATATTCAACATTTAACTGATAATACCTATCCTCGTGCAGATTGGCATGCCTGTGGTAATACCAGCAACACCAACTATTGGATGGCAACCAATGCCTGTGCATCATTAAATAGCACTATGCCAGGCAATTACCCTGTGGCATCGCCTAATAGCCCTATAGATAATCCAAGCAATAAAGTTGCGGCAAGTATTTATAATAAGGGTAAGACAGACTTTGTTCAATTAGGTAGCCCTGCAACCGTGCCTAGATATATCCGTTCATTGGATTGGGTGGGAGCACCCCGCACCCCTAATGTCGACGTGCTGATGCCGCCTTGGGCTGGGGGAACTAAACATGCAATGAGCAAACATGATCCTTTTCCATTAGTAGTAGATTGGCGCGTACGTTCAGCAGATTTTAACGTAATGTATTATCGTCCAAATAGTAACTATAAAGTATGGGCAGACATAACAGAGGTGTTGCCAGGAGGATGTGCTAACAAATTTAACTGTGCACGTAGTAATCCACAATCAGGCACGGCAGGTTATGCTTTAACGGCAGACTTGGCGCGCCCTAGAGCTGAATATGGTGCGGCTAGTGCTGCTCCTGTCAATGTTCAGGCAGGCTTTGTTTATGAGGTCTGGGTGGATGATGCAGGCCATTTACCATCGCGTACTAGACCTGAATGGATTCGGGGAGATACTAGTTGTGGTACAACGGGTGGTTATACTATTACAGCATCAGACGTTGCAGCAAGTTTTGGTGGTGCAGGTGTGGTGGATCCTGCGACAGGTATAACCTATGGAGCAGGTCAACATATTTGTTTTAGTTATTTAAATAAAGATCCAAATGGTAATGCCGGTGATGGCGAGGTTGATTTATGGGATTCGCATTATCGGGTAGAAGTAAAGGATTCAAAAATTGTTGTACAAAAGGTGCGCCGTACCCCACATTTAAAAGGTGAACAATTATATAGCGCTACAGGCCCAGGTGGTACGCCACCGGTTTATACAGTTGGTTCGCACTTTTATTCGTCAGCACCTACAGGTTATGCAGCGATGAAAGTAGCGATGTCAGATACGCGCGTGTTAAGTACAACGATCTATACTACAGCCAATTATGCAATGATTTCTTCTAGTGCCTTATGTTTAAAAGTGTTAGGCGAAGATCCAGCAAATCCAGGTCACTGTCGAACACTAGCTCAAGTAAAAGAAAATGCGGCCAACTGGTATCAATATAGCCGCAAACGTTCATTTGTTGCTAAAGGTGCAATAGGCTTGTTAATGGCTGAAATCCCAGATGTGAACTATGGCTTAATGGGTACCAAAAAACACAGCAGCGATAATATTTCCTCTTTATTTAGAGATGTATTCGATGGTAATGGGTCTGGTAATGGTGATGCTGATAGGAATACACATAATGATAATATTCGAAGCGCACTATATAGCTATGTTTGGCCTGCTACAGGAACGCCTTTACGACGTGCATTAGAGCGTGCTGGTGAATACTTTGCCGGCCGTGGCCCTAATTTGGGCGCCGGTGTAAACAACCACTCTATTAGCCCGATTATTGAAAGTTGTCAGAAAAATTACGCCATTATGTTAACCGATGGTTATTGGAATGGAAGTGATCCTATAGGCGTGTCTAATGAAGATGGAGATGCCTTTGGTGCGGCTTATAATGGCACCTTAGCCGATGTGGCGAAAAAATATTATGATGAAGATCTTCGCCCTCTTTTACCTAATGAGGTGCCAACAGATGCTTTTGATACCAATAGCCAACAACATTTAACAACCATAGGGATTGGTTTTGGTGTTTCTGGTTCGTTGGTAGATGACCCTGATCCGTTAACGGCACCGGCTGAAGATGGTTGGCCGGGCAACCCTGATGCATCAGGTGCCTCTGTATTGACAGAAACATCAACATGGGGAGGCGATCCAAAGCCTAATTCAAATGCAGCCTTTAAAATCGATGATTTGTGGCATGCTGCATATAATAGCCGAGGCAGATATTATAAAGCTGATAACCCCGACGAATTAATTTTACAATTAAAAGCGGCTATCCTAACGGCACTAGCGGCGTCAGGTTCAGCAAGTGCATTAACAGCGAATGCGACCGTGTTAACGGGGACAACACGGGTATATCAAACGCTTTTCAAAAGTGATGAGTGGTCAGGCGAGATTAAGGCTTATAGCTTGACAGCTTCAGGTTTAATTAATCCGTCGCCAATATGGACAGCTGAGAACCAAATAGCGGCTCCAGGGGCTCGGAAGATTTTTACTTTAGATGCTAGTGGCGCAGGTGCCTCGTTTAGCTGGGCAGCTTTAAGCCCTAGTCAGCAGCTTTTGCTCAGAACACGTTGGGTACCAAATGTGCTAGAAAATGTAGCATTTGGTCGAGCTCAGTTAGATTATATACGAGGCCAAAGCGATGCACAATTTAGAGACCGAGCAGGTAAGAAGCTAGGCGATATTGTTCATAGTGAGCCACTATATGTAGGCGGGCCTAATCAGTTTTATCCTGATTCATGGGAAACAGTGAACTACAGTACCTTTAGATCGGCTAATAGTGGTCGCACGCCTATGTTATATGTGGGAGCAAACGATGGAATGATGCATGCTTTTGATGCCACAACTGGCGCTGAGAAGTATGCTTATATTCCAAGCGTTTTATTACCTGATTTGAATCAATTAAGTCATAAGCCTAGCCCTGGCCAAGATTTTAGCCATCGTTATTATGTAGATGATACGCCAGTGAGTGGGGATGTGTTCTTTTCAGGTGCGTGGCATACCGTGCTTGTGGGTGGTCTTCGTGCCGGTGGCAAAGGCGTTTACGCTTTAGATATAACAACGGTTCCAGGCGGTGCTTCAGAAACGACGATTGCCGGTAATAAGGCGTTATGGGAATTTACTACAGCCAACGATGTTGATATGGGTTACAGTTTTAGTCGACCTAGTATTGTCAAATTAAATAATGGCGATTGGGGGGCAATATTTGGTAACGGATATAATAGTGCTAACCATAAAGCTGTACTTTATATTGTTGATATAGCGGATGGCTCGCTTATTAAGAAATTTGAAATGGGTGTAGGTGATGCTACCAATTCAAATGGCTTGTCAACGCCAACACTTGCCGATACCAATGGTGACATGATTGCTGATAGGGTATATGCCGGCGATTTATTGGGCAACGTTTGGACTATCGATATTAGCGATGCAAATGAAGCGAACTGGAAGTTTAGTTATGACATACTTGCGGTATCGAATACTGCAGCGGCTAAAACACCGTTGTTTACGGCATCAGATGGTTCGGGTGGAGTACAAGCTATAACGGCGCCAATTGCGCTGAGTCGTCATCCTTATGGGCCGCTTGCAGGTTATCTCTTAAACTTTGGTACAGGTAAGTATGTAGGATCAACAGATAACAGTGATACCGGTCAGACACTACAATCAATGTATGGTATCTGGGATTATGGCGTTGCAGGTGTTACAAGGGGAGATTTACTGGAGCAAATTATAGAATCTGATTTATCAGCTTCGGGCACAGATGTACGAGTAACGTCTGCAAATGGGCCGGTGAATTGGTTAAATGCAGGCGTTAATGTGGGAGATGTTGGCTGGAAGAGCCAGGTTAATCAAAAAGGCTGGCGAATGGATTTAGTCGACACCAGCGCTGCAGGTACACCGCCACCGAATCATGGTGAGCGCATTATTTCAAAAATGGTCATTATTGATGGTGCGATAATTTTCTCAACTCTATTACCGGCGGCAGATCCCTGTGATGGCGGGGGTAGCGGTTACACTATGGCTTTAATTGCAGCAACGGGTTCTCGTTTTGCGGCATCACCATTTGATATTAATGGTGACGGTTTATTCTCAACGGCTGATTTTGCTGATGTTGATAATGATGGGACAGCAGATACGGCTATTAGTGGAGTAAAATCAACAGCAGGTATTCCAAGTATTCCACTAATATTATATAAACCAGGAGGCGGAATGGTTTCTATTTCGGATCATAGCTCTGGTGGTTTAGTTATGGCAGGGCCATCAACGGCAGGGACGGCAACATGTGTAGTAAGCGGAGGAGCGGGGAGCTGTACGGTTATACCCGGGCCACCACCGACATGTGTGATGACAGGAGCTGGAACCTGTACGATTACCGGTACGATAGATGAAGGAACAGGCCCTTTAAATGGTCTTTCAAGCAAGGGCCGCCAAAGCTGGAGGCAGTTAGAGTAGAATCAAAGTTCAAGCAGTGGAGATCTTTTTCTTCACTGCTTGGTTGGTTTCATTATTTATGAGAACAGCATTATGGAAATTCCAGGAATTGCACCATTAAGCGGTCAACCAACATTAACCAACCCGTTAAGTCGGGAACGGTTATTGGAAGGGCGAGTTACTACATCGCAAGGAATTGAAACGTATAATACCGAAGTGATGCGAGAGCAACCAACTACAAGAGTGAAGAGTGCTGAAGTTGTAGGGCAAGCCTCTGATAGCACACCGATAGCTTTTGAAGTGAATCATTTTGGCGGCACGATTGATATTATAGTTTAACCAAAGGTTTGATGTATGACGGCACCTATTATTTCAGATGATCCCCTTTATCGCTTGTTGCGAGAAGGTAAAATGGACGAGTTTAATCAGCGGATTGCTGCAGGTGAAAAAGCAGATTTAACATCCTGTGATTTTCGCCATATTAACTTGCAGGGCATCAATGCTGAAGGCTTAGACTTTTCTAATAGCTATTTTAGGCAAGCAGATTTGCGTGGTGTTGATTTTACGGTGTGTGCGAATTTCAATGGCACCAGCATTCATGGTGCAAAAATTTCTGGTACTTACTTTCCTGCGGAGCTTCGCGCAGAAGAGCTGTTGCTATCGTTAAATAATGGTACTCGTTTGCGTTATGGTGCTTAGCTAAGAAAATAGCTTCGTCATCCTCGAGATCTTTTATCGGGGATCTATTATTCAAACTAACTTCTCGCTAAAAGTATGCGGAAATCTAGCATTTAAAATATGAGCACAAGATCCCGGCTAAAAGCCTACCGGGATGACGAGAAATGAACTCAACTCCGTAGCTTCTATAGTTGCTATGTAAGCAGTAAGTTTGCGGCTTAAGCCGCTCCTACTGGTCTATTACGGAGTTTGGGCTTCTTTTTTTTGAGGTAAAAAACGGGCACAAAACAATCCCAACTCAAATAACACCCAAACCGGCAAGGCTAACAGTGTTTGTGAAATTATATCGGGCGGCGTTAGCAGCATACCAATTACAAAGGCGCCAACAATTATGTAGGGGCGTTTTTCAGCTAAACTTTCCACCGTTGATACTCCAGTCCAGATTAATAGCAAAGTAGCAATAGGCACTTCAAACGCTAATCCGAAAGCAAAAAACAGCTTTAATACAAAATCTAAATAGCTGCTTATATCGGTCATGATGGCTACGCCTTCAGGGGCCGCTTGGGTGAAGAAGCCAAAAACCAGTGGAAACACGACGTAATAAGCAAAAATAATTCCTAAAAAGAACAGTATTGTGCTGGCAAATAACAATGGGAAGACCAGTTTACGTTCATTGTCATAGAGGCCGGGGGCGATAAAAGCCCATAGCTGGTATAGCAAAATAGGGATGGCTAATAAAACGGCAAGACTTAGGGTAAGCTTAAAAGGAATTAAAAACGGTGAGGCAACCTCAGTTGCGATCATGGTGCTTGATTCCGGCAGGTGACGTAAAAGTGGCTCTGCTAGAAAATGGTATAAATCATTTGAAAAAGGCAGCAAGCAGGCTGCGAGAATAGCTACGGCTAAAAGTCCACGCAATAAACGATCACGCAACTCGATTAGGTGGGTAATGAGCGGTTGTTGGTTATCGTTTGTCATTTTTTTCAATGGGGTCAGACTCGATTGATTCTTCGAGTATGTTTTCGCTAGATTTTTTGTCGATAGTTTGAGAATCAATCGAGTCTGAGCCCATTGAAACCTCATCTAAATCAATGGTTTTATTTAAGGCTTGTTTGAGCTCTTCAGCACGCAGTTCTTGGGAAATTTCTTTGCGGACGGACTGGATTGAGGCATTCGCTCGGCCAATCCACAGCCCTGTAACACGCACCAGTTTAGGTAAGCGCTCGGGTCCGACGACAACCAGAGCAACAACAGCAATTATGAATAGCTCCCAGAAACCAATATCAAACATGGTTCGACAGGGCTCCCCTGAGTATAGTCGAAGGGCTCACCACGAGCGGCAAAGAGTCGATGTAAATTATTTTCACTTAGGCTTTGCTAGCTTGAATGTTTGTCTTTTTCGCTCTCTTCAACGCGATTAATGACATTATCATTGTCGTCTGACTTAGCTTCAATTTCGTCCTCTCCCTCACGCATCGATTGCTTGAAGTTTTTAATGGCACTACCGACATCGCCGCCTAAAGAGCGCAATTTTTTTGTACCAAACAATAAAATGATAATGGCTAAAACAATTAATAATTGCCAAATACTTATTCCACCGAATCCCATAATGTTCTCCTAATAATTCAAAACTAGATTCCGGCTAAAAGACTGCCGGAATGACGTGTTAGTGAAGCTTCAAGTTTTCTAATTAAATCCGGGCATGCCTTTGCCGCCCAGAATATGCATATGTAAATGTCCAACTTCTTGGCCGCCGCCTGGACCGGTGTTGATAATAGTGCGAAAACCGTCATCTAAGCCTTGTGAACGGGCTAGCTCTGGAAGCTTTAGCATCATATGAGTAATGAGTGTTTGATGCTCTGGTGTAAGGTTGTCGAGGCTTACAATGTGTATTTTAGGTATAACCAATAAATGCACAGCTGCCTTTGGGCTGATATCCTTAAAAACAAAGATCTGCTCATCTTCATAGACTTTTGATGACGGAATATCGCCAGCAATAATTTTGCAAAACAAGCAGTCAGACATTATTTGCTCCTATTGGCTTTTTCTTCAAGCCCAGACAAACCAAAGCGGCGATCAAGCTCATCAAGAATCGTTTGTGGCTTAATATCATTATGCGCCAATAGTACAAGACTATGAAACCATAAATCTGCGGTTTCATAGATGATCTCTTCGCGATTACCGCCTTTGCCTGCGATAACGGTCTCTATCGCCTCTTCACCCAGTTTTTTTAGGATCTTATTTGTACCGCCATGATAAAGGCTTGCAACATAAGAGTCTTCAGGATCAGCTTGTTTTCGTTCTTCAATAATTTCAGCAAGTCGGCTTAATACGTCACTCATTTATTTGTATATCTCTTTTGGGTCTTTTAATACGGGCTCAATTCTTTGCCATTGTCCATCAACAAGTTTTTTGTAGAAACAATGATGACGACCAGTATGACAGGCAATGCCCCCCATTTGTTCGACTTCTATCAATATTGCATCATAATCACAGTCTAAGCGAATAGATTTTACCAGCTGTTGATTGCCAGACTGCTCGCCTTTATGCCAGATTTTTTGGCGCGATCGTGACCAATAAACAGCGTGGCCAGTTTCTAGGGTAAGTCTCAAGGCTTCTCTGTTCATCCAGGCTAAAGTGAGCACTTGCTTCGACGCATGCTCTTGTGTGATAACGGGAGCAAGGCCATTATCATCCCATTTAACCTGATCTAGCCAGTCCATTACAGTCGAACCTCAATACCTTGGCTTGCCATTTGTCGTTTGGCTTCTTCAACCGTGTGTTCACCAAAATGAAAGATGCTAGCGGCGAGCACAGCATCGGCGCGGCCTATTTTTACACCATCCGTTAAATCTTGCAGTTTACCAACGCCACCTGATGCAATAACTGGAACAGTAACAGCATCACTCACTGCGCGAGTTAGCTCTAGATCAAAGCCGGATTTGGTGCCGTCTTTATCCATACTGGTGAGTAATAATTCACCCGCACCGAAATCAACCATTTTTTTTGCCCATTCTATAGCATCAATTCCTGTGGGTTTACGGCCACCATGAGTAAAGATTTCCCAGCGTTTGGGCTCGCCTTCGGCTGAAACACATTTAGCATCAATGGCAACAACAATGCATTGTGAGCCAAATTTTTCGGTGGCCTCACGTACAAATTCGGGGTTGGCGACAGCGGCCGAGTTGATGCCCACTTTATCTGCACCGGCATTAAGCATGCGACGAACATCTTCAACGGTGCGAATACCTCCACCGACGGTTAAAGGGATAAATACTTGGCTAGCGACAGCTTCAACGAGGTGTTCCATGGTGTCACGGTTATCATGCGTTGCGCGAATATCTAAAAAAGTAATTTCATCGGCACCTTGTTCATTATAGCGTTTGGCGACTTCAACGGGATCGCCAGCATCACGAATATCGACAAATTGCACACCTTTCACCACGCGGCCATTGTCAACGTCGAGGCAAGGAATAATGCGTTTGGCCAAGCCCATTTAGTTATAATCCTGTGGTGGATTAAGGCGATCGGCAAGCGCCTGACCTTCGGCCAAGTCAATGGTGCCTTCATAAATTGCACGGCCGACAATGGCGCCCATCACGCCTTCACTTTCATAGTGGCACAGGGCTTTAATATCATTGTTATCGGTTACGCCACCTGAGGCGATGACGGGAATATTAATTGCGCGAGCCAAATCACGAGTTGATTCTAAATTTACGCCTTGCATCATGCCGTCTCGGCTAATATCGGTATAAATAATAGCTTCAACACCGTCTTGTTCAAAGTGTTTTGCCATATCGGTTACATCGTGATGGGACAGCTTTGACCAGCCATCAATAGCTACTTTGCCATCTTTAGCATCTAAGCCCACAATAATGTGGCCGGGGAATTCAGCACAAACATCACCAACAAAATGCGGAGCATTAACGGCTTTAGTGCCAATAATAACGTAACGAACACCGGCTTCTAAATAGGTTTGAATGGTATCTTCATCACGAATACCTCCACCGATTTGTACATCAAGATCAGGAAATTCTTTGCAGATATCATGGATAATACTGGCATTGACGGGCTTGCCGGCAAATGCGCCATCGAGATCAACCATATGTAAGCGTTTTGCACCTGCGTCAACCCATTTGCGGGCGACAGCAATGGGATCTTCTGAAAAGATCGTGTTGTCATCCATGCGCCCCTGACGCAAGCGGACACAGTGACCTTCTTTTAGATCAATGGCGGGGATTAACAACATAATAATTCTCCATTTTTAGCATAATTCATGGTTGACCGTCCCAGTTCACAAAGTTTTTTAATAATTGTAGACCGGCATGATGACTTTTTTCCGGGTGAAATTGCACAGCAAAGATATTGTCTTTGTAGAGTGCAGAAGTAAATTTAGCAGGATACTCCGTAGTTGCCGCAATCACTTTGTCATCATTAGGTTTAACATAATAACTGTGCACAAAATAAAAGCGACTATCTAGTTCAATGTTTTTCCATAATGGATGTGAAATTGTTTGATGAACTTGATTCCAGCCCATATGAGGCACTTTTAAATGAGGCGCGGCATTCATATCAAAATGATGAACATGGCCCGCAAACAGATTTAAACCATCAACGCCGCCATTTTCATCGCTGTGCGTCATTAATAACTGCATGCCAATACAAATACCTAAAAAAGGTTTCTCTGCAGCTACTTGCCGGATAACGTCGGTTAACCCAAGACGTTGGACTTCGGCAAGACAAGAGCGGATAGCACCTTGGCCGGGGAAAACAACATGGCTGGCGCTTAGAATGCGCTCAGGATCGGATGTTACTTCAACAGGCACACCGTTTGAAACGGTTTCCAATGCTTTTGAGACAGAGCGTAAATTGCCCATGCCATAATCAATGACGGCGATGTGTTGCATAAGAATTTCTAAGCTTTTAAAGCGAGCCTTTAGTTGAAGGTAATTGTTCTAGCGCACGTGGATCAAGTGTAACGGCCATTCGCAAAGCGCGGCCAAACGCTTTAAAGATCGTTTCTGCAATGTGATGCGCGTTGCGGCCTTTTATTGAATCGATATGCAAGGTCATTCCAGCGTGATTAACTAAGCCTTGGAAGAACTCATAAAACAAGTCGACATCAAACTCACCGATCTTGTCGCGAGTGAAAGTAACGTCAAATTCGATACCTGGGCGACCGGATAAATCTAGTACCACGCGCGACAAAGCTTCATCTAGCGGAATATAAGCGTGACCATAGCGGATAATGCCTTTTTTATCACCTAATGCTTTTTTAAGTGCTTGCCCAATGGTAATGCCAGTATCTTCAACGGTGTGGTGGGCATCAATATGTAAGTCACCTTTTGCTTTTACATCTAGATCAAACAATCCGTGACGGGCTATTTGCTCCATCATGTGGTCGAGAAAGGGCACGCCGGTTTCAGCTTTAAACTGACCGCTGCCATCAAGGTTTATGGTCACCTCAATTTGAGTTTCAAGTGTGTTGCGCGAGACCGAAGCGATGCGAGAAGCCATGACGTTTCCAAAATGTTCAGAATAAAACAGCATAATAACTGTTTCAGGGTCAGGTATACACCTATAATCATTCAATTTGTGCATTTTCACTCCTCTGTCACTCCGGTATGTTACCCAGTCGAGCTGAGCACAAGCTTAATCCGGAGTCTTGTTTGTGCAGAGATCCCGGCTAAAAGCCTGCCGGGATGACAAGGATTTTTTTGCAAATTGAAGTATCACGAGTATAGTAATAGATTATGATTCAAGCGACCAATGTAACCCCCTTATTTAACGATCTTGCGAAGATCGAACATGATCGTAATGTGGCTTGTCATGCCTGCTCTCTTTATAGTTTATGTTTGCCTTTGGGTTTGAATAATAATGACCTTATACGGTTAGATAGTATTATCGAGCGCAGTCAAAATTATAAACGTGGTTACGCGTTGTTTACCTCGGATCAGCCTTTTAAATCCTTATTTGTTGTGCGCTCCGGCTCGTTTAAAACCACTATTTCAGCTACGGATGGACGAGATCAGGTCACGGGCTTTTATTTCCCAGGTGAATTTATTGCGCTTGATGCTATACACCAGCAAAACTATCAATCAAATGCAAAAGCATTGGAAAGTAGCAGTGTGTGCGAATTGCCTTTTCAGAATATGGAAGAAATTGGTAAGGGTATGCCGCAGTTACAAATACAAATGCTAACGCGCTTGAGCAAAGAGCTGGCCGGCGATAAAACCTTCATGTTGTTATTGGGCAAAAAAACAGCAGATGAAAAACTAGCAACATTTTTATTATCGCTGTCTAAGCGCTTCCAAGACCGTGGTTTTTCCGCTACGAACTTTCAGCTTAGTATGTCGCGTAGTGATATTGCAAATCATCTCGGATTAGCGGTGGAAACGGTTAGTCGGCTGTTTTCACGGTTTCAAGAAGAAGGGTTGATTTCTATTGCGGGGAAAGCGCTCTCAGTACAAGATATTGAAAAACTCAAACAATTATGTGGTTAAAAAACCACAAAAAGACCATTGATATAGCTAAAAACCAATACGCCCCTATCTTTTCTTGCTGAAATAGCTAAAAAAAAACGATAATGACCACACAAATTGACATGGATCATGGAAAAGCTTGTATAAGCTCGTATGATCACCCCACACAGATTTTTAAGTATTTATTCAGGAGAATAAAATGAAAGCAACAAAACTGGCTATTGCGTTATTAACAGCAACAGGTATTTCAGCGATTGCTACACCAGTAATGGCGTATGAAGCGGGCGACTGGTTAATTCGTGGTCGTGTTATTAATGTTAACCCTAATGATCATAGTGGCCAAGTATCAGTTAATGGTGCGGCGGTAGCCGGAAGTGGCGTGACCGTTGATAGCGATACTGTTCCTGAATTAGATATTACTTATATGTTCACTCCTAACTGGGGTGCGGAACTTATCTTGGGCTACTCTTCTCATGATGTTGATGCTTCAGGAACGCTGAATACTCTGAATCAAGTTATTGATGCCAAAGCTTTACCGCCAACATTAACATTGCAATATCACTTTATGCCGAACTCAAACATTCGTCCTTATGTAGGTGCGGGTGTGAACTATACTTATTTCTTTGATGAAAAAGTAAAAGGTCCGTTAGATCAGCCAGGTGCAAAAGTCAAAATGGATGATTCCTGGGGTTTAGCAGTACAAGCGGGGGTCGATGTGGCGCTAAATGATGATTGGTTTGTTAACTTAGATGTTAAATACATTGATATTGAAACAACGGCTCGATTCAAAGGCACAGCGGCAGGTAAAGTAAAAGTGAACGTAGATGTTGATCCTGTTGTTTGGGGTATTGGTATCGGTCGTCGCTTCTAAAACGCATTAAAAAGTAGTACCCATATTAGACCCTCTTTACGAGGGTCTTTTTTTGCCTTTAATTCCGTTATCATTCAAGTTGTATAATTTATGCGTCATCCCTGAGATCTTTTATCGGGGATCTACGGTTAAAATACTAGACTCCCGTTTAAAGCATACGGGAGTGACGAGTAGCGCAAGCCAGCACCTTCAGTGACGACTGCATAAAGATTCTGGCTGCAAGCCTGCCAGAATGACGAGTCCAGATTATGCCTTTGCGATTTTTAATAGACTTTTAACTTTAATGCCAACAAGCGAAAGCAGTATAAAATAAGTCGCCATTGCAGCGGCAATTAATCCAAAGAGCATGATAAACCGTTGCCAGACACCGGAATCAATCCACTTTATTGTTTCAGGTGTTAGCCAAAATAAAATACCTATTAAAGCGACATTGGGGATAAGCAGCTGAATTATAAACTTTCTCCAACCCGTTCTTGGTTGATATACGCCTAGCTTTCTTAGCCCAATATAAAGTAATGCAGCGTTAAGTGCGGCCGATATTGATGTGGCTAAAGCAAGGCCAACATGGGCAAACTGCAGCATAAGAATGATGTTAAGCACCATATTAGTTACTAGAGCGATAATGCCAATTTTGACAGGTGTTTTGGTATCTTGGCGGGCAAAATAGCCTGGCGCCAAGACTTTAATAAAGATAAAAGGTAATAAACCTAAGCCATAAGCCATTAAGCTAAGCGAAGCCTGATGCGCATCTGAAGCGCTAAACTCGCCATACTGGAATAATGATAACAATAAAGGCTCTGCAAGCCAGACAAGCCCTATTGCGGCCGGTGTACCAATGATAAAGACCCAGCGTAGTGCCCAGTCGATGGTGTTTGAGAATTCAGCCTTAGATTTTGAGGCATGTTTTTTTGATAAGCTAGGTAATATAACGGTTGCCAAAGCAATGCCAAAGATACCTAGTGGAAATTCAACTAAGCGATCAGAATAATAAAGCCAAGAGATGCTACCTGTTACTAGAAACGAAGCTAAAATGGTATCTAATAACAGATTAATTTGTGCTACAGACACGCCAAATATCGCGGGTAGCATCAGTTTGATAATTTTCTGTACACCGCTTTCCCTCCATCCCCAGCGAGGCTTAGGCAGCTGCCCAATTTTTATTAAGAAAGGAATTTGAAATAAAAGCTGTACTACCCCGCCGATAAAAACACCCCACGCTAATGCAGTAACGGGTTCTGCTAAGTGAGGCGATAGCCATATCGCACAGGCAATAAGTGATAGGTTAAGAAATACAGGGGTAAAAGCAGGCGCAGCAAATTTACCAAAGCTATTAAGTATCGCGCCCGCTAATGCGGTTAATGAAATAAAGAATAAATAAGGAAATGTGATTTTTAATAAGTTGCCGGCAAGGGTGATTTTGTAATCATCGCCAATAAACCCAGGAGCAAAAAGCATAATGAGGACAGGTGCAGCTAACACGCCAATTACTGTGATAATAAATAAAATTGTTGCCAGTGTGCCGCTAGTGCTGGCAATAAGCTCCTTAAGATCTTTGTCACCTCGGTTGCGATATTCGGCTAAAACAGGGATAAATGCCTGAGAAAAAGCACCTTCAGCAAACAGTCGGCGCAAAAAATTGGGGATTTTAAAAGCAACAAAAAAGACATCAGCCCCTAAACCAGCACCAAACAGGCGGGCAATCACGATATCGCGAACAAAACCAAGGATCCGCGATATAAAAGTCATCATGCTGACTATGGCGGTTGATTTAAATAACTTTTCACTCATTCATTGGCTCATATTTATGTATTATGGGTATTTTATAGTTGTAATAATGGTAATAGCTATCAATGGCAACACAATGCAAGGGCTTTAATTCTAAGTGTTTTCTGCTCACCTATCTCATTATAGTGGGTTTATTGATTGTTTTGTGGATGAACCGCGCGTCACTTAGGCAGGGCGATCAAAGAGTGATCCCTCCGACGATGCAATCTTACTTAGAGTCTCCGCCTCGCCTGCTCCCAACATTTACTTTGAACACAAAAAACAAGTTAGCGCTTACTAGCGAAAGGTTTAAGGATAAATGGTCTTTTGTCTATTTTACACATGGTAGTTGCTTGCCAAGCTGTAAGCCTAGCTTAGATAAAATGAAAGCGTTACAAGCCGCTTTTGCAAATTCTGATTTTCAATTTTTAGTCATTGGCTTAGATACTCAGCACGAAACTGCGGATAACTTATCTCAATTCTTGATGTCGCAAGGCTATGATTTTACGGTTGCAACAGGCTCAGAAAAAGAAATAGAAAAGCTAGCTACAAGCTTTATTGCTTTATATTTACAAACGGACTTTACCGATGGTAGCTACCAAATCGAGCAAGAACACCATCTTTTTGTCGTTGATCCTAAAGGACGTGTATACGCAACATTCCGTCCACCCTTTAAAAGTAGTCGTTCGCAATTCCTCGCCCTTCGTAGCTTTTATGCAAAAACAGAATAAGATTTTAATTTAGCCTGAATAGTTCTAAAAACTTGGTCATTCCCGCATGTTTTTAGCGGGAATCTTAGTAGTTATATCTCACAGCTTTTGGCTAAAAATCTTACCAGAATGACGAAAAATAACTAAATTCTCTTATCCAGAATGCAGGTTAATTTAATGCATCGGCAAAGGCCTGAGATAATAATTCTAAAGTTTTAGTACGCTGATAACTGGGCCGCCAGACAAGCCCTAGCTCTCGCATGGGTTTATTATTTTTTGCTACTAGCGGCCTTATACAAATATCAGCATGGCTAACCATATCTGAATTGATAGCCATTTCTGGAATTAAGGTTATTCCTAGCCCCCCTGCCACCATTTCAATAAGCGTATATAAGCTGGTGCCTTGCATGCTTGTTCGCTGCGCGGTTGCTGGCAATTGGCACGCGCTCAGCGCATGCTCGCGCAAGCAGTGGCCTTCTGATAATAGTAATAGGTCATCAATAGGGAGTTGATCGGCGACAATTTGTTTTTTAGAGGATAATGCGTGGTTTTTGGGCAATGCCACCCAAAAGGCTTCTTCTCCAAAAATATGTTGATTAAGCTCTTTAATATCAAATGGAAAAGCCAGCAACGCAACATCAATTTCACCGCTTCGCAGCTTGTTTACCAGTGGCTCTGATTGATCTTCAATCAAAATCAGCTCTAGCTGGGGCAACTGTTGGCGAATGGCAGTTAAGGCTTTAGGCAATAAAAATGGGCAGATACTCGGAATAATTCCTATTCGAACTCTTCCGGTTGATGGGCTTTGTTCTGATTGTGCGACATCTACTAGATCTGATGATAAAGATAAAATATGCTGTGCTCGCTGGGCCACGTCTATACCGAGAGCTGTAGGTAAAACTTTGCGGTTAGTGCGCTCTATTAATCTAGCATCTAATAGGCTTTCAAGATCTTGTATGCCGGCGCTGAGTGTTGATTGAGTCACAAAGCATTGATCAGCAGCATGGCCAAAATGCTTTAAATCAACGACAGAGACTAAATATTGTAATTGGCGGAGTGTTGGCAAGCCCATAATCGGAAATTCCACTTAACAAGACATAAATAAGTCGTTGGGTCTAAAATAACACAAAATGCAAATGAATATGCCGAAATGTGTTTGAGGAACGAAATGCGACTGGCTGTTGCCTAAATTGATGAATAAACTGAAGAGCCTAAGGAATATACCCAAGTGAAATCAATTTGCAGTTTTTACCGTTTCGTTATTCCGGCAGGCTTTTAGCCGGAATCTGACGATAAACAACAAGACTCCGGCAAAAGCCTACCGGAGTGACGGAGGAGCGAAAATTTACAGATTGAATGATCACAGGTATATTACGAAATCTTTGCTAAAATATTACAGACGTCAGAGAAGCACATTTTTCATAATTAACAAAAATTGAAAAGTGGCATGCCTGACACTATGTTGATGTATTAGATTCAAATTTAAAAAAGTAATTATTACAACTATAAACCGGAGAAGTAAAAAATGAGACAGTGGCAATGTGTAGTATGTGGCTTTATTTATGATGAAGCTAAAGGCCTACCTGAAGAAGGAGTTGAGCCAGGAACACCTTGGGATGATATTCCTGATGATTGGGAGTGCCCTGAATGTGGGGTGGGTAAAGATGATTTTGAAATGGTTGAAATCTAAAATAAGAAAAGAGGTATCAGATATTTTAATCTTACCTCCTTTTTGATAAGTATTGAATTATGGATCCTATAATTATAATTGGCACCGGAATGGCCGCCTATTCGCTCGCAAGAGAATTCCGTAAGATCGATAAGGCCACACCGTTAACTTTAATTAGCTCAGACGATGGCCGAAGTTATCCAAAGCCGATGCTATCGAATGCACTAAGTAAAGGAAAAATGGCAGAGCAAGTCGCCATGTTTGACGCCGCATCGATGGCAAAAACATTAAATGCTGAAATAATTATTAACAGTGTTGTTGAGCAGATTAATCCTCAGGCACATAGTCTAATAATGGCAGACGGTTCACAGCATCATTATAAAAAATTGGTTTTGGCGGTGGGTGCTAGCCCGATAATTACCCCTATAGAAGGTGATGCCTCGAATGACGTTCTGTCGATAAACAACTTACTTGATTATACTGTTTTTCGTGCTCGCTTAGTTAGCGCAAAACATATTGCTTTAATAGGTCCTGGATTAATAGGTTGTGAGTTTGCAAATGATTTAATTGCTAGGTGATGTACGAGTATCTGTTATTGGCCCAGCTCCAAGGCCTATGAATAATGTTCTACCTGACTCTGTAGCACTAGAATTGCAAAAGCATTTGGCTGATGCTGGTGTTGAATGGCATTTAGGTACGACGGCGAAGTCATTAAATTATAATGATGGAGGCTTTAATTTAGTACTGAATAATGGCACTGTTATTGAGCCCGACCTTGTTGTTTCAGCTGTTGGGTTGCGAGCGAATACGCTACTGGCATCACAAGCAGGACTAGCCGTTAATCGCGGCATTATAACCAACGCATTGTTACAAACAACGGAGGATGACATTTATGCCTTAGGTGATTGTGCTGAAGTTATGGGGCATAACTTATTATTTATTACTCCGCTACTTGCAGCCGCTAAGGCATTAGGCAAAACACTTGCCGGGGAAACAACCGAGGTCAACTACCCTGCTATGCCCGTTGCCGTTAAAACACCACTGTACCCTTTAGTCCTTGCTTCACCTGCCAGGGGGCTGCAAGGTGAATGGGTTTTTGAGAAGGCCGAATCTGGCTTTGGTATAAAAGGTTTGTTCGTAGATAGCAGTGAAGCATTGCTAGGGTTTGTATTAAGTGGCGATTGTGTGAAAGACAAACACACAATAACAAAACAATTACCTAGTATATACCCGTAATCATTCAATCTGTAAATCTCAAACCAAAAGCTAGGAAGCCAGAGCTACACGTTGCAATGCTTGATAAGGACTAGTCATTACCTGCGCATTACGCCTTGCTCTGACTTCTTGCTTTTGCCCTGAATCTTCACCGATTGAATGATTACAGGTATATTGTCATAAGCACTTTATGTCATGAAGCGTATGCAGTAAAATTACCGTACTTCCCTTTTCTCGGATCTGGCTGGTGATCACCCAACTTACTGTCTCAAACCTGCGTAATATTAGCGATCTTTCTTTGCAACCGATCTCAGGTATAAACTTGATCTTGGGTGAAAATGGATCGGGAAAAACCAGCTTGCTCGAGGCGATTCATTTGCTGGCAATGGGTCGATCGTTCAGAACAAGAACCTTAAAAAATGCTATTCAATTTGAGCAGCAGCAACTCCAGATCACCGCCAAGATAAGCGGGGATATCCCCGTCGGTTTACAGTATGATAAAAATAAAGGCCTAAAAATTAGGCTTAACAGAGCGCCATTAAAACGGCTTTCAGAACTGGCAATGCAGTTACCATTACAGTTTGTACCGGCTAACTGCCACCAGTTTTTTGAGAAAGGCCCTCGTTATCGCCGCCAACTTTTAGATTGGGGTTTGTTTCACGTGGAACCAAGCTTTAATTTTCATTGGCAGGCGTATAAAAAAATAATTCAACAACGCAATGCCGCACTCAGGCAGCACAAACCGACAAGCGAAATACAATTATGGGATGCCCATTTAGTCTCTCACGGTGACGCGATTACGGCCTTGCGGAAACAACAATTGAAAAAGGTGCTTGATCAGTTTTCAGTTTTGTTTGCGCGGTTATGCCCGGAGTTTTCAGGTGCGGAATTCACCTTAAAATATCGAAATGGTTGGCTCAAAGGTTCAACATTGGATCTAGCGCTTAGCGGATCGATAACGCGAGATCAACAGTTAGGGTATACGCGCTCGGGTAGCCATGCCGCAGATTGGTCTTTTAAAATTAATGATGCTGATCCGATAGAGATGTTCTCGCGGGGGCAGCAAAAACTGTTTTTCCTTGCCTTATGCATGGTGCAAGCTAGCATGGCCGAGCACAGTAATCACGATAGAAGCATTCTCTTGTTGGATGATATAAGTTCAGAACTGGATCAGAAACATCAACAAAATGTAATGCAGGAACTTACTCTTTTGCCCGTGCAAACATTTGTGACCGCAACGGATTTTGAATTTAATAACAGTGAAAAAATGAAGATGTTCCACGTGGAACGCGGTCAAATACGATAAGGTCTACGCCTCGCTCTGATGTGGTAAAATAAGCTCAATGGAACAATAATGGATACATTATGACAACCGAAAAAGAGAATACTTACGACTCGTCGAATATCAAAGTGCTGAAAGGCCTTGATGCCGTAAGAAAACGTCCGGGAATGTATATCGGTGATACCGATGATGGTACCGGTTTACATCACATGGTGTTTGAGGTTCTGGATAACGCGATTGATGAGTCTTTAGCGGGGCACTGTAGCGAGATAAATGTTCGAATCCACCCCGATGAATCGGTATCGGTATCCGATAATGGTCGCGGAATTCCAGTTGATATTCATGAAGAAGAAGGTATCTCAGCCGCCGAAGTTATTATGACCGTGCTGCATGCCGGCGGTAAGTTTGATGACAATTCATATAAGGTTTCGGGTGGATTACATGGCGTAGGTGTCTCGGTTGTGAATGCCCTATCCAAAAAATTAACGATGGAAATTTGCCGTGACGGCAAAGTGCATCGCCAAAATTACACAGATAGCGTGCCTGATGGTCGGGTTGAAGCGGGTGAGGATACCGATGCTACAGGAACAAAAATTCAGTTTTGGCCTAGCGACAAAACATTCTCCAACGTCTTGTCTTTTGATTACAAAATTTTAGAAAAACGCATTCGTGAGCTGGCTTTCTTGAACTCAGGCGTTCGCATTGTATTGACCGATGAGCGGGACGAACAAAGTGAAGTATTTTATTATGAAGGCGGCATACAAGCTTTTGTTGAACATTTGAATAAAAATAAAACACCTGTTCATGAGGCTGTTATTAATATTGAGGGCGAAAAAGACGACGTAGTTGTTGAATTGGCGATGCAATGGACTGACTCCTATCAAGAAAACATCCACTGTTTTACCAATAACATTCCACAGCGTGATGGCGGTGCACATTTAGCCGGTTTTAGAGCTGCACTGACCCGTACATTAAATCAGTATATTGAATCGGAAGGATTAGCTAAAAAGTCAAAAGTAAACCCCAGCGGTGATGATGCTCGTGAAGGTTTAACCGCTGTTTTATCGGTAAAAGTACCCGATCCAAAGTTTTCTTCGCAAACCAAAGATAAGCTGGTTTCTTCAGAAGTGAGAACCATTGTGGAATCATTAACTAATGAGTTCTTCCATGATTATTTGGTTGAAAACCCTGCGGAGAGTAAATTAATTGCCAATAAAATGGTTGATGCGGCTCGTGCGCGTGATGCGGCACGAAAAGCACGTGAATTAACGCGTCGCAAAGGTGCATTAGATATTGCAGGTCTGCCTGGTAAATTAGCAGATTGTCAGGAGCGTGACCCTGCTCTATCTGAACTGTTCCTAGTGGAGGGTGATTCTGCGGGAGGTAGTGCAAAACAAGGTCGTGATCGTCGCACTCAGGCTATTTTGCCGTTAAAAGGAAAAATTCTTAACGTTGAACGTGCCCGTTTTGACAAGATGATTAGTTCAGCTGAGGTCGGCACATTAATCACAGCACTAGGTTGTGGTATTGGCCGTGATGAATATGACCCTGAAAAACTACGCTACCACCATATCATTATTATGACCGATGCCGATGTCGATGGATCACATATCAGAACATTGTTATTGACCTTTTTCTATCGCCAAATGCCGGAGCTTGTCGAGCGAGGCCATATCTACATTGCTCAGCCGCCTCTTTATAAGATCAAAAAAGGTAAACAAGAGCGTTATGTAAAAGATGATGCCGAGATGGAGCAATATTTAACCGAACTAGCATTGAACAATGCTGAGCTTCATCCTAGCAAGTCTTCGGATGTGATTTCAGGCAGTGCGTTATCGACATTAGTCCATGAATATCAAATGGTTAAGTCCGTCGTCGCTCGTCTTTCTAGTCATTACTTCCCTGCCTTCTTAGAGCAATTAATTGATAAAGCGACTATTCCTGATTTATCAGATAAAGTGGCGATGAAATCTTGGTTAGCTGTAGTTGAGCTAGAGTTAAACAAGGGTTTACCAACAGGAACGAGCTACCAACTGTCTGTTGCAAGCAAAGAAGATAGTGCGACACCATACATCAATATCAGCTTTAGTCGCCATGGTATTAGCACCGATTACCATGTTCCTGGCGAATTCTTTGCAAGCTCAGAATATCAACGAATTCAATCGTTTGCGGACAAGATTCATGGCTTATTTACAGAGGATGCCTATGTTCAACGAGGTGATCGCAGTGAAGAAGTGAGCAATTTCTCAGAAGCTGTGACATGGCTGCTAGCTGAGTCGCGCCGCGGTCAAAATATTCAGCGCTATAAAGGTTTGGGTGAAATGAATCCTGAGCAATTATGGGATACAACAATGGATAAATCTAGGCGTCGATTATTGCAGGTGACGATTGATGATGCCATCACGGCTGATGAAATATTTAACACGCTAATGGGTGATAATGTTGAGCCGCGCCGAGAGTTTATTGAAACCCATGCACTTCAGGCAACTAACCTAGACATATAACACTAAGTTTTATCCTGAATTAAACTAGGAGTTATTCCTATTAACGAAGGTCATAATATTGATTATTATGGCCTTCTTGCTTGTTACGTCCAAATACCATTCTCGTCACTCCCGCATGGTCGTTAGTGGAAGCGCTATTAAAACCTCGAAAAAAGATCTTGAGGATGACAGGCTTTTGAATGTTCATGGATATAAACAGAAAAAACTGGAGAAAAAGATGAATAACAGTTCAGCGCGTTATGATCGTGTGCAGATCATCTTACATTGGTTAATAGCGCTGGTCCTTTTCTTTATGATTGGGCTCGGTTTGTATATGGTAGAGCTGCCCAAACAGTCAGAATTGCCGCCGGGCGAAGAAAGTGTTCGCGCATTTTACTTCTTGATGCATAAATCAATGGGCCTGACCGTCGCAATGTTGATTATTTTGCGCGTAGTATGGCGTTTAACGCATAAAGCACCTCCATTGCCAGATACGGTATCAAAATGGCAACAGCGAGCAGCTGGGCTTGTTCACGGCGCGATTTATGCGTTGATGCTTGCAATGCCACTATCAGGTTACTTGCAATCGATGTTTAGTAAATATGATACCAAATTTTGGGGTATTGTATTACCTCGAATGGCTGAGGCAGACAAAGCAGCGCGAGAACAGTTTACAGAGGTTCACGAGATCTTGGCCTTTCTATTAATTGGCTTTATAGTGATCCATATTGCCGCGGCAATCAAACATCGCCTAGCAGGTTCAGGTGTTTCAGAGCGAATGTCGCTAAAATAACAACGAATAGTTAGAGTTAAAAAAGGCCCACTATGGGCCTTTTTTATGCCTTGAATCTTAGCTTAATGTAACTTGATCTTTGGATGCACACTTCGGCGGAATAAGTGAGAAATTGTAAGCATTCCTACACGGAAGAAACCAAATAAGGACACTTGGTGCATTTTGTACAGTGACAAGTACATCATTCGAGCCATAAAGCCTTCGATCATTAGGCTACCTTTACTAATGCTGCCCATCATATTGCCGACAGTGCTGTAGCGGCCTAGAGACACTAATGAGCCATAATCATGATAGGCATACTCAGGAAGATCTTTATCTTTCATTCGGTTGCGAATTGATTTATAAACTAATGAAGCCATTTGGTGAGCAGCTTGAGCGCGAGGCGGTACATTTTCATCATGCCCTTCCCACTTACATGCGCAACAGTCGCCAATAGAATAAATGTCATCATCAAGCGTTGTTTGTAGCGTTTGTTTAACCACAAGCTGGTTGATCCAGTTGGTTTCCAGGCCGCCAATATCTTTTAGAAAATCGGGTGCTTTGATGCCGGCAGCCCAAACTTTAATTGCGGCAGGAATTACCTTACCACTTTCGGTTTTAATATTTTTAGGAGTGACCTGAACTACACGTTCGTTGGTGAGCACATCAACGCCCAGCTTCTCGAGTTCGTGTTGCGTTGCGGCAGACAAGTTTTCAGGTAGACCAGGCAATACACGATCGGCAGCCTCAATGATAGTAATTTTGACGTCTTCAGGTTTGACTTCATCTAAGCCATAGATAGTTAAGGTATGCGCAACCTCATGCAATTGAGCGCTTAATTCAACACCTGTTGCTCCCGCCCCGACAATGGCTATATCAAGCTGACCTTCGTCAAGCGGTTTGTCTTGTGTGTGTGCACGAAAATAAGCTTCTAAAAGTTTAGTTTGAAAGACTTCCGCCTGCGATGTGGTATCTAGAAAGCAGCAATTTTTTTCAACGCCTTGAATACCAAAATCATTACTTACACTGCCAACAGAAATAATTAAAAAATCATAATCAAAGGTGCGGCGCGGAATAATTTCAACGCCTTTAGCGTTCACTGTTGGTGCTACGCTGATCTGTTTGTTTTCACGATCTAAGCCATCCATTTTGCCAAGTCGAAAGTTAAACCCGCTACACATGGCTTGAGCAAGATATTCAATCTCATCTTCATGAGAATCAAGTGTACCAGCCGCGACTTCATGTAATAGCGGCTTCCAGATATGGGTCGTGGTACTATCAACAAGCTTGATCTCGGCCTTGCCCTTTTTACCTAATTTTCGACCCAATTTAGTAACAAGTTCAAGGCCACCAGCCCCGCCACCGACTACTACAATCTTAGGAATAGAATTTGTTGTCATTGTTTTTCGTCCCACAAAACCATTAATTTATCGTTTAATTCTAACGTATTAAGTAGGGATAAAACTATCTTATTTTTTACTATGATCGAAGACTCTGGCAAAATTGACCTTACTATGACGTTAATTAAGGTTTATTGATATGCAACCACCTCCAGAAAAACCACGTCTTGCATGGGCTGTAACGGGATCAGGTCATTATCTAGAAGAGTGCCTTGAGATTATCCGCGGCCTAGATGATGTCGATTTGTTCTACAGCCGTGCCGGTGAAGAAGTTATTCGCATGTATGGCCATGATCCAAAATCAGTAAACGGCGATGGTCGCACCTATCATGATCGTACGGCTAGCTCGCCGCCAGTAGGTCTGTTTTATCGTGGCGATTACCACACCTTAGTGGTGGCGCCAGCAACATCAAATACCGTCGCTAAAATGGTGTTGGGCTTATCAGATAGTTTGGTAACTAACGTTTATGCGCAGGCGGGAAAATGCCGTATTCCAAGTATTATTCTAGCGTGTGATACCGAACCAGAAATGGACACCCCTGCTCCTGATCGTATTGTTAAAGTATGGCCGAGAGAAGTGGATCTGGCACACACACATAAGTTGAGAGCATTTGAAGCGACAACGGTGGTTGAAAATCCAGAAAAATTGCTTGCAGCATTACAAGTGCGTTTGGGCGAATTGTCTTAGCTAATGGCTGAGAAAATCCTTTTTTTAACGGGCAAGCTTGCCGAGCCTAGCCTGCACAGGGTGCTGGCTGATATGGCGCCTTTGCCTTTTGAATATCGTGTTCACCAGCTTGGTGTCTCTGTTGCCGCATTGATTACCGACAAAATGATAGCGCGTCGCCTAAAGCCAGAAGATGTGGCGGACTGTGATCAAATAATTGTGCCGGGGCGGGTTCGAGGTGATCTTGATGCTTTAAGCCTACAACTCAAAGTGGCTGTTGTTCGTGGGCCGGAAGAAGTGAAAGATTTGCCACTATTTTTTGGTCGCGAGCGTAAGCAGCCAGATTTAAGTCGTTATGATGTCAATATCTTCGCTGAAATTGTCGATGCTCCAGAGCGAAGCATCGAAAGCATCGTCGAACGTGCGCAATATTATGCGGATAATGGTGCTAACGTGATCGATATTGGCTGCTTGCCCGAAGAAAAGTTTCCACATCCTGAAGAGGCGGTTATTGCCCTGCATGAGCGGGGCTTTAAAGTCAGTGTTGATTCATTAGAGATGGATGATCTGCGTCGGGCAGGCAAGGCGGGGGCAGACTACCTGCTGAGCTTGACTGAAAAGACCTATCATTTAGCCGAGGAAACAGATGCCGTACCCATTTTAGTTCCAGCAGTCATGGGCTCGCTCGACTCGTTAGAGCGAGCCATGGAGTTGATGGATAAAATCAACCGTCCATGGATTGCCGATCCTATTCTTGATCCGATCCATTATGGTTTAACGAATTCTATTGTGCGTTATCATCAGTTACGTCAAAAATATCCTGATGCCCCGATGATGATGGGCGTGGGTAACTTAACAGAATTAACCGATGCCGACACCAGTGGGATAAATGCCTTATTATTTGGGATTATATCTGAGCTACAAATAACCAACGTGCTCGCAACCGAAGTAAGTCCTCACGCACGACGGGCAATTAAAGAGGCGGATATAGCAAGACGAATGATGTTTGCCGCCCGAGATGATAGTAGTTTGCCGCGTGATTTTACCGGTGATTTGATGGTGGCACATGACCGCCGCCCTTTCCCTGATAGCTCACAAGATGTTGCAGAATTAGCCAGCAATATTAAAGATCCCAACTATCGGATCAAAGTCGCTGAAGAAGGCATTTTCATGTTTAATCGTGACGGCTTGATGCAGGATGTTGATCCCTTTGCTTTTTATCCTCAACTAGATCTTAAAGATGACACTGGCCATGCATTCTATTTAGGCGCAGAGCTAGCAAAAGCACAAATCGCATGGCAACTAGGCAAGCGTTATACCCAAGATGAAGAATTAGAATGGGGCTGCGCCGTCAGTAAAGAAGAGGTTGATTTGAATGAGCAAAAAGAACAAGGCACAACAATGAAGAAAGGGAATAAATCGTGACGCAAGCGAATGAAATCTTAAATAGCAATATCCACGAAGTAATTGTTACAACAACAAATGAAGAAGGCCAAGCACATTCTGCACCAATGGGAATAAGCGAAGTGAATGGTCACATTCTTATTAAGCCCTTTAAACCTTCAGCGACCTACGACAACTTAAAACAACATCGACAATGCACTATAAACTACACTGATGATGTGCGAGTATTTGCAGGCTCATTAACAGGACGGCGAAGCTGGGATATGCTCCCCTGCCAGCAAATTGAAGGTTTTTACTTGAGCCAAGCACTGGCTCATACTGAATTAGAAATTGTTGGTTTTGATGATGATGATCCAAGAGCGCTATTCAAAGGTGCAGTAGTGTGCGATATTAGTCATGCCCCGTTTAGAGGATTTAACCGCGCCCAAAGCGCCGTGATTGATGCGGCAGTATTGGTGAGCAGATTAAAGATGTTGCCTGAAGAAAAGATACAGCAAGAAATTGCTTATTTATTGATAGCGATAGAAAAAACAGCAGGCCCCAGAGAGTTAGAGGCATGGGGCTGGTTAATGGCAAAAATTAAAGACAGTGGAATAGAGTTAAACGATGAGTAAATGGTTAGCCAGTGTTCAGTCATTAGAAGAAGCGCAAGCATTATTGCCGGTGTTGCCTGATATTCTGGATATGAAAGACCCATCAAAAGGCGCATTAGGTGCTTTAGATGTTGAAACCGTCAGCCAAATCGTTGATTTAGTCGCAGGCCGCTGCCAAACCAGTGCAACGATAGGTGATTTGCCGATGAATGCTGAGCTTATCAGTGCATCAATGATTGATATGGCAACGTCAGGTGTCGATTACGTAAAAATAGGTTTATTTTCAGCAAGCAATTTAACAGAATGTATTTCAAGACTTGAACCGACGATTAAGGCCTTATCAGCGCCCGTCATTGCCGTATTGTTTGTAGACAAAGAAGCCGATATTTCCTTATTACCCTTGCTTAAAGCCAGCGGTTTTCACGGTGTTATGGTTGATACTGCAATTAAAAAAGGTCAACATCTACGCGCCCACTGGAGTGAATTAAAATTAAATGCCTTTGTTCAACAAGCACATCAGCATGGCTTGTTATGTGGCTTGGCGGGTGCATTGCGTTGCAAAGATATTCCATCACTTGCACAACAAGGTGCTGATTATTTAGGTTTTAGAAGTGCGTTATGCCAGCAACAAAATAGAACCAGTAGGATCGATGTTAAGTTAGCAAGACAAGTACGCGAAGCGATAAAATCAACAGAGATTGAGCGGCAGATTGCTAGCTAAGCTGAATTATCTCGGATAACGCCATTTACCCTAGCGGTTGCTCCGTTTCGGTAGGCTTTTAGCCGGAATCTGTGGGATAACTACTAGATTCTCGCTAAAAAAATGCGGGAACGACTGTAGATTCAAGCAATCATTGCAACATTATTTTCAATATTTTCTTCTCCAACTCTAACCGCTTAATACGCTTTTCAAGTGCTTGGAACTTCTGTTGCTCTGACGTGAGCGCTTTTACTTTAGGGGGGAATCCTCGCCTCTCTTCGGATAATTACTTAACCCGTCGCCTTAGTGCTGTTGCGCCAACACCTAATGATTCACATGCCTGATAATGCTATAGGATTGATCAAGCACTAACTGGGCGGCTTGTCGTTTGAATTCCAGGCTGAATTCTCTTTGTTTTGTTGTCATTAAACACCTCTGTTGGGTGGGTTTTACCACCTAAGTTGGCGCCCGGTTTTAATGAGCCACTACACCTGGCTGTTTTATATAAAAACTTGACGAGTAAAAAGTCTTAGCTTATTATGTTTCGTGGGAATTATTCCCACAAGCATCACAATGCGTTTTTTATAAAAATTGCGCAAGAGCTCACATAATAACCCAGTGTTTTAAGGTTGTTTTAAGTTTAGTGACGTATTATTTCAGTTAAAATTATTAGGAATTGAGATTATGAGCATTACCAGAATCAATACCACCTCAAAGTTCACACGAATTGATAAAACACGCATTGCTACTGCAAAGCGATCATATGTCACCCGTAATGTCTCCATACAATCCTTTCGCTATTTAGTTGAAGGTAATATAATTCCAAAATCAGGACAATTGTTACTTGCTAGAGTTGATCGTATTGGTCAGCACGCTAGACTGGAACACCCTTCTGGCCGTCGAGCACATCTATTTATCGGCGACGAAATTATTGTTAGTTACGGCCACAGATATGCCCCTGATCAGTTCTTGTCAGAAATGCCTAAAACGCTCGATAAATGTGAACTTGTTGCCTCGGGTGGAATTGCATCTCGAGTAATTACAAAGCATAGTAAAGTAAAAAATGCCACAAAAATAACACCTATCGGCCTACTTGCCGATCGTGATCAAAACATCATTAACCTAGACCAGTGGACACTTCCGGATGTTCCAAGTCAAAGCACTAAACCGCTTATTATTGCAGTTACAGGAAGTTCGATGAATGGCGGTAAAACAACAACAGCAGCAAACATTGTCAAGGGGCTTACTAACTCTGGCTTAAAAGTGGCTTCAGCAAAAATAACTGGAACAGGCTCGGGACTTGATTCATGGAAGATGCTTGATGCGGGCGCATATCCAGTGATTGATTTTACGGATATCGGCTTTGCCAGTACGTATAAAATGACAACCGATGAAGTCATATCCATCATGCTCCGTCAAATTAATCATCTATCCAGCTATGCTGTCGATGCCATTATCCTTGAAATAGCAGATGGACTTGCACAAACTGAGACAAGTGCATTGCTGGAATCAACAGCGTTCCTTGAAAATGTTGATGCCGTATTTTTTGCGGCAGCAGAGGCGCTGAGTGTTCATTCTGGTATTGAATGGTTGCAGAAGCGAAATTTACCCGTGATAGCTGTCAGCGGTGCGCTTACCGCATCACCAGTAGCAACTGATGAAGCAAGAAATATTTGCCGATTACCTATTCTGACCAGTGAAGATCTCATTAGCAAAAATATTCATAGCTTCATCTTAGATAATATTCCAGAAGTCAAACTTCATCAATATGAGTAACTGATGAAGTTACCCCCTATTTTTACTCCCCAAAGACGAATTAAATTTTTCTGGTTAAGCATTAATGGTACCTTACAAGCAACGATGGCTATTAGTTTTTCGATCCTAGTTAAAAACATGTTTGACCATCACCTCCAAAACAATGACTTGCCGTTCTTGTTTTGGAAATCAGCCTTGCCATTCATTGCCATTTCTTTAATAACGGCATGGCTCAAATATAAGGAACGAAGCGATGCTGAAGCCCTTGGGCAAGATTATGTTAATGAACTGCGTAATCGCATGTTTTCAAGGTTATGTAGAACAGAATTAAGACAGTTAGATTATCATGGGCGAGGCGATATTATCTTACGTTTTGCTAGTGATCTAAGTGCAATAAGGCAATGGATTAGTCTCGGGCTTGCTCGGATCCTTGTGGCAGGTATTACGCTTATAATGGCTATTACAGCTCTTTGTTTCATCAACCTTACACTGGCATTAATTGTCGGTTCTGTGTTGTTCATTAATGCTTTATTATCTTCCTTTCTGGGATACCGTCTTCAACAAAGTTTTAGAGAAGCTAGGCGTAGTCGCTCATATCTTGCTAACAATTTGACTGAAAAAATCTCATCCATTACAACAGTAAAAGCATCTGGCCAACGCCGTCGAGAGAAAAAACGTATTAAACAGCAAAGTATGCGCCTAGTCGTAGCCATGGTTGAAAGAGCTAAAGCCATCGGAATGCATCGCGCTGTTACCGAGGGCAGTTTATTAATTGCTACCTCTTTGGTTTTGCTCGTAGGTGTTTTGTTATCTAAAAATAACGAAGGCTCGATTTCCCCCGGTACAGTTGTTGCTGCAATGACTATTGTTGCGCTCCTTACCCAGCCCCTACGGAACATAGGAAGAGTCTATGAATATTGGCATGGTGCAAATATTGCCTATGAAAAACTAGGGCGCTTTCTAATTACAACAGGTTCTTCTCGGCGTGAGCGTCCTGAAAAAACAGGCCCTGGCATTATGACGCTGAAGAAGCTAAAAGATTTCAATGGCGAAAGCCAGCCTAATCTGACGATTAAGCCAGGCAGAAAAATAGTGATCTTAGGTAAAAATGGAGCTGGAAAGTCATCATTGCTTGCCCAATTATCAGGACTAATGTCGCCGACTGCAGGTGAAGTAAGGCTTGATAATTTTAATGTCACAAAACTTCATGAAAGCTTTCTAAGAAATGTGATAGGGATGGTGAGCCCTGAATTACCACTACTAAAAGGTTCGATACGAAAAAATATCTGCTATCGGTGGCCAGCAGCGCCCGACGCTGAAATTCAAAGAGTAGTCGAGAGCTGCGGATTAACATCTATTCTTGAAAAGCTTCCTAAAGGGATCGACAGTCGAGTTGCCGAAAGAGGTAACAATCTTTCTCTTGGTGAACAGCAACGTATCTGTTTAGCTAGAGCATTATTAGGATCGCCACAAGTATTGCTTCTGGATGAAGCTGACAGCTTCCTTGATGGCGAATCCCGAGAACTTTTTACCACTATTATCCGAAACTATACTGGCACCATTATCATGGCCACCCACAATGTGGATCATATTTTATTAGCTGATGATATCTGGCTAATAAAAGATGGGGGCATCTGTTGGAGTGGTCCGCGAGATGATTTTTCTATTACATCACTAGGCCGCTCATTTGAAGACTCGTTTAATAGTATCAAAGGGGAAATAAATGGGTAATAGTGACACCTTACTTGATACTCCTAATACACACGAAGAAGTATTGCAATTTCAGGTGGGAGGATTATCCTCTCAGACATATAGAGTTTTTATTCCAAATAATTGTACCTTTAATTCGAATAGTAGTGTTCTTGTTTGTATTCATGGCATATCAAGAAGATCTAAAGAACAGATACAGTTATTACGTAAAGACGCTAAAGAAAATAGTACCATTCTTATCGCCCCCTTATTTGATAGTCATTATCACCCATCATATCAACGCCATAAAATAGGTGTTGATGGGCAACGCTCTGACCAAGTCCTAAATAATATTATTGCTGATGTTGAACAAAGGTTTGACCTGCGTATAGAACAATTTGATTTGTTTGGTTTTTCAGGCGGAGCACAATTTGCTCACCGCTATGCACTAAGATACCCCAAAAAAATATCAAAATTAATATGCTGTGCGGCAGGCTGGTATACCTTCCCAGATTCTCAGTTAGCTTTTCCTTATGGAATAGCGGCTAATAATGATCTGAAATTTATGCTTGATCCTGCCGATGAACAGCTCGCAGCATTTCTTAAAATCCCTATCACAATTGCCGTTGGAGAATATGATAAACATCCAGATCCTAGTATTAATCGCACCAAAAAAGTGAACAAACAACAAGGGTTTAATCGCATTGAAAGAGCCGCTCGTTGGGCAAACGCGCTTCTAGAACAAGGCGAGAGATTGGGGCTCAAACCTCAATTACGGTTTGTTCTGTTACCTCAAAGCAGCCATTCATTTACAGAATGTGTGTCTTATGGCAGATTATCACCCTATATATTTTAACTATTAAAATCGAGAGCTTATGAACAACTACACACTAAAGACTTTAACTTCCGCCGTCACATTATGTTTACTTATGCAGCCACTTGCTTATGCTGGCTCTACACTAGGTGATGCCCTTTCGTACAAATCTGAAGATAAGAACTTCACCATCAAGGTGGGGGGGCGAATTATGGTTGATGCCACTTCTTATGATGAAGATATTACCCCCCTTAATGGTGGCAGTGAAATAAGACGATTACGCCTAAAAGTGAGTGGTAGTGTGTTCAAAGATTGGAGATATGGTTATAGCTATGACGCGGCTTCAAATAAAGATTTCCGAATTAAAGGTGCCTATCTTGGATATAACGGTTTTGATAGATGGCGGTTAAAAGTTGGTAATTTACAACAACCTTTTAGCCTTGAAGAACTTACGAGTTCTAAACATATAACGTTTATGGAACGTAGCCTTGCCAATCTGTTTGCCCCAAGTTATACGCTAGGTGCTACTGCAAATACATGGGGTACAAATTGGTCAACTACAGTTGGTATTTTTGGCGATACGATTGCTGAGAGAAATCAAAATAATGATGGGAGTCGCGGTATTGCTGGAAGAGTCACCTATACACCAATAAAATCAGATGATTTACTTGTACACCTAGGGATATCTACTGTTCAACAAAATATAGACTCAAATCAAATTATTCGTTTTAATACCCGTCCAGAAAGTCATTACACCGATAGTAAACTACTATCAACGGGGGCTCTTGGAGATATTGATTCAAAATCGTTATATGGTTTAGAGGCCGCCATTGTAAATGGGCCTTGGTCTGTTCAAGGTGAATATATGACGGCAAAACTGGATAGAAATAATAACACTGATGCAGATTTTAATGGCTGGTATGTGCAAGGTAGCTGGTTTGCTACCGGAGAAAAGCGACGTTACTCTTCAAAATCAGGAGCATTTACGAGTGTAAAACCAAAATCTAAATATGGTGCTATTGAACTAGCATTGAGATACAGTGAACTTGACTTAGAAAATGCTGGTGTAACAGGTGGAGAAGAAAATAATACTACTATTGGTGTGAATTGGTATGTCACTCGTTACATTCGTGTAATGGCTAATTATATTGATGTCAATGCTGAGCCAAATAGAAATGGTAGGAATGAAGATGCGGACGTCCTGCAAGCTCGTATTCAAGCATGGTTCTGATGCAATTCCTCTCTGCGTATTCCACGGTGGAATACGCAGAGAGATTTTTAACGGAGAAAACACACCGCCATCTAACGTATTTGTCGTATTTGGAATATTAAATTTAGGATACCGTCGATGGGTGAACAAATAAGGCATGTTTGTGCGAATACTACGGTAAGCTGATCGTAATCTTTGATGCGTATAATGCCATTTTCCAGTCTCTGGGTTAAACGTCTTTTCAGTAATAAATTCAGCATGCCTTTTGTGCCATAAATCAAGTAAAGATATGAACCTTTTTTCTGTGTTTCGATTCAAAAAAAGCCACGTGCCTTAAATTTATTGAAGCGGTTAGCTTTGGTTTTTGTGTCAGGTAACGCGTCATAATCGCCTGCTGATGAAAGTGATATATTTGTACAGGAATGCTGTTAAAGGCTGGTATTAAGCCCTTTTTCCCATCTATGGTGATACTTTTAATGGTGAATCCTATCCTGCATAAACCACTGACCATATCCTTATAGTCACTCACTTGTTCGGTTCGAATAAAATAGTATGAAAGCACTTCCGAACAAAGACTATCTTTAGCAATCAGTACACCAAACTTATCCTTTCTCTTGGAAATTTGGACACTTTTTTATAACACATTGTAAATAATTCCAGTTAAACCATTAGCCTACATGTGGATATAGATGTTAGGCAAGCCGCAGTTCCTTTATGGACGCAAACGTATTTCTGTCACTTATATCTGGGTTGATGCTCAACTCAACAATAGTTACTGCCGGAAGATCTACTTGATAATCTTCGACTTGACTTGTTGCACCTTCAGGGCTGAAGTTCCACTGCTGCCTTACAATTTCTTGGTACGATTGACCGCCGTCAGGAGACCATCGCAAAACATATTCTTGCGTACGTTCAATCTCTAACTCTTCAAATTCTAACCTGATCCATTGGAGTTTCTGAGGATTGTCGAAGACAAGCCTAATGATCTGCTCACCCGGGCCTGAAGCACGCCAGCTTGATGCTTCATGAGGCAGCAGTGCGAACTCGATTGGAAATTCATCGGCCTCTGAGGTGACCTCAACCACCGCAAGCTTCTCGATGCCCAACCATTGCGGATCAGAATTAATCTTTTGTTTATGATCTGAGTTGATAATTTTTTTACGCATCAGAATACCTTTTAAATTAAATAAGTTCGAAAACAGTGCTAACGTCTAAACTGTCCGCTTGTTAGCGATATTTACATATAGTGATCACTTTATTTTTGATAGGAGATTAGGGTTAACAACTAGGTTTCTTACACCATGAGCATGATCTTCATTAAAAACATTTCCTTTACACCACTCGCCCACCGTTTTTATATTAACTTTTGATACTTTAGGTCGAACACTCCATGAAACTTGGAGCGGTGAACCTTTCTCATTATAACTAGGGCCTGTTGTTGAGCCAGAATATTGCACAGGAGTGCCTGTATTGTCAGGGATATTGAGTGCTTGGTGACGGTCATTTTTCACACCGTATTTAGTCAATTCACCAAAGTCCTTAGCGCTTTCATCATTTACCAATACGTATACCTGTGTTTCTACACGTAATTGAGGGTTTGCGATTGAGTCACTTAGACAAGAAGCCAAAGTAGGGCCTGGTTCAATTTGTGCGCTTGAATGCACATAATGAACTTCAATAGTATCACCTGAATTAAGGCTTCCATGTTTGCTTGGACATATCTCTTGATCTATGGGTTTTAGTTCTTCGGCACTAAGGCTGCCAGAAAACATGTAACCACTCTGAAACCCATGACCATCACCATTGCCAGCATACTTTGTAAATTCCCCACCTTTATGTTCAGCATTTTTATGAAAATGTATATTACAAAGATTCATTTTCGTAAAATCTGGTGAGGAATTGAAAGCAACTGTGTTATTTCCTATAGTTGAGTCAATATCACGGGGTGATTGCGGGCCAAACCCTTTGTTTAAGGTATTCTTTGCAAGTAGCTCGCGTTGCTGAGCAATGACTTGATTAGAAGTCTTAGCATCAATATCGGGTTTATGTTGTTCAATGCTAGCACAGCCAGATATTAATACTGTTCCTATCAGAAAAAGAGAGGCTCTCATTTTTTATATCTCCATTTGTTTGTAATGACTAAATTCTAGTTCAATTTTCTTTTTCGATAGATTCGCTAACGCCTTGCTAACCGGCCATTTATACAGAGTGCAGCGAAGCGGAACGGCGTATAAATGACCGGGTTGAGCTAATTGTTAGAAGCTGTTTTCTCTAAG
>NVWQ02000056.1 GCA_002733715.2 Methylophaga sp.
GCTTTTTTGCTACCATCAAGAAGAGAATTATCCGTAAGAAGATATACTCAACACGTAATGATGCGAAAGCTGAGATATTTAATTTTATAGAAATGTTTTACAATCCAAAGAAGCGTCACTCACATACAGGCGGTGTTTCACCTGTTAAATTTGAGGAAGCGTATTTTTCGGAATTACAGTCTGTCTAATGAAATCTGGGAAGTCCAGTTCCCCATTACAGATAGCGAGAGTCAAGAAATCAGATCATCGGGAAATTCACCCGATCTTATTAGGAAAATTTATGTTAAATTTGATACCTGCACCTAAAAAGGGGAAAGAGTCATGTCTCATCAAGCGCTAAAGACTAAACATCATGGTGGTTGTCCACATGATTGTCCTGATACCTGCTCCATGGTTTATGAAGTCGAGGATGGAAAATTAATCAGTGTAAAAGGTAATCCTACTCATCCTATGACGCGGGGCGGATTGTGTGTCAAATTAAAAGATTATGAAAAGAGACACTATCATCCTGATAGGTTGCTATATCCACTACGCCGTACCGGCCCCAAGGGTAGTAAACAGTTTGAACGCATTACGTGGGACGAAGCGTTAGATGAAATAACAACTAAATGGAAGGCCATTATCGAAGAATATGGGCCGCATGCCATTATGCCAAATAGTTATCTTGGTAATCAGGGTTTAGTGCATGGTTTAAATGGTGGCGATGCCTTTTTTAATCGTATGGGCGCAACCGTTACCGAGCGTACATTTTGTGGAGAGGGATCGTGTACAGCATGGCTATTGACTGTTGGGCCTACTGCCGGTGTTGATCCTGAAAGTTTTATTCATTCTAATTACATCGTTATTTGGGCATGTAACTCGGTCAGCACCAACCTTCATCATTGGCATATCGTAAAAGAAGCTCAGAAAAAAGGTGCTAAAGTTATTGTTATTGATTCTTATGCATCGAAAACAGCAAAAGAAGCAGACTGGCACATTGCACCTAAACCCGGAACAGATGGCGCTTTAGCGATGGCGATGATCCATACCATTATCGAAGAAGGCTTGGTCGACCAAGATTATGTTGATAATTACACCGTAGGTTATGCCGAGTTAGCCGAGCGCGCTAAAGATAGAACGCCAGAATGGGCTGAACAGATCACCGGTATTGCTGCTGAGGATATACGCAAGTTTGCTAGGGAGTATGCAACCACACCTCCCGCTGCTATTCGTCTTGGCGTTGCGTTAGAAAGGAGCTATGGTGGTGGCCAAGCTATTCGCGCGGTGACATGTCTTCCTGCTTTAATTGGTGCTTGGCGCCATGTTGGTGGTGGTGCATTACAATTCCCCGTGTGGGAACATCCATACAAATTCGATGTGATCAGTCGTCCAGATTTAATTCCAGAAGGCACGCCGGTGGTCAATAATCTGCAACTTGGTCGAATTCTAACGGGTGAAACTAAGCTTGACACACCGATTAGATCGATGATGTGTTGGAACACTAACCCCGTAACACAAGCACCCGAAACAGATAAAATTATCGAGGGTTTAAAGCGAGAAGATCTGTTTATGGTGTCGGCGGAACACTTTATCTCCGATACAGCAGCGTATGCTGACATTGTTTTACCAGCATCAATGGGTGCGGAAATGGAAGACATGATCTTATCGTGGGGGCATCTGTATCTTACCTATAATGAGAAATGTGTTGAATCTCCGGGCGAGGCCATTCCAAATAATGAGATTTTCCGTCGATTGGCTGCTCGCATGGGCTATGAAGAAGAAAACTTCAAATGGTCAGATAGTGAATGTCTTGAAAACTATGTAGATTGGGATTCGCCTGCGTGTGAAGGCATTGATCTTGACACTATGCGTGAGCATGGCTATGCACGCTTAACAGTGGGTACCAAAGATGATCGTGCGCCTCATAAAAAAGGAAACTTCCCAACGCCATCAGGTAAATGTGAATTCAAATTAGATGGTGCAACTAACTTTGTAGCAGCACCATTCCGTCAGATGTATGAAGGTTTTCAATCAGGTGAATTGTTAGATAGTTTGCCTGATTACCTAGCATCAAGAGAAACAGCGGAAAGCAATCCAGCATTGGCAGAAAAATATCCATTGAATATTATTTCACCCAAAAGTCATGGTTTCCTTAATTCCTGTTATGCCAATATGGAACATAAAATTAAAGGGCAAGGGGAGCAGTTTGTACTTATTAATCAGCTAGATGCTAGCTCACGTGGCATCAAAGAAGATGACACCGTGCAGGTGTTTAATGGCCGAGGCGCATTCGAAGGTGTCGCTAAAATTACCGATGATGTTAGCGCAGGCATTGTTGTTGCGACATTGGGTTATTGGCGCCAACTAAACAACGGAACCGTTAACTGCATAAGTTCGGCAGAATTTGTTGATATGGGGCATGCACCGACATTTTCAGATAATTTGGTGGAAGTTAAATTAGCTGTTTAGCTTGGGTGCGATATAACTATAATCTTAAAAGGTGGGTCTGCCCAAATTCTGCTCAGTTAGCCGGGAAAGCAGGCAAATAAGTATCGATCATTGATAACAATGACATCACGGCTATCAACCAAAATGTCGGCATTTTATGAAGAGAGCCTCATTTTTTAAAACTGTAGGCAAGGAATTAAATAGAAGTATATGCTTGACGAGGATCGTTAGGATTTTTAGGGAATGCACGTATTAACTGTTTATTTTTACACATATCATTAAGCGTTCTACGAAGATAATCTTCATTTCTATGAACAAGTCCAGATAATAATTTTAAGGTTAAATACCTATCCTGACATAAAAGAATAAGTATACTTTGCATCTGTACGGGCGTAATTTGCATTTTTGTAGCTGGAAGTTGAGCAATTCCTTCCAATTCTTGTTTTAATACGCTGTCAACATCATCTAGCGAAGAAAAAATTAAGTAATCCAGACCTTCTACCTCCAGACCTCCAGAGCTAACCTCCAGACCTCCAGAGCTAACCTCCAGACCTCCAGAGCTAACCTCCAGACCTCCAGCATCACCAAATACATCATCTGATGAAAGTAATGTTTTATAAGCCAGATGATAAGTCATTCCTTGACCATAACCATTTGATTTAAGAATTCCATCATCGGTAAGCTTATGTAATATTACAGATAAATCATGAGAATGTTCAGAAATCAAACCATTAATACGTGCATGAGAAATAGTAATTTCTGATGCTGCTGTAGATAAAATCAATAATTCTTCAGGGCTTAATGAATCATATTTCTCACCTAAATGCTGTTGCAATTCATCTTTGATATTTTGGGGTATCAAATCAACCATTCTTAATTCGAATAAAGTTTGTTCATAGGGAATGGTCTTTTCGTGTAAATAAGGTGCTTTCCAATTGGTCGAGTGCCACCACTCAAAAATATTAGGAATACCCGAACCTGCACGTTCGCCCAAACCAATAAAGTGGAACATTTGATGTAATTTTCGGTTTCGGCAATCACTGTCATATCCATTGATAGCTTGGTCAATAGGTATTCTCATTAAACCAGGATTTCTAAAGCCAAACATATCAGGACGTTTTACCACAAATATTGAGGCTCTACCCGTGAAATCAGCATGAACCAGCGTGTTCACCAATGCTTCTCTTAACGCGTCATGAACAAAGGTGTTTTCCTGTCGAAGATCACCTTCTAGTTTAAATGGAACTTTAATATCTAAATCAGCGGTTAATTTTCGAATAACTTTGTAGTAAAAATCAAATAAGTTACCTGACCAACTGCCATCTAATGTCAAACGATCGGACCAACGTTGCTCAGCCTTTGCTTGCTCTCGCTCTTGGTAATCAAGCATAAAATTAGGGAAGACATCTTGAATTGAAATCATTTTGCCAAACATTAACAAGCCTGCTGCGGTTAACGCTTCAATATTTGACTGTCGATCACGCTTCCATGCACCAATACTGCTTAGAAAGGCAATGTCATCATATTGGTTACGTGCATTGTCTGGGTGCAAATTAGCATAAATTTGTCGATATGATTTCAAACTATTAAGGTCAAGATCACCTAAATTAAAATTGGCTAATAATTGGTCATCTCGTGCATCATCCACTTGCTCCGCCAGCATACGTTTAACTGTTTCAGCATCACATAAAACATCAGCACTATTTTGTCGCTGATAACTACCGGTCATCGGATTATTTCGGCGATAAACTGGTTTTTGATTACGTGAAGCACGAGGAACGTGAACATGAATAATCTGACAATTATTGATCTCAATAACACGAACAGAATCGTCATTCAAAAGGTTGCAGCTAATTAACTCTTGATTGTTAACGCCTGTCCATATTTCATCTAATACTTTAGAAGGGTTACGAATACCAACAGCTTCAAATTGATGATTTTTAAGCTCTTTAATACCCAAATAAATATCACCGCCAAAGGTATTGGCAAAAGCACTATAACTTTCCCAAAAATCCTTTGGTAAAGCACCGTTGCCATCTTTACCCTCAGCGAGTTTACATTCAACATCAATGCCTTCGGTTAAAGTAGCGATATCAAATTCAATTATATCCATAGTGATTATTTTACCTCACCGAGCACAGTATCAATTTCTTTCATCAAACGGTCTGTTTCAACCAAGGCGGTGATGATGTTGAGATAGTGGCGAATATCGTCAATATTTAGTGTTCTATCACGGCGGTCTTTTAACCATTTTTGTGCGGGTTGATAACCGCCGATATAGAATTCCCATGCTAGCAATGGCACTTGATCAAAATACTGTTCATCATTGATCCATACCTTGCCTTGTTGATCATCAATCGGCTCATAACCTAAGCTGTCTTTGGTTATTTTACGGCTAATTACATTGTCGCCTGCTTCGGGATACGTTGCGAGTGAATTTGATAATAACTCACTGTCTAATAAATGTAGTTGGCGTAATTCACCGCCTAATTTGACCAACTGCCAGAAGCTATCAATTTTAGGGTAGGGTACACGAGGAAAGTCACTTTTCAAAAAGTCTTTATAGGTATTTCTGTAATTTGGACTATGTAATATTGCATAAATATAATCTATCAGATCAATTGGTGAAAAACTTCCTTTATTTTCTTGTTTCTCCGCAATAAAGGGCAAGTCGAGTTTCTTGCTTATTTTTTCAATAAGATCAGCGTTTAGATTCGGAACACGAGTACTGGGTTTATCCAATTCATATTGGTCGTTAGTTTCGGGATAAAGATAAAGAGGAAAAAGATTAACCCCTCCTCTACGAAATACATTTGCATCAACTGGATATTTTGAAATTGTAGCCAAACACCATGGCATATCTCCAACAACGCTTCCTTGCCTTCCAACTCCAAGAAAAACATTATCCTTATTCAAAGCATTTTGAAGCAACTCACGGCGTGGATAATCCATTGAAACATAACTGAAATAACACCACCTATTATCAAAAGGTCTATAGGAACACCTAATTACGTTGGTTTTCCAGCCAGTATCATTTTTAATTTCTACTCTGGCTTTATGCAATTTCCAGTCACGGTTATCTTTTATTTCATATTTGCTATAAATCAAGGCGTCATCTAAATCTTCATTCCTTAGATCCAGTGCCTTTGATTCTGTACTTTGTTTATCCCAATCAATTGCAAAAGCATCTCGATGAGTTTGAAATCCAAGCACATTTATTGGCATAAGCTCTGTTATGTGAAAATTTTGGTTATATACTTTTTCTAATTCAAAATCTTTTTGCACCATAAAATACTGTGGTGAATTATTAGGTAGCTCAATAAAATTTATGCTCTCTAAATTATTATCTAGCAAAAATTGATATTTATATTCTCTACTGCCATATAAATCATAATGCAATACTTGACCCAGCTGATCAGCTTCTTTTTCACCTGTTTTTACAAACAAGTTAATTGATACACCTTGTTGAATATCAAATACATTTTTATCTGGCGAGCCATCTGGACAAGTCTCTTTCTTTTTAGTATTACCATGTAAATCAATGATATAAATCTTGTCAAAGGTTTTAAGGAGGTGCCAACGCATCCCCCGAAATGTTGGGTTATCTAGAAAACTGTGACTATTGATATAAGCTAAAACCCCCTCCCCATTTTGCTCAACAAAGTTCTGTCCATACCGAATAAATTTAACGTAGTCATCGTTAAGCCATTTAGAATTTTTTTCATTTAACTTCCCGCCGCCAGGTTCTTGTTTATACGCTTTCAGTAATCCCTCGATCCATTTTCCTTTATTAGAGGAGTGTCCAGAGTAAGGCGGATTACCCATCACTACCATAACGGGCGTATCACGTTTGATATGGTTGGCATCTTCGGCTTCTTTGGCTAGCCAACTGGCGAATAATGTACCGGTATCAGGATGTGATTCTTCTAAAGAGTTGGTGAGATAGATATTTAAGCGTGGGTTTTTATTGGGTTTATAGCCTGTTTCTTGTAGTAATAATTCTAGTTTAAGATGTGCCATGGCGTAAGATGCCATTAAAATTTCAAAACCATTGATGCGGGGGATTAAATCCTCTTCAACATATTGGCTCCAAGCACCTGCCATGTCAGTGAATTGGCTACGGTGAATATGTTTGATGGTTTCAGCTAAAAAGGTGCCTGTGCCTGTTGCGGGGTCAAGAATTTGTACTTTATGCACTTCTTTTTCAATCATGCCATAACCGGTTTTGGTACGGGCATCTGTTTGTTGGCTTTTTAATTCAATGGTGGTTTTGCTGGTGTCGGCTAAGCCGTCTTTTAAATTAAAGTCGGTTTTTAAAATATCATCGACCGCGCGCACAATAAAGTTAACCACGGGTTGGGGTGTGTACCAAACACCACGGCTTTTTCTGAGTTTGGGATCGTATTCTGCTAAAAAGGTTTCATAAAAATGAATTATCGGGTCTTGTTGCTGGGTCGATTTTCCAAAGTTTTGCAAAATACTTCGCACATCGGTGGCACGAAAGATATCGGCTAAGGAATCAATGATCCAGCTAATGCGATGGTCAAGATCATAACCTGCGATATATTGAAATAGTTTGCGTAAAAATGGATTGCTTTTGGGGATCAGTTCTGCCGCTTCTTGGCGTGAAAATGTCGGTAAGGTATGATCATGTAACCTTGCGGCAAACATGCCATAGGCAATCGTTTGAGCATACACATCGGCAAATTGCTTGTTGGTAATATCGTGGATCAATATGGCTTTAAAGGCTTCCATTTGATCTTTTAAGGTGCTGTCATCGGCATTTTCATTATCGTTGTTCAGAGATTGTTCGATAATATTAGCCAGCAACTTGGCTTTGCCCGCCATCATTTTAGATAATTTGGTGGGGGATTTAATATTTTGACCAATATGAGCAGCAAAGTCAGTGATCAGATCGCTAAAGTGTTTGAAGTTTTCTGGTTTTGCTACCAATGAGCCATCAACAATATCAGCTAGGATAATGCGGGTGGTCAGTTCGCCCTCAAGATAAAATTCAAAGGTGAGGTAATCGGTGATGATCAGGTTATCGAGCGATTTTTTGTAACGATTGAACTGTTCTTTATATTCTTTGCTATCAAGCGGCTTGCCAATATCTTTGGCTTCAATATAGCCTAAGGGAATATCATTTTTAGTCAGAATATAATCTGGCGCGCCACATTGAATTCTGGCGGGTTCATTGGTGACTAATACGTCGGTTAGCAGTGTTTCTAGCAAAGTTTGCAAGTCACCACGATAGCTATGCTCACGTGAAATACCGGTTTGATAACGTTGATTGATCTTGTCGAGATAGCCTGTAAGTGGCATTAGCGTCCAGCCCATGTCAGTGTAATAGAGTGTCTTATTATATGCTTAAAACCAAAAAGGCCACATTATTATAGTGGCCTTTTTGATGTTCTTCCTACATTCGGTTTGAGTGAAACCTAGAACGGAATATCATCATCTAAATAGTCGGCACCGCCTTGTGGTGAACCGTAATCAGGTCCAGCTGAAGGTGATGCCGGTTGTGGAGCTGCTTGAGGTGCAGGTGCACTTTGTTGATAGCCTCCTTGTCCGCCATCGCTAGCGCCTTTGCTATCTAACATTCGCATTTCATTGCCGACAATTTCGGTTGAGTAACGATCTTGACCGCTTTGATCTTGCCATTTGCGTGTTTGGATGCGACCTTCAATATACACTTGTGAGCCTTTGTGAAGATATTGCTGGGCAATTTCACCAAGGCGGTTGTTTAGCGTTACACGATGCCATTCAGTGCGCTCTTTTCGTTCGCCTGTTTGTTTGTCTTTCCAGCTTTCTGATGTAGCTAAACGAAGGTTGCAAAGCGAGCCACCATTAGGAAATGCACGGCTTTCAGGTTCTGCGCCGAGTCGTCCTACTAAAATTACTTTATTTACTGACATGGTGTGTGCTCCTTAAGCATTAATAATTTTCCTGCTTATTCTACGACAAAAGCATCTAATGCGTCGGCATCAATTTCATCAGGTGAGAACTTAACATAGGCAACACGTTCTTCAACAACAATAATGGTTTCTGCTACGCCATGGATATCGTTGAGTTGTTGCGCAATATTGGGGGCATTGTTATCTGTAACATTATCAAGATGAATGATACGGGTAGATAAATGTTTTGGCGGTTTCATCGGTAAAATAAGTAATAGCCAAGCTACTGTGAGAATGGCACCAGCGATAAATACGCCTTCGACTCCCAGTTTGCTAAATAATAAACCACCTGCTGCGCCGCCGATAAATGCACCAAGGAATTGGGCACTGGAATAAACACCCATAGCGGTACCTTTATTGGCAAGCGGGCTAAGCTTTGACATGAGTGATGGCAAGCTCGCTTCTAAAATATTAAAGGCAGTAAAGAATAACCATAGACAAAATAACAGGCCAAAAAGCGAAGTAGAAACCATGCTCCAACCAAACTGAGCTAAAGCCAACACGGCAATAGAACCGATAAATATTGGTTTCATTTTTCGGCGTTTTTCAGCAATGATGATAAACGGCACCATGCTGATAAATGCAAGAATTAAGATGGGCAGATAAATAAGACCATGTTGTTCTTTAGCCAAGCCTGCATGTTCAAATAGGGCGATAGGTAAAGCAAAAAAGGTGATGGTCAACAGGCAATGCAATATCATAATACTGAGTACCATGCGCATGATTTCGGCATTGCGAAATACATTTAAAAACTGCTGAGGAACAGGTTCAATATCACGGTGGTTAACAAGCCGCGTAGGCGTGGGCACCCAAAGATGTAACACGCCAATACCGACTAATGATAATAATGCTGTTGCCCAAAAAATACCTGATAAACCGATCCAATGTTCAAGCGCAGCGCCTGCGGCTAAGGCGATAGAAAATGATAAGCCGATGCTGATGCCGATGCTTGCCATGGCTTTGGTGCGATGTTCATCTCGGGTTAGGTCGGCAGTTAAAGCCATGATTGCTGCCGCAATTGCTCCGCTGCCTTGTAATAACCGACCGGCGATGACCATATAAATAGAATCGGCCATTGCTGCAACCACACTACCCGCTGCGAACAATAATAAGCCAATAGTGATGACGCGTTTACGGCCAATTCGGTCAGATAACATACCAAAAGGAATTTGTAATAATGCTTGGGTTAAGCCATAAGCACCAATGGCTAAACCAATTAAAATAGGTGTTGCATGGCTATATTGATCTGCGGCAAGTGAAAACACCGGCAAGATCATAAATAAGCCGAGCATGCGTAATGCAAAGATGCTTGATAATCCAGCAATGCTGCGTTTTTCCAGTGATGTTAGTGCTGAATTAGTGTTTTGTTTTTGCGTCATTGTGGCTTGAATAGTATATTGGTCTGTTGGTTTATTTTTATACGGAAGCTTGGGACCTTTGCACAACTTAGGTGCGAAGGAAAATAAGATAGAATTTACACTATTTTCACTAAAAATGAGAGGAATAGCTAGCTCTTGTTCGATTTTTTGGTGGGGATAGGGGGAATTATAGCTATTTTATCTCGTGGCTAAGTTGTGCAAAGGTCTCAACTAATGAAGTTCATAAGTATTCGAGGTGCGCGCACCCATAACTTAAAAAATATTGATGTTGATATACCTCGTGAGTCCCTGACAGTGATTACGGGTTTGTCGGGTTCGGGCAAGTCTTCATTGGCTTTTGATACGCTATATGCCGAAGGGCAGCGTCGATATGTAGAATCATTGTCTGCTTATGCTCGCCAGTTTTTATCGGTGATGGAAAAACCTGATGTTGATCATATTGAAGGTTTATCACCAGCGATTTCGATAGAACAAAAATCAACTTCACATAATCCGCGCTCAACGGTGGGCACGATTACCGAAATTTACGATTATTTGCGCTTATTGTTTGCGCGTGCGGGTGAGCCACGTTGTCCTACCCATGATCTGCCGCTAGCTGCGCAAACGGTGAGTGAAATGGTCGATACTGTGTTGGCAATGGAAGAGGGCACACGGATGATGTTGTTAGCCCCTGTAGTACAAGATCGCAAAGGCGAGCACAAAGATATTCTGGCCAATTTACAGGTACAAGGTTTTGTTCGGGCAAGAGTAAATGGCAAGGTGGTTGAATTAGATAACCCGCCTGAATTGGAATTACGAAAAAAACATACTATTGAAGCGGTGGTGGATCGATTTAAAGTGCGGCCAGACTTGCAACAACGTTTGGCTGAGTCATTTGAAACCGCATTGCAAATGAGCGAGGGTGTAGCACGTGTTGTGGCAATGGATGATGATAAAGATAGTACCTTATTTTCTTCTCGTTTTTCTTGTCCAAGTTGTGGCTATTCGATTGTTGAACTTGAACCAAGAATGTTTTCATTTAACAACCCAGCCGGTGCCTGTGGCACATGCGAAGGCTTGGGGATGAAGCAATTTGTAGACCCTGCCCGCGTGGTGGCACACCCTGAACTAAGCCTAACCGCTGGGGCAATTCGTGGCTGGGATCGCCGCAATGCCTATTATCACCAAATGATTAAGTCATTAGCGATACATTATGATTTTGATATGAATAAGCCATTTGACTCTTTATCTGAACAGGCTCGAAAAGCAGTGTTATATGGTAGTGGGCGCACCAAAATTGATTTTAATTACATCAGTGATCGTGGACGAACCGTGATACGCGCACATGCTTTTGAAGGCATTATTCCCAATCTACAAAGGCGGTATCATGAGACAGAATCGAATAGCGTGCGCGAAGATTTAGCCAAATACCACACCGTGCGAACTTGCCCTGATTGTAGTGGCGCGCGCTTAAATCAAGAAGCTCGCCATGTATTTTTGAATCAAACCAATTTACCGGATGTGACTAGTCTGCCGATTGGTGAAGCGAAAGATTTTTTTGACGAGCTTACCTTGCCCGGGAATCGTGGTGAGATCGCTAGTAAAATTGTCACAGAAATTGCCAAACGACTAGAGTTTTTAGTGAATGTGGGCTTGGATTATCTAACGCTTGCCCGTAGCGCCGATACGCTATCAGGTGGTGAAGCACAACGGATCCGTTTGGCTAGTCAAATTGGTGCTGGGCTGGTGGGGGTGATGTATATTCTTGATGAACCCTCAATCGGTTTACATCAACGAGATAATGAACGCCTGCTAGGCACGCTAACGCGATTACGTGATTTAGGGAATACGGTGATTGTAGTTGAGCATGATGAAGATGCGATCCGCGCGGCAGATTATGTGTTGGATATTGGCCCGGGTGCGGGTGTGCATGGTGGTGAGATTGTGGCTCGTGGCACACCCGAAGATATTATGAAAAGTGAAAA
>NVWQ02000002.1 GCA_002733715.2 Methylophaga sp.
CCGTTCAAACTTTTCTTTAGACATTTCTATATCTCCGTCAAATTCACTTAACTATCTATTAAACTATCTTTTACTTGTAACTGCATCAGTTACATTTTTTGGCGCTTCTGCATAACGAGCAAACTCCATTGAGTATGTTGCCCTACCCTGCGTTGCACTGCGCAAATCTGTTGCATAACCGAACATTTCGGCCAATGGTACCTCGGCATTAATCACCTTGCCGTTGGCTACATCTTCCATACCGTTGACTAGGCCACGTCGACGGTTTAAATCACCCATCACGTCACCCATATAGTCTTCTGGGGTTACCACCTCAATATTCATCACTGGCTCTAGGAGAACAGGATCTGCCTCTAATGCGCCATTTCTAAACCCTAACGAACCAGCCACTTTAAATGCCATTTCATTAGAATCTACATCGTGATACGAGCCATCAAATAATGTTACCTTGACATCCTCAACCGGGTAGCCGGCTATTACACCACTTTTCATCTGCTCTTGTATACCTTTATCTACAGAAGATATGAACTCTCTCGGAACAGATCCGCCTACAATGGCATTTTCAAAGGTATATCCGGCACCTGACTTTTGTGGCTCCAACTTCAACCACACGTGTCCATACTGACCTTTTCCACCACTTTGGCGCACGAACTTTCCTTCCGCTTCAACTGTTTTGCCAATTGTTTCTCTATAGGCCACTTGTGGTGCACCCACGTTGGCATCAACTGAAAACTCACGCTTCATTCGGTCAACGATAATATCTAAGTGCAACTCACCCATGCCAGCAATAATGGTTTGAGCTGATTCTTCGTCAGTCGAAACTCGAAAGGAAGGATCTTCTTTTGCTAGCTTACCCAATGCAATACCCATCTTTTCTTGATCGGCTTGCGTTCTGGGTTCAATTGCAACTGAAATAACAGGCTCAGGAAACTCTATCCGCTCAAGCGTTATCACATCATCAATCGAACACAAAGTCTCACCCGTTCTGGTATCTTTTAATCCAATAGCTGCCGCAATATCTCCTGCTCTTACTTCGGTAATATCTTCACGGCTATTACTATGCATTTGAACAATTCGACCAATCCGTTCTTTCTTGCCTCTCACCGGGTTATAGACAGCATCACCTGATTTTAGCACACCAGAATAAACGCGGAAGAAAGTAAGTGTTCCAACAAAAGGATCAGTGGCAATCTTAAATGCTAATGCAGCAAAAGGCTGATCATCATCTGCTTCGCGACTGCCTACTGTTTCGTCTTTATCATCTAACACACCTGTAATTGCGGGCACATCTGTCGGCGCAGGCATATATTCAACAACAGCATCAAGCATAGCTTGAACACCTTTATTCTTAAATGCTGAACCACAAAATGCAGGTACAATTTGGTTCGCTAATGTTTGCAGGCGAATACCTTGCTTAATCTCTTGTTCAGAAAGCACACCATCTTCAAGGTACTTATCCATCAATTCTTCATTTGCTTCAGCAGCAGCTTCAACCATTTGTTCACGATATGATTCACATTCTGCAAGCATCTCTGGTGCGATGTCGCGGGCTTCATATGTAGCACCCAGATCGTCTTCATTCCAATAGATTGCTTTCATGCGAACGAGATCAACCACGCCTTCGAACTCTTCTTCGGCACCGATGGGTAATTGCATGGGAACTGGGGTTGCACCTAAGCGTGCTTTGATTTGTTCTATAACATTTGGAAAATCAGCACCGCTGCGATCCATTTTATTAATGAATGCCAGTCTAGGTACATGATATTTATTAGCTTGTCGCCAGACGGTTTCTGATTGCGGTTCAACACCACCTACTGCACAAAAAACAGCAACGGCGCCATCAAGAACCCGAAGTGATCGTTCAACTTCGATTGTGAAATCCACGTGACCCGGCGTATCAATAATATTGATTCGGTGTTGTGGAAATTGTTTATCCATTCCAGACCAGAAACAGGTTGTTGCAGCCGAGGTAATTGTAATTCCGCGTTCTTGCTCCTGTTCCATCCAATCCATTGTTGCAGTACCGTCATGGACTTCACCTATTTTGTGCGATATTCCCGTATAAAACAGCACGCGCTCAGTTGTCGTGGTTTTACCCGCGTCAATATGCGCCATGATGCCGATATTACGGTATCGATTAATAGGAGTGCTTCGTGCCACTATAGGTACTCTCAAGCTAATAAATTGTTAAAGAACGTGCTAACTACTCAGCCAAGCTGAGCAACTATTTTCTAAATTGTTGCTGAACAGTAATCCAGCCTATCGACTCAAGCTAAAGCTTGAGATGAAACTTAAAAACGGAAGTGAGAAAACGCCTTGTTGGCATCAGCCATTCTGTGTGTATCTTCTTTCTTCTTAACGGCTGATCCTTTACCATCAAATGCATCGCCTAGCTCACCAGCTAAACGCATTGCCATTGATTTCTCACCACGTTTTCGTGCAGCGTCTGCCAACCAACGCATTGCTAATGCAACACGACGTGATGGGCGAACCTCAACTGGAACTTGGTAAGTAGCGCCACCGACACGGCGAGATTTAACCTCAACCATTGGGCTAATATTATCTAATGCTTGCTGAAAGATTTCTAAGTGATCAGCACTTTTGCTTTCTGCTACAGAATCTAATGCATCATAAGCAATTTTTTCAGCAATTGATTTTTTACCATCTTTCATGATTACGTTGATAAATTTAGCCAACCCAATGTTTGAAAACTTTGGATCAGGTAATACTTCACGTTTGGCAACAACTCTTCTTCTTGGCATGTTCTTCTCTTCCTAAATTCTTATGATTTCGGACGCTTGGCGCCGTACTTAGATCGACCTTGACGGCGTTCAGTCACACCTGACGTGTCTAACGCTCCACGTACTGTGTGATAACGTACACCCGGTAAATCTTTAACACGACCACCGCGAATCAGCACAACTGAATGCTCTTGCAGGTTGTGACCTTCACCACCAATGTATGATGTTACTTCGAAACCATTTGTTAAACGAACACGAGCAACTTTACGCATTGCTGAGTTTGGTTTCTTAGGTGTTGTTGTATAAACACGAGTACATACACCGCGACGTTGAGGACAAGCCTGTAACGCTGGTACATTGTTCTTTTTCTTTTGCTTTAATCTTGGTTTGCGAACCAATTGATTTATTGTTGCCATTAAACTTACAACCTTAACTATTTAATACGGTAGCGACATAGTATATGTACGCTTTACCAGTAAAAATCGGGCCCCCACACTGTGAGAGCCCGACAAAGAGGAGGGATTTTACTACTTATATCTACCCCGCGTCAAGCCATCTTTACTTTAATTCTATAAAGAATTCCTATTCCGATGCACTCTCTAATTTTTCACTTTCATTATCAACCACTATATCTAATGCAACAGCGACTTTTTGTTTTTTCACAACAGGCTTATCTCCGCCTAACCTGAGTTTACGCTGACGTTGACGTTCTTTGTGATAAGCCAAACCTGTTCCAGCAGGAATCAATCGACCCACAATAACGTTTTCTTTCAGACCACGTAGAGGATCACGTTTTCCTGTCACAGCCGCGTCTGTTAATACGCGAGTTGTTTCTTGGAACGATGCTGCTGAGATAAATGAATCAGTTGCAAGTGAGGCTTTAGTAATACCTAACAACATATGTGTATAGGTAGCTTCAAGCTTATCTTCGCCGCGCATATCATCATTCACACCCAATATCGTATCGTGTTCAATTTGCTCGCCCCTAAGGTACTTAGTATCTCCGGGTGAAACAATTTCAACTTTACGCAACATTTGACGCACAATTACTTCGATATGTTTATCGTTAATTTTTACACCTTGCAAGCGATACACTTCTTGTACTTCAGTCGCCATATAACTAGCTAGCGGCAAGATACCCTTTAAACGTAAAATATCATGTGGATCTTCTGGTCCGTCAACCAACATTTCACCTTTTTCGATGTGCTCACCTTCAAACACTGAAACATGACGCCATTTTGGAATTAGCTCTTCATGAACATCACCTTCATTCGGTGTGATCACTAAGCGTTGCTTACCTTTAGTTTCTTTACCAAAGCTGATCGTTCCTGAAATCTCTGCCATTAGTGCCGGATCTTTCGGTTTACGTGCTTCAAACAAGTCTGCAACTCGTGGTAGACCACCCGTAATATCTCGTGTTTTACTACTTTCTTGTGGAATACGCGCTAGCACATCACCAACACCCACTTCACCGCTATCAATTACGGTAACAATCGCACCACCTGGTAAGAAGTATTGTGCCGGGATCTCTGTTCCCACAAGCAGCAAATCATCACCCTTGTCATCAACCAATTTAACCATTGGGCGCATATCTTTCGCTGCGCTACCACGTTGCTTTGGATCACGAACAATCATACTGGTTAAGCCCGTTACTTCATCGACATGTTTATCGACTGTGACACCTTCAATCAAATCTTGCAATTGAACCAGTCCAGCTACTTCAGTCACCACTGGATGCGTATGCGGGTCCCACATTGCAACCACTTGACCAGATTCAACAACATCATTATCAGACACTGTAATTTCAGCACCATATGGAATTTTATAACGCTCGCGTTCACGGCCATTTTCATCAATAAGATGCAATTCACCTGATCGCGACACAGCAACAAACTTACCACTTGAGTGTTGAACTGATTTAATATTATGGAAACGAATATTACCCGCGAATTTTAATGCAACATTATTATCTGCCGCTGTTCGAGATGCCGCTCCACCAATATGGAAGGTACGCATAGTAAGCTGTGTTCCTGGCTCACCAATTGATTGAGCCGCAATAACACCTACCGCTTCCCCTACGTTAATCTGATGGCCACGACCTAGATCTCGACCGTAACATGATGCACACACACCGTGGCGTGATTTACATGTAATAGCAGAACGCACCATAACTTCATCAATACCCGCTTCTTCGAGTTTGATAACTAAATCTTCATCCATCAATGTGCCTCTAGCAAGCACGATATTATCGTCATCACCTTTAGTCACATCGCGTGCAATTACTCGACCTAATACACGTTCGCCTAGAGGTTCAACTACGTCACCACCTTCAATGATAGGCGTCATACTCACACCAACGTCAGTACCACAATCTTCTTCTACGATAACTAAATCTTGAGACACATCAACTAAACGGCGTGTTAAATAACCCGAGTTTGCTGTTTTCAAAGCGGTATCGGCCAAACCTTTACGCGCACCATGAGTAGAGATAAAGTATTGAAGTACGTCTAGCCCTTCACGGAAGTTCGCGGTGATCGGCGTTTCGATGATAGAACCATCTGGTTTTGCCATCAAACCACGCATACCTGCTAATTGACGAATCTGAGCAGCACTACCACGCGCTCCAGAATCGGCCATCATATAGATAGAGTTCATCGATTGTTGTTGGACTTCATTGCCTTCAGCATCAATAACAGTATCAGCAGCCAAACCATCCATCATCGCGTTAGCTACTTGGTCGTTAGTACGTGACCAAATATCGATGATTTTATTATAGCGCTCACCATCTGTTACCAAACCAGAAGCATACTGTGTTGCAATTTCCTCTACTTCAGCTTCTGCTGCCGCAAGAATTTCTGCTTTAGTTTCAGGAATAGCCATATCATCGATACCAACCGATGCACCCGATTTTGTGGCATGAGTGAAACCAAGATACATTAATTGATCAGCAAAAATAACAGTTGCTTTCAAACCTAGTCGACGATAACAAACATTAATTAGATCACCGATCGCTTTTTTGGTCATCGTACGGTCAACAACTGAGAACGGTAAACCTTTAGGTAGGATATCGAATAAAATGGCTCTACCTACCGTTGTATCAACCCGCACAATACGTGTTTGTTCAACTTCAGGCAAAGTAATATCAGTTTCTTCAAGGCGAACAGTGATTTTAGCGTGAATTGAAGCCTCGCCATTATCATAGGCACGTTTTAGCTCAGATAAATCAGCAAATTTAATACCCTCGCCTTTTTCATTGATACGCTCACGTGTCATGTAATACAGACCTAATACCACATCTTGTGAAGGAACAATTACTGGCTCACCATTAGCGGGAGACAAAATATTGTTTGTCGCCATCATTAATGTGCGAGCTTCTATTTGTGCCTCGAGAGACAAGGGCACGTGTACTGCCATTTGGTCACCATCGAAATCGGCATTAAATGCACTACAAACTAGAGGATGCAGCTGGATCGCTTTACCTTCAATCAATAACGGTTCAAATGCTTGGATACCTAGTCTATGCAATGTCGGTGCACGGTTTAACATAATTGGATGTTCGCGAATTACGTCAGCAAGAATATCCCACACTTCAGGACCTTCGCGTTCAACCATTTTCTTAGCAGCTTTGATTGTCGTTGCTAAACCTGCACGTTCTAATTTACCGTAGATGAATGGTTTGAATAACTCCAAGGCCATTTTCTTAGGAAGACCACATTGGTGTAATTTCAAGTACGGTCCAACTACGATTACAGAACGACCTGAGTAATCAACACGCTTACCGAGTAAGTTTTGACGGAAACGACCTTGTTTACCTTTGATCATATCAGCCAAAGATTTAAGAGGACGTTTATTAGAACCTGTTATTGCTCGTCCACGACGACCATTATCTAGCAAGGCATCAACGGCTTCTTGCAACATACGTTTTTCGTTACGTACAATAATGTCTGGAGCAGCAAGATCGAGAAGGCGCTTCAATCGGTTGTTACGGTTGATAACACGACGGTATAAATCGTTCAAATCAGACGTCGCAAAACGACCGCCATCTAGTGGTACCAAAGGACGCAAATCAGGTGGTAACACAGGCAGAATGGTTAAAATCATCCACTCAGGTTTGTTCCCTGATAATTGGAAAGACTCTAATAGTTTCAAACGTTTAGTGATTTTCTTACGTTTGGTTTCTGAGTTAATAGAAGGCAACTCTTCACGCATAGAAAGAACATCAGCATCAACGTCTAGCGCCTTAAGCAATTCATATACTGCTTCGGCACCCATTTTTGCTTCAAACTCGTCACCGTGCTCTTCAAGTGCATCCAAATATTCTTCTTCAGTTAGAAGTTGGCTGCGCTCAAGCGTGGTCATTCCAGGTTCAGATACCACATATGACTCAAAATAAAGCACACGCTCAATATCACGTAAGGTCATGTCTAACATCAAACCTATACGGGACGGTAATGATTTCAAGAACCAGATATGTGCGACTGGACTAGCCAAGTCAATGTGACCCATACGCTCACGACGTACTTTAGTTAAGGTAACTTCTACCCCACATTTTTCACAAATAACACCACGGTGCTTAAGGCGTTTATATTTACCACATAAACATTCGTAATCTTTTACAGGACCAAAAATACGTGCACAGAACAAGCCGTCACGTTCGGGTTTTAAAGTACGGTAGTTAATTGTTTCTGGTTTCTTAACTTCACCAAATGACCAAGAACGGATCATATCCGGCGACGCAAGGCCAATTCGAATATTATCGAATTCTTCGGACTTGTGTTGTTGTTTAAGAAACTTTAATAAATCTTTCACATTTCTCTCCCAGCGGAGTCAATTGCAAAGGTGTAACACTTGCACTGACAAGTGCTACACCATCATGTCTAAAAGCTCAAAGAGCAGCTTATCGCTCTTCTAGTTCGATGTTGATACCTAGCGAACGAATTTCTTTCAACAATACGTTGAAGGATTCCGGCATACCAGGATCCATCCGATGATCACCATCCACAATGCTTTTATACATTTTGGTACGGCCATTCACATCATCAGACTTAACGGTTAGCATTTCTTGCAAGGTGTAGGCGGC
>NVWQ02000057.1 GCA_002733715.2 Methylophaga sp.
CAAAAAGTTCACAAAAGGAATCATAGTGGCGCCGAGTGTTGCTAGACCAAACCCAAGTGCCAGTGAACGTTTCTGTCGTAATAATGCACGTTGCTGAGGAAATTTTAATTGATGATTTCCCATAGGATAATCATGATAATCAAGTGCTAACATCCAGCTGGAAAAGGCTATCCATAATAGTGGCGCGATAATATTAACAACGGGTATCCATGAGAATATGAACAGTGGCACCATCCATATTAAGACATACATCAACTTACGTATTTCATTCCAAATTAATTTTGGAGCATCTTTTAAAATCTCTTTCCATGATAGGTCGGGTGGTGTTTCCCCTAATAATTTTATTTCAACGGCTTCAGCTAATACACCATTAAACGGGGCGGCGAGTAGATTGGCAATAATTGAAAAGCTGAAAAAGACAATTAAAGTCAATAAACCTGCGAATAATGGCCAAATAATCCACATAACCCAATCCAAAAGCCACTCGGGAAGCCATGTCGGAATAAAATTGTTGATCCATTGATCGAATTTGGTGAATCCTAACCAAATGGCAAAACTGAATAATACGGTGTTAATTGCCATGGGAATATAAGCAAATCGACGAATGCCTTTTTTGTGAATTAAGCCGAAGCCTTTTAATAGATAGCTTGCGCCTTTAAATAACTCACTCACGATTAAATGTTTCCTTTGGCTAATAATGCAGCGCCGTAGGCTGCTTCAGTATAGTTAGGTGTAATAAAGGGTACGGTAATGTACTGTTGGCGTATAGATTGCCAAGTCTTGTTAACTGCGCCGCCTCCGACCGTTCTAATTGATGTGATTGGCGTTGCGCCAGCCTGTTGCAGGCAATCATAAGCCTGTTGTTCAATTTTTGCTATACCAGTGAGCATACCATGTAGAAACTCAACATCACTTTTTGGGCGAGGTGATAGTCTGGGTTGTAGTTTTGGAGCGTTGATGGGAAAGCGTTCACCAGCGCTTAGCAGTGGATAATAATCAGCAGGTGTCGCATCCAGTGTTATTTTCTCACTTAGATTCTCTAGCTTGTGCTTATCGAAATAATATTTAAGCACTGCACCACCTGTATTTGATGCACCACCCACCAGCCATTTATCACCCAAACGATGGCTATAAATGCCTTGTTCAGGGATGAAAAGAGGTTTATCACTAATCAGTTTTACTACCAATGTTGAGCCTAATGACGTCACCGCATCACCAATATTCTTTGCACCTGTGGCGAGTAAGCCCGCGATGCTGTCTGTTGTGCCCGCGACAATTTTTGGAATATTGCTTAGCTTTAGGCTACGGCATAATGATTCTGATAGCCTGCCTATTACCGTTCCCGGAGCAAGGACCTTTGGTAATAATGAGGCATTTGTGAGTGTGTCTACCCATTGTGGCCAACATTGTTCAACAGGATCATAACCCGTTTTTAATGCATTGTTGTGATCGCTAATACCTAATGGTGCACCGAGTTTAAAATTAATCCAGTCAGCTTGATGTAATAATTGTGTATCGGCTGGTAACACAGTGTGTTGTTGTAGATAAAGTAGTTTTGCCAAACCACTTGAGCTACCATGAGCGCCTGATTCTTTTGGGGCGATGTTGGCAATCAGTTTGCTTTGCTCAATCGCTCTTGCATCGTTATACATCAAGATAGGACTAAGTGGTTGTCCCAAACTATCCGTTAGTAATATGGAGCCAGAGGTAGCATCTACAGCAATCGACCGAACCTTATAATCGCGGCATTGTGAAATTACTTGAGTTAAGATTTGCAAGACTACTTGCCATTGATAATCAGGATCTTGTTCTGATTTGGGTGGAATAGTAGTCGGGATGAACAGTGCTTGTTGATCGCTGGCAATGATATTAGATTGTTCATCAATGGCGATCACTCGACACCCTGAGGTGCCAAGATCAATGCCAATATAGGCGTTACTCATGATTGCAGCCGCAACCATTCGTCATTCCGGTAGCTTGTAGCCGGAATCTACAGCGAATCAACAAATATTTGAATATAAATCTAACCATCCATTATTTTCTTTTTCAATGAGTTGTATTTTCCAGTCTCGATGCCATTTCTTTAATGTTTTCTCACGAGATATAGCTGATTCCATATTTTCATAAATTTCAAACCAAACTAAATTATACGTATGATATTTTTGGCTAAAGCCTTCTGCGGCATTATTTTTATGTTCCCATACACGTTTAACTAGGTTTGGAGTTACGCCTAGATACAATGTGCCATTCTTCTTATTAGCCAGCATATAGACGCGGGTTGTTTCATTTAGTTAATTTTCATCTATGAGCTTCTAGATTCCGGCTACAAGCTACCGGAATGACGAACAATTATAAAGCTTCCGAAACGTAGTAACCGAAGGATCAATGACGGGATCATTTTTAAGGTAAAACAACAGGCGTTGGCGCAACCCAACCTTCTTTTCTATGTTCTGCCACAACATTTGTATAAACACCGCCACGAACATTAAAGATGCCCGTAACACGCATAAAACGTGGATTGGTTGCTGCGACTAAGTCATCTAAAATTTGATTAGTCACTTTTTCATGAAATGCGCCTTCTTCACGATAAGTCCACATATACAATTTGAATGATTTTAATTCGACACATTTAAGATCGGGCACATAGTCAATTTTAATGGTGGCAAAATCCGGTTGACCTGTCATTGGACATAGACAAGTAAATTCAGCTGTCTCGATGTGAATGGTATAATCACGTTCAGGGATTGCATTGTCGAAAGTATCTAATTGTTTGCTTGGTTTTGTGGACATGATGAACTCTCAAATTACTAAAATTTAGACATATTATAAGGCTACTTGGTGTTAGAAATTATAATTATTTTTATTGTTGTTATTGCCGCTTTTGCTGGCGTTGTTTGGTATGCGATGCGTAGCACACGGCAACAGAAGCAAAATAGCTTGTCAGAGCAGGCTGCGCGTGTAGAACCTGAGCTTGATAAAGAAAATGCGTTTAGTGCTGTTTTAGAACAAGAAATGACACAGCATATTATTGATACGGGCATCGATAGTGAACCCAACGTTAGTTTATCTCAGCAAGCAAAACAAGAAGTTGCAACGCCGGCTGAAAGTGCGGCGCAACAGGGTGAAATTCACTTCAAAGCTAATGATGAAATTGATACTGATATAGAAATAGCGGCGGAGCCTGAACCTGCCATTAGTATTGTGAATGACTGGGACATGGTGATTGCGTTTACTATTATGGCTGAACAAGAGCATACCTTTTCTGGTGAAGATATAAAACTGGTATTAGAAAGTGAGCAGTTCCATTATGGTGAAATGCAATTGTTTCATCAGCTAACAAAGCAAAAAACCCCCATGTTTAGTGCCGCTAACGTTGTGGCACGGGGCAAGTTTGATATGCAAAACATTAGTTCAATGACCACGCCAGGCATATTGGTATTTGCCAAACTTCCTAGCCCAATTAATGGCTTAACACTGTTTGATCATTTATTAGAAACATCACGCAAGCTGACAGAAAAATTGAATGGTATTTTATGTGATGAATCACGCCAAGCCGTCACAGAAGAAATGATTGAAGCCATGCGTAGCCGGGTTTTAAGCCACAACTTTTCAATGCACTCAACAAGTCAGGATGCACATGTCTATACCGAATGATCTAGCGTCGCGAGCAGGCGAGTTGCGCGACTTACTTAATAAATATAATCATTTGTATTATGTTACCGATGAACCTGAGGTGACAGATTCAGAATATGACCGTCTGTTTAAAGAGTTAAAACAAATTGAATCAGATAATCCTGCGTTACTGACAGCTGATTCACCCACGCAGCGAGTGGGTGGCAAAGCCTTAGATAAATTCAGCCAAATAACACATGTATTGCCAATGTTATCACTTGATAATGTATTTGATAGTGCTGAACTTGAGGCATTTGATCAGCGGGTGCGAGATTGGCTGAATACTTCTGATACACAGCTTTATGCCGCCGAACCTAAGCTTGATGGCCTAGCGATTAGCCTACGCTATGAACAAGGCGTACTCGTACATGCTGCAACACGTGGCGATGGGGCTGTGGGAGAAGATGTTACTGCTAATGTGCGAACTATAGGTACTATTCCTTTAAGACTGACCGGTGATAATTTGCCAGATGTAATTGAAATTCGTGGTGAAATATTTATGCCAAAAGCCGGTTTTGAGGCTTTAAATGTGCAACAGATCGCTGAACAAAAGAAACCATTTGTTAATCCTCGTAATGCTGCAGCCGGGGCATTACGGCAATTAGATTCAAAGATCACAGCTAGCAGACCTTTAGAAATATATTGCTATGGCCTAGGTGAGATTCAAGGTATGGATAAACCGACAAGCCATTCGCAAGCAATGAAACAAATTGCAGAGTGGGGTTGCCGTATTTCACCAGAATTACAAGTGGTTAAAGGTGTACAGGGTTGTCTTGAATATATAAAGCAAATAGGTGAGAGACGTGAGAGCTTAGATTATGATATCGATGGCGTTGTACTTAAAGTTGATAATATTGTTTTGCAAGAGCGTCTTGGGTTTGTTTCACGCGCGCCACGCTGGGCAATTGCACATAAATTTCCTGCCCAACAAGAAATGACAGTGGTTGAAGATATTGTGATCCAAGTAGGTCGCACAGGTGCTTTAACCCCGGTTGCACGCTTACAGCCAGTTTTTGTAGGTGGTGTAACGGTCAGTAATGCCACTCTACATAATCAAGATGAAATTGAACGCAAAGATGTGCGAGTAGGGGATACGGTGATTGTTCGCCGTGCCGGTGATGTGATCCCTGAAGTAGTGCAGGTTGTGCTATCTAAACGTCCTGATAATGCACGTGCTTTTGTAATGCCAACACAATGCCCAGTATGTCAGTCTGACGTTGAGCGTGTAGAAGGCAATGCGGTGGCACGCTGTAGTGGGGGTCTGTATTGCCCTGCACAACGCAAAGAAGCAATAAAACATTTCGCATCACGAAAAGGGATGGATGTGGACGGGCTCGGCGATAAATTAGTTGAGCAGCTGGTGGATGAAGGTTTAATTAATGATCCGGCAGATTTATTTCAATTAACGGTAGAGCAATTGTCAAACCTAGAACGTATGGGAGAAAAGTCAGCTGTTAATTTAGTGGATGCATTGCAGGTGGCGAAACAGACAAAATTTGCTCGATTCCTTTATTCATTAGGCATACGTGAAGCAGGTGAAGCCACTACGCGTTCATTAGCGAACCATTTCTTAACGCTAAGTGCATTAAAATTAGCAGATGAAGAATCCCTTATTGAGATTGAAGATGTAGGCCCTATCGTCGCGCATCACATAGTCACTTTCTTCCAACAAGAACATAACCAGGAAGTTATAGACAGATTGCTTGCTGCTGGAATCAATTGGCCAGAAGAAAAGAAAATTGCCGCTGACTCAGCGTTAAGTGGCAAAACAATAGTTTTGACCGGAACATTAGAAAAAATGTCGCGTAGTGAAGCAAAAGAAAAATTATTGGCATTAGGTGCAAAAGTTTCAGGTAGTGTATCGAAGAAAACTGATTTTGTAGTAGCGGGGAGAGATGCTGGTTCAAAGTTAACGAAAGCTGAAAAATTAGAAATTACCGTCGTTGATGAAGCGACATTAATTGAGTGGTTGGCATGACAGTAAAAAACCCCCATCACTCCCGCATGATTTTAGCGGGAGTTTATGAGCTCTCGATAATAGATATTGGGGGTGATGAATTGGTGCTTATGATGGGAGGTGAGAAATGACAGCATTAGCAGAAGCGATTAAAAAAATAGCCACAGGTCCACATTTAAGTAAAGACTTAACAGAGCAAGAAGCACGGCTTGCTATGGACGAAATATTGGCTGGTAAGGCAGATCCTGTACAAGCAGCCATTTTCTTTATTGCCTTACGAATGAAACGTGAGACTGATGAAGAAAATTCTGCTATTTTAGAATCAATTCAATTAGTAACGATGCAAACCTCATCCAAAGTAGATGAGTTGTTAATACTGTCAGATCCTTTTAATGGGTATAACCGACACTGCCCAATAGCTGCTTTTTTACCTGCTGTTTTGGCGGCATCTGGCTTAGCGACCATTACCCAGGGCGTCAAAGAAATGGGCCCCAAATTTGGAATCACACACTCACAGGTTTTGGAGCAGGCAGGTGTGTCGACACAACTTTCTACTGCTCAAGCTACAGAGCGAGTTAATGATTCGACGCTTGGTTGGGCATATTTAGATCAAGCTCGAGCGACACCTAGTTTATACGCCTTGCAAGATTTAAGAACTCGCATAATAAAACGACCTAGTTTAGCCACACTTGAAAAGCTTGTGATGCCTATTAAAGCTAAAAAAACATACCTTCAAATTGGTTTTGTACATAAAGCCTATCCGCCAGTTTTAGCGTGGTTAGCACAACAAGCTGGTTTTACAGCTACATTGATGGTTCGGGGCATAGAAGGCGGCGTATTGCCGACCTTACGCGAAACATCAAATTGCTTTAGTGAGCAAGCAGGTGAAGCGCAAGCTTATCCGGTTTCGCCCAATGAATTTGGCATTGAGCAAGATACGCGTGGTGTTTTGCCTCAACATTCTGAACAAGTCACCGCCGAAGAAACATTAGCATTAGGCTTGCAAGCGTTGGATGGTCAAACAGGCGTGGCATTTGATAGTTTAGTGCTGGGCGCGGCGATGGCATTATCATATTTTGGCTTGCAAAACTCTGCTCAAATAGCGGCAGATCATGTGCGAAATGTTATTAAATCAGGCAAAGCAAAATCACACTTTGAACAAGGACTAAACTGATGGTTTACCAACAAACCCTGAATTACACTACAAAGGGCCGAAGCACGACTAATATCACCGCAGAAATTCAACAACTGGTACAGCAATCAGGCATTAAGATCGGCACATGCCATATTTTTGTACAACACACTAGTGCATCACTTATGTTATGTGAAAATGCCGATCCTGATGTGCGTGTAGATTTAGAAACTTATATGCAACACATTGTGCCAGATGGTGACCCGATGTTTTTGCATCAAGATGAAGGCCCAGATGATATGAGCGCTCATATCCGCACGGTGTTGACTAATCCTGATTTAACCGTGCCAGTAAGCAATGGGCGATGTGACTTAGGTATTTGGCAAGGCATCTATCTTACACGTTAGTTGAGCTATTGACAAAACTACACATTAGTTAAATAATACCTGACATATACATCTGAAAATAGGTATTACTAAATGGCTCATGTTCATTCCTATCCAGCTCAGCCATATATACGTACAAACGGAGAATGGATCCTAGATGAATCCCGCAAGCCTAAAACTAAATATTCGATATTTTGGTCAGACGGAGAGCCATGGATGGAAGCTCTCATTTATTTATCAGAGAAAAGGAGTAAATCTACCTCGATTCGTAGCAATGCCTATGATTTGATGGCTTACGCTGACTGGCTGGAAGAAAATAATATTCATTGGTTGCATTTTCCAATCAAAATAGAGGAGCGCTGTTTAGATCGTTTCCGTGGCTACCTGATTTATTCAGCAAGCGGAATTAGCGGAGTGCCTTCGAGAAGAATGAATGCTGTTGTTAACTTCTATAAATGGGTCAAAGCTCGCGGCCTAATCGACAAGCAGGTGAAAATGTGGGACGACCAACAAGTCGCAGTCACATTTTTTAACTCAACAGGCTTTCAGCGCACTGCAGCCGTATGGACCACGAACTTAAGAATCCCATATAGAAAATCTAACATCAATGCTGTTGAAAGTGGACTTTTACCTCTTTCTGTCGGAGATCGTGATGCCTTGTTAAATTATCTCAAAGACAACCCTAGCGATCAGAATATAGTTTTACATGCTTTTTTTTGTCTTGGTTTCTTTACTGGTGCACGAGTTGGATCTATTCGAACAATCCGCATTGAAAATATTAAGAACGCCATGCCAGACAAGACTGACTCACGGATTATGCTCATTGCTGCCGGACCCGGTACGGGTATCGAAACTAAGTTTGGTGTACATGGCTATCTGCGTTTCTTAAAGCCGGTATATGACTTTATCCTTGATTACGCCGAAACCAATTTTACTCGACTAGAAAGGCAAGCGAAGGCATTAAACGAAAACAAATCATTAGTGTTTCTTACAAAAGACGGCAAGCCATATGGTGAAGGAAGTATAAATACAGCTATATCTGATTTTAGAAAGGCGTTAATCCGTGACGGTTTAACACAATTTCACGATCTGAAATTCCATCAATCAAGAGCTACCTGTGGCACTGAATTAGCGCGTGAGTTCATGAAGTATGGTGATAGCTATGCAATTGAACACGTTCGTGATTGGCTTATGCATAAAAATGAAAGCACAAGCTGGACATACATCAAGTTCTTGAAAAAATCCAAAGCCGCGCAAAAAGCCAACGATGAATTTATCAGGCAGTTCTTAGGTCCAAACTTTTTGTAATGCTGGGAGATACTGTGCAAAAACCTACCTATCTAATAATTAAGAATACAGAAGGCTCATGGACTGATCTCAGTCGTTGGCTGATCAGAGGTGGCGCTGCGACAGATGCAAGGTGGTTTTATCGAGACGCTACGGATGAAACATGGCATGGCGCGATTGATGAACGTTTACTATTTATCGAAGCAGTTAAGGATCACTTTAATCTCGAAGTTACTCGCGGATCATCGGATGCCACAGTCAACTCTTATGCTTCTGATATGAATGTTTTCATTAAATGGGTTGATAAGAACACTGTCCCTCTATCATTGAATGAAGAAATATTAGAGGCTGCTTTTTTTAGATACGATGAATATAACTACCTCAGAGCGTGGGGGAAAAAGGAGATAAAACCTATTTCGGCTTACCGAGCCGTTTTCCGTTTATCTCAGGTTTTTTCCAATATTTTAAATCGCGCTCCCCATGAACAGTTTAAATATTTCTCTAGGGTTATCAAGTCATATCATGCGCCTCGTAAGACCTCTGTCAGTCCTGCAGCAGAAAAACAGCATCTAGGGAATTCACAAATCCTTGGCCATTATTGTGTGGATATTGCTAATGCTATAACGATTAAAGCAATCTACGACCGATTACCAATCACGGTAGTCACGCTCAAGCCTGATGGCGCAACGCAAACAATTGAGATGCCTTTGGGATTAGTGAATATGCTCAATCACAAAGAAAAGCAAACTTCGAACAGGGCTAAAGCTATTTGTTCGCCAACCAATACCTTAAATAAATGGCGCGGTAGCTTGATCAGGCTTCGACTTCTGGCTGAGTTTGTTATCTTTGTCTACCAGACAGGAATGAACGTATCACAGATTCTTAAGATCGAACGTAAAGGCTTCACCTATAAGTTACAAGGTAATAGCGATTGGCTGGTGTCACAGCGTAAAGGCCGTAAACAAGGGCCTGTCAAATTTACAATATACAAGCAATACAAAGAGCAGTTTAAAAGTCTCATCGCTTTTATCGATCACTTTTATCCCGATATTCCTTACCTTTTCCCCCTTGCCTATAAGAGCAGTAAAAATAAAGGAACTTTGAATTACTCACGTCTTAAACGTTTAGTTGAACGTGATGGGGTCCCTTGGATTCCCCCAAGGATAACTCGTAATACCCGTGCAAACTTTCTTGATCGTATGATTGGTGATCCAAATATCAGCGCTGAGATGTCCCAGCACGCTAAAGAAACCTTTGGTAAGAATTACGAGAGACCTTCACAGCAACGAGCTATGACAGCACTGACACATTTCTGGAATAAAAAACCTTTTAGCTTGATAAACAGTGGTTGTGACGGGCAGCCCGAACCAACGGTAGATAAACCCACTGATGTTATCAGCCCTAACTGTATAAACGAATCTGGCTGTCTTTGGTGTAAAAGTCATCGTGACATTGAATCAGAGGATTACGTGTGGTCGTTAGCGTCTTTTCGGCACCTAAAACTGATTGAGGCAGCTCAACCGATAAAACGTGAGGTTCCTGCCGACCTGGTTGTTACTCGCCTGACTGAGAAACTCGAGGCCTTTAAAAACCTTAACGTGCAGTCCAACCAATGGGCTGAAGAGGCATTTATTCGCATTGAAGAAGGTAGTTATCACCCGACATGGAAAAATATCATTAACTTTTGGGAGCCGGCATGAACAAGCCCGTCTTACGCTTTTGTGGCAACTTTGGGTCAGCACAAGATGCATCACAACTTGCCAACTACAAACCACCAACCTTCCCACCGCCAGATGATTTTTTTGTTTCCACAGACAAAGATGGAAACCCGCTTTCACGTTATACCGATGACTACTGGAATTTCAAATCTTATGGTTGTTCCGGTTTTAACTTTGGCAGGCAGGAGCTGACGCTTGAGAACAATTATCGACTCAAGCAATTGATGTTTGTACATCTGTATCACATGCCACTTTTCCCCGGCAAGATAATTTCACTGAAAGGGGGGTTCACAATCTTTAGCAAGCTCTGTAAAATTGCAGATTATCACAGCATAACCATTGATCATATATACCGCTTTCCACGATTAGCAAACGATATCATAAATACTATTAAGCCTGCCCAGCACAATAAATTAATTCAACACCTCAATGCATTATTGAGAGCAGAAGGTGTTCTGGGATGGAAAATCGCTGATACTGCTTTTATTGAGCAATTGGCCAAACTTCAAATCTCGCACATTCCGACACAGAACGCTTACATACCGCCGCGTATTTGGATGACATTAATTCAGTCAGCCGAACAAGTGATGGACTCATTTGAACAGCATCAAGATGCCTTAACGAATGCTTGGGTTTGGATTTATGAGGCATATAAATACAATATAGAGCAAGAGTTTACACAAAAAAGTCCGTTCATTGATCCTGAGCGGCAGACCGACAACAGTAATAATCCTTCTCGAAAGCCAAGGCGAGTTTATCCGGGAGGTGCTAAGACGTTTTTTAAAGACTTTGGTGTAGCGGAGCTTTTAAATCGCTGGGTTGGTTATATACCAAGTCAACGTTATGATCTACATGCTCTTTCAACCTACGTAACTCTAGTGCGAGATTGCGCATTCACGTTTATCTTGGCACACAGTATTCAGCGTAGGAATGAGGGGTTATCTTTGCGCTCAGACTGTTTTCAAATAGACGAAGACCCTATGCTTGGCAAAGTAGGGCTATTGGTCGGTGAAACCACAAAAACAGACCCTGACAGTGATGCACGCTGGGTTGTACCGATGTCGGTTGGAAGAGCTGTTAAAATCCTTAATGACCTCAGCCGCCTACGCCTAAATACGACTTTCGAATCTATTGATCCCGAAATCCAAAGCAACCCATATCTTATGACCGGCAAGATAGAGTATTGGGGTTCAGGTACTACTTCTATCAATGCATTACAATGGGACTTGGGTATGGTTGTAAAAACTAACTCGATTGTCTTCGATGCAGAAAAACTCGTGATTACGCAAGAGGACTATAATATTGCCTATCAACTCACGCCAACTTTGAAAGAAAAACCATGGTTTGAGGTTGGTGGAATTTGGTCTTTTAATGCCCACCAATTGCGACGTACATTGTCCGTCAACCTGTTCGCCTCAGACGTGCCTGAGCGGGTGATTCAATGGATGATGAAGCATAAAACCTTACAACAAAGCTATTACTATGGGCGTAATTACACGCGCCTTCGAGTCAATAATATGGCAACTCAAATGGTTGTGGCAGAAAGCTATCTCACAACGGTTCGTAATCTAGTTGAAATTACTGAAAACAGCTTGGGTAATACTGTTTACGCAACATGCAAAAACCTAATGAGCGTTGATATCCTAAAACTTATAAAAGAAGGTGAGCACAAGAAGCTGGAAGCGCTTGTAAAGAATGGCCAGATTACAGCAAGACCAACTCTTCTCGGGTTTTGCATGACTAATAGCTGCGAATACGGCGGTGTAGAGTCTGCGGTGCATTGTGCTGGTGTCGATAGCAATGGCCCGTGCAAAGATGCTGTGTTTAAGAAAAAGAACGGTGAGAGACTTAAATGTCTACAAGATAGTAACGCAGATCAGTTAAAGAACCTATCGGAAGATAGCCCTCGGCACTCCAAACTTAAACACGAAAATGAAGCAATTGAGGTGTATTTCCATGCCACGTCCTAAAAGTGTTGAATCTGAAATGAGAGCAGCCTTTGAGCGGCTCAAAAATGGCGAATCTAATATCCTTCCTAAAGGGACGTCTGTCACTCTCTCAAACGTAGCTAAAGAGGCTGATATGAAACCTATGAGCTTGAGAAGAGAGCGTTATCCAGACCTTCATAGTGAAATAAGGGCTTACGCTGAAATTAATGCAAGTCCAGTTGATAAACCTAAGACAAAGAAAACTAGAGAATCTGATTCAAAACGCATCAAGCGCCTAACATTGGAAAATGAGAAGCTGACGAATATTGTAGTCTCACTAACTACTCTTAATGAGCAACTTGAGCACGAAATTGCCATGCTTAGAGAAGGGAAACTGGTACAAAAGGTTTTGACTGTAATCCCCCCGAAAAATAAACTGAGTTA
>NVWQ02000058.1 GCA_002733715.2 Methylophaga sp.
GACTAGTCCTTGTCAAACGTTGTAACGCAGCGCTGACATTCGTGATAATCTCCCGTAGGGCAAGAGGATAAGCCACACTCTTCGTCGTTATAAAGTCTTAAATTAGAATGACTAATTCTGCGCCTTTATGCCTAGAATAGTATGGCTTCTTCTCTTGCTGAAATCCTGCATCTTCAAGTAGATGAACTGTTTTCGATAAGGTATGTCTATTACTGTATGAATAATAGTAAAAGACGATTAGCTAGAATAGAAAAAACATTATTGTTTTTGACTGGCTTGCTCTTGTCACCAATCGTATTATCAACGACTTATTACAATAATAATGCTTGCCGTAGCGTAGTGGGCGAACGGGCTTTGTTGAATTGTTACGATGAAAACCAACAAACGATTCCTTTAGCACGATCAAGATTGCCAGAAGGTCAAGAACGGGTGGATTCTTATCGCTGTGGGACGAGATTACTGCATCCTGAAATGACAATTAATGAAGTAAGTAAGTTGTGCCCAGCCAGCCAGAAAGCCGATGAAGTAGAACATTATTTACAATCGTTTGAAATATATAACAGAGGATATTATGGTCTTCATTATGTATCAATCCAGACTTATGAAATGGAACGGTGGACATTCAAGGACTACGGACGTTTTAGAACTTATGTAATCTTTCGTGATGGTGTGATCTATCAAATAATTCAAGATAGGTCGAAAAGAAACTAATTAACCCGAACTTCGGATAAGTGAGTTTAGTTTTTTTTCCTCATTCCGGTAGGATTTTTAGCCGGAATCTGTGAGCTAACTACTAAGATTCCCGCCAGCAGCATGCGGAAACGTAGTAACCGAAGGAGCAATGACTAAGTTTTTAGAATTATTCAGGCTTTCTTCGTATCCAGAACAGAGCTTAGCTAACGAACCATACTGATAAGTAGTGCGACGATAGCAATTACTATTATTAAAGGCATGATAATTGAACCCCAGTTTCCTTTAGATTCACTTGGGTTTTTCAATGCCCGTTTCACCATTGGAAAAATAAAGACCATCATTGCAGCTAAGAATAAAGCTTGTGTTATTTGTAACCAATCCATTATTAATACCCAAATTACGTGAAGTTGCAGGTTTCAGAGTTTAGCACGAACGTCAGAGCAAGGCGCAATGTGAAGGCACAAAAAATATGCTCCTGCATTTTTTGCATACCGTCCATCCATGGACATAAATGACTAGTCCTTGTCAAACATTGTAACGCGGCGCTGGCGTTCGTGCTTCTTCTCTTGCTGAAATCTGCAACTTCACGTATTTTGGGTATGTATCCTATAAAAAAGCCGTTTTAGTAATAAACTAAAACGGCTTATTATATTATGTTTCCGTGAGAATTAATCATCGCCAGAAAGAGCACCTAAGATGTGCAGTAAAGAGGTGAATAAGTTCAATATAGATAAAAACAGACTGGCAGTAGCCATAATGTAATTTGTCTCACCGCCGTTAATAATAGCTGATGTTTGGTATAAAATTAAGCCGCTCATTACCAGTACAATGCCGCCACTTAAGGCTAAAGATAGTACGGGTATTTGTAAGAAAAGGTTTAAAATCATTACACCGATTAGAACAAATAGACCTACGGCTAAAAACCCACCCATAAAACTAAAATCTTTCTTAGTAGTAATTGCATAGCCTGATAAAGCAATAAAGATAGCACCTGTTCCGCCCATTGCGGTCATTACAATTGATGGGTCCATAGCAAGGTAGCGCGCAATAATTGGTCCTAAACCAAAACCGAGTAAACCGGTAAAAGCAAAGATAACAGGAATACCTGTTGCAGAATTTGCTGTTTTAGGTAAGACAAACCACAGTAAAGCGATGGCAACAATATTAGCAACAAGTGCCATACCAAACCCCGTGCCCATAGCCATACTGATGTATGCTGCAATGGCACTAAAAATAAGCGTCATTGATAGCAGCATATAGGTATTTTTTATGACTTTATTGGTTTGAAAGATCGATTCTTCTGAACGAATAACTGTACTATTTAATTGCATGAAAAGCTCCTTAATGATTTAAGTATCGTATGTAAGACAAAACAAAGGTATTTTAAGTTCCTATTGCTTGGAGATCAAGGTTTAGTGTAGTTATTTTTGAATACGATTTTATTTTAGGGCTGGGGTTCGCCCTTTGAATTTACTGCGTTCATTCGATTTTTTTTGTTTCTAGAGCTTTCTTCTGTTCATTCATTAAGCCCGATATCACACCAACTTTATTATTGTGGTTTTATTAATGTGTTGCAATGACCTGTTGAATTCAAGTGGTTTATTTTTCGGAGCATACACTTCATAACTACTGGCTGGATTCGGCATCCATGGGTTCTGTAGAAACGGGCTCTTTTTCAATTGATGCTGGTATGATTTCGTCTGTTACAGGTTCCGCTGTCGCAGCAGCAGCTATTTTTTCCTGTTGCCATGTTGCTAACCAATATTGGACGCCACCTCCATACCATCCTTGAGAGGACGAACCTGAATAGACATTAGCTGCCGTTGTATAACCGTTATTTGAACCCGCTAGTAGAATGCCTGAACTAGCAAATAATGATGTTATTAATAATGTATTTATAACGTTCTTTTTCATGATATAGCCTTGTTCAATTTAGAAGTAATTAAAGTCGGCTAAATGTTACTCATTACATTCAGTAGGATGTTAAGCAACAAATAGCCGATATGTATCATAAAGACAGATTAATTAACGATCGTCGTCTTTTATATCTTCGACTTTTCCATCATCTTTAAAATTACGCCAGCCACTTATCATCGAGCTGATAATGGATTGGCGAGACATAATATCTTCACGGACAGCAACATAAATATGGATCATTACAAAAATAATAATGATCCACATTGTGACATGGTGCCAAGTATGTAGCGTAAAACTATTACCACCAAATAATGGAATCATCCATGAGCTAAAGAGTGTATTAGCCCAAGAGCCTGGCAGTGTTCCTTCTCCATAAAGCGCAAAGCCAGAGAAGATCATGAAAATAACAGGTAATAGGAACAGCCAAAACATGGATAAGATTGCTAGTGGATTATGTCCTTTGTACAATTTTGGCTCTTTTACCAAGAACATATACCATTTAACTTCATGCCATAATTCGCTCCAATACGATCGTTTGAGAATATTATGGAAAAATATTTCTCTAGAAACCGAGTTACCCACAAAGAACCAATAAATTCTGAGGACAAAAGCGACCCCCAAAATATAACCAGCTGAAAAATGAATAAACCGAATATACCCCATCAGATAATGGTCACTTGCTTCACCTGACAATGATGGCATGGGCGAACCGATAAAATAGCCTGTTATGGACAGCACAACTATCGCTAAGGCATTGGTCCAGTGCCAGATCCGCATGGGTGCCTCGTAGACATAAACAGATGGTTCACTATGTGACTCGTATGAATTAACACTCATCTCCCACCTCCTATTAACGTACTTTGACGTTGACTAGTTCTTCACCATCAGGACTCATAACATGTGTCGCACATGCCATGCACGGATCGAAACTGTGTAATGTACGTAGTATTTCTACTGGCTCGTCAGCACGTTCCACTGGTGTATTCATCAATGATGCTTCGAATGCGCCAATATTACCGGCAGGGTCACGAGGTGAACTATTCCACGTTGAGGGAACAACACACTGATAGTTCTCAATTTTACCATCGTTAATTACGATCCAGTGCCCTAGCGCACCACGAGGAGCCGCTGCAGTTCCCACACCTTTTGCGTGTTTAGGCCATGTGGAAGGATCCCATTTATCCATATTTGCTGTTGATGAGTCACCATTTTTGATATTAGTAATCAGTTGATTCCAATCATCGACCATCATGTCACTACAGTATTCAGACTCTAGTGCTCGGGCTAGGGTACGGCCAATCGTTGAGTTGAGCGCTGTTTTAGCATCCAGTTCGGTGCCTGCCATTGAATTGAATGTGCTTAAGCTACGGTTGAGCTGTTCTGTGACATATTCGTTGCCTTGGGCATATGCCAATACATAACGAGATAGCGGCCCCACTTCAACAGCATGACCTTTCCAGCGTGGTGATTTAACCCATGAATATTTTGCAGATTCATCAAACTGTTCAACATTTGAGCGCGTTCCTTTGAAATTAGGGCCTGATGGATCGTAATTATTATCTGTCATACCATCCCATGGATGTAAACCTTTGGTTTCATCTGGGTAGGTATACCAAGAATGAGCAACAAATTCTTGCACATGTTCAGGATCACGTGGATCAACTTCAAATACTTCATTCCAGTTGCCATTCAGAATAACGCCACCTGGTAATTGATCCGTTGATTTATCATAATTTGTTGTAGGGTATGCGCCATAATCCATTACGCTCAATGCACCCATACCACCACCCCAAAGTTGGTTTTTATAGAAACTGGCAATAGCAATAACATCAGGGACATATACATTTTTATTAAAGTCCACCATTTCTTGAATACGCGCCATCACAAAGTTGAGGCGTTCCATATTAAGCGGTGCGCCTGCAGACATCTCACCGTCGATATTAATCGCACACGGTACGCCACCAACCAAGTAATTTGGATGTGGATTTTTACCGCCAAACACAGTGTGTACTTTTACAAACTCTTTCTGTAAATCTAGCGCTTCAAGATAATGCGTCAATGCCATTAGGTCCGCTTCTGGTGGAAGTTTATAAGCAGGGTTATCCCAATAGCCATTTTTAAATGGACCTAATTGACCTGACTCAATAAATTTCTTAATGCGGTTTTGTATGTCCCTAAAATAGCCGGGGCTAGATAAAGGATGACTTGGCGAAACCATTTGTTGTAGTTCAGATGTCGCTTTTGGATCGGCTTTCAATGCATTAACTGGGTTGACCCAATCTAAGGCATGTAAATGATAGAAATGTACGACATGATCATGAACTTGCAATGTTTTTGCCATCATTTCACGAATTAAATGTGCATTGGGTGGGATGATAATATCAAGTGCATCCTCAACAGCGCGAACCGATGCCAATGCATGACAACCTGTACATACGCCACAAATGCGCTCAACAAATGCCCATGCATCACGAGGATCGCGATTCTTCAAGATGACTTCTAATCCACGCCACATGGTACCCGTTGACACCGCATTACGGATTACATTGTTTTCATCTAAGTTTACTTCGATCCGCATATGTCCTTCTATACGCGTGATAGGATCTATAACGACACGCTTGCCTGAGTTGTCTAAGGTATAGCCGTTTGGTGTTTGAATAACGCTCATTTATACATTCTCCTTCTTATCTTGTGCTCGTTTCACCGCTGAAAGTGCGGCATGGGCAGCAATACCCGTACCTACAGCAGCAGCAGCCGTTCCCCCGATAGTGTCTGCATTACCTTCAATTGCAAAGTTATCGAAATGTTTCAATCGGGCATACCATGAGCCTTTATCCCAGAAACCATCTTCAGAACAGCCATACAACCATGACCCGCCTGAATTGGGAAGGAAGTCCCTTCATTCCAACGAATAGTTGAACAAGCATTATAAGTTGTAGGTCCTTTACAGCCTACTTTATATAGACAATATCCACGACGCGCACCTTCATCATCAAATTTTTCAACAAATTGACCCGCATCAAAGTGAGGGCGGCGGTAGCATTTATCATGAATACGCTGACTATAGAACATTTTTGGTCGACCTTGACGATCAAGTTCTGGGAATTTCTCAAAGGTTAAGATATAAGTGATAACAGCCGTCATAACCTCTGCAATAGGAGGGCAGCCCGGCACTTTAATGATGGGTTTATTAGTTTTAATAGCCTTGTGTGTTGGAACAGCTTTGGTTGGATTAGGATGTGCAGCTTGAACACAACCATATGAGGCACAAGATCCCCAAGAGATGATTGCTTTACAGTGTTTTGCTACATGGTCAAGCTGTTCTTGGAATGGCTTTCCGGCAATAATACAAGACATACCGTCTTGGTTTAAAGGTGCGTTACCTTCAACAGCTAAAATAAAGTTACCATCATACTTTTTAATTGTTTCTTCAATGATAGCTTCAGCTTGTGTGCCGGCTGCGGCCATGATTGTGTCATCATAATCTAGCGATATCATTGATAAAATAACATCCTTCGCTAGTGGATGAGCGGAGCGAATGAAGGATTCAGAGCAACAGGTACATTCTAAACCATGTAACCATAGTATGGGTATACGAGGTTTTGTCTCCATGGCATGTGCAATCTTTCCTGCAAATTCGGGGCCTAAGCCCAACGCTGCTGCAGTCAAACTACAATATTTTAAAAAGCTTCGTCGGGATATTCCCTGACGACGCATCACTTCATAAAATGTTTCAGTCATATTTTCTCTCCGGTTTACTTGCTACATTATTTTTGCCTTGCTAACTATATACCCAATAAGTAAGCAAAACAAAATTCATTACAACATACATGTTTTGTGAAGCAAGTCACATGCCATGATGGTAAGTTATTGAGATTTAAGGAAATCAATAAATATTAATAGAGGGTTAGCACTTAATTGTGTTAGTTACTAACCAGTCGATCAGGTAAAAATGAAAAGATAGTTTCCAGTTGAAAAATTAGTGTAGTTTACATTTTATACGGTATTTCCGGAAAGTAATGTTTCACTTTTTCATAAAAGTGTAATAACCTCTTACAAAACATTATTTATGGCGCGTAATTTGAGAATGTGTACTTTATGAACGATAAACGAATTTTAATACTAGGTATCGGTAATGTGCTGTGGGCCGATGAGGGTTTTGGGGTACGGTGTATTGAAGAGTTGAATCGCCAATATAGTTTTGCTGACAATGTTCTTTTAATGGATGGCGGGACTCAAGGTATTTATTTAACGCCTCATGTCCAAGAATGCGATATTTTAGTTATCTTTGATGCGATTGATTATGGGCTTGAGCCCGGTGAGATGAAATTAGTCAAAGATAGAGATGTACCGAGTTTTATGGGGGCAAAAAAATTGAGCCTACATCAAATGGGATTTCAGGAAGTAATGTTTACTGCAGATCTGCTTGGAGATTATCCTGAAAAAGTCATATTAATAGGTGTACAGCCTTTTGAAATTGAAGATTTTGGTGGCAGTCTTAGAGCAGATGCTAAAAAGAAGATCGAGCCCTGTCTGAAAGTGGCCATTGCTTACTTGGATGATTTGGGGGTTGTAGCCACTAAACGTAAAGAGCCACTGTCTGGAATTGATAATTTGTCTCCTCCGGAACTCGCATTGGAACACTATGAATCTGGTAGACCTTCGGTTGAAGAGGCTTGTAGGCAGGGCGATGATCGTGTGCTAAATTCATCTAAAATGGTGTTCGATCCTAAACCGTCACCCATTAATGATCCCTTGAGTGTAGACGTGGATTATCGTGGGCAATACGACAAATGAGGATCTTATAATGTGTATGGGAGTTCCGATGCAAGTTGTTGAAATGCAAGGTACGTTTGCCTTATGCGATACTGGTGGAAAACAAGAACGAGTCGATATGCTTTTAGTCGGCGAGCAAGTTAAAGGAACTTGGATCCTTAACTTTTTAGGAGCCGCGCGAGAAGTCTTGACCAATGAAAATGCCCAGAATATTAAGAAAGCACTGTCAGCAATTAGCGATGTAGAGCAAGGTGAGCTACAAATTGATCACTTATTTGCTGACTTAATAGACCGAGAACCACAATTACCCCCTCATTTACAAGCCCAGATTTTGGCTCAAAAACAAGCAAAGGAGTCATAAACTATGACCACAGATACACCTCTCATCGATCGCCTAATTAATGAATTAAATTATCCCGTACTTGATTTAAATAATATTGATCAGTTTTTATCAAAGAATGAATATTCAGTCCTTTTTTTTACTGAAGATGTAAAGCGTTTTGCAGAGTCGAATGATGTCGCAGTAGTGCTGCCCGAACTTATTAGTTTGTTCCCTGATCTTATTCCTGCTGTTATTGGTCGTGACGATGAAAAAAAACTGCAATCTCGTTATGGTTTTTTATCTTGGCCTGCTCTAGTATTTATGCGTGGTGATAAATATTTGGATACGATAACAGGCATTCAAGATTGGAATGACTACATTGAACAAATAAAAGAAATATTATCATCACAAACTAGCCGACCAAAAGCGATCGGTATTCCAGTAGTAAGTGGTTAATTAAAAACTCGGAGATACAGAATGGAAATAAAACAATATAGCGGCAAACCGATTGGTATTCCTGTTGTTGGAGAAAATTCTCAACCTAAAGAATCGGGGGATGAGAATTTTAATTTTGATAAACCCCCTGGTGAAATGTATACCTATGATATGCCTCCTATTCCTGAGCCAGATGAAGTAGAAAATCTCGATATAGCTAAAAAAATGTTAGCGGATTTATTTTATGGAATTAAAGGATATACAGCAGGGGAGCCTGCTATCGGTTTTGATATTAGCGATATGGATGCTGCCAATGTTGATCTTGTTAATCAGGTTCTAAATGAAGGCGAAGTAAGTGTCATTTATGAGGGGGATATGTCGATTCATATTCAAGAATCGGTGTTAACAGGTATTTGGCGTGTCCGCCATATTAATGAAGATGGCGTTTCCACGAGTGACGTTATTGAAGTGGGGGATATTCCCTCCATTGTTCGTAAAAATACATTTGTTGGCTCAACACCCTTAGTTGCCGATCTGGAAAACCTACCTGAGGGTGTGCTGAATGCACCACCACTTATTATTGAACTCGCTGAGAAGTTAGAAGAATGGAAATTAGGTGATGAAAGTCATGTGATTAATCTTACTTTATTACCATTATCGGAAGAAGATCTTAATTTTCTGGGACATTGTCTTGGTGTAGGACCGATTACCATTCTTTCACGTGGTTACGGTAACTGCCGGATTGGTAGTACAACGAAAAAAAACGTGTGGTGGATTAAATTTTATAATTCTGATGATAAAATGATTCTAAATACCATTGAAGTTGTTGATATTCCAGGTGTAGCAGTAGCCGCCTCAGAAGATCTTGTTGATAGTGCAGATAGACTGAAAGAAATTTTGGACGTGTATTCCGTAGTTGTTCTGCAATGAGTAGTGAAGGTAGCCATAGTCCTTTTGAAATGTCCTATGGTGGCGATAATTCGCGCATCAAAGATACTGATCGCTTGGAATGTAAAATTTGCTGGCGTGTTTACGATCCTGCCGTCGGTGATGACTATTGGCAGATCCCGGCCAACACTCCTTTTTCTCAATTGCCTGATCACTGGCGGTGTCCAGAATGTGATGGTGTAAAAGAACAGTTTATGGTGCTGTCTGATTAGCTCATGGAAAAACACTCTAATCTTGCAGAACTAGAATCGACCTTTCAGACTATATTGGAAGATAGAATGGATGGCGTACCTGTTCTAAATGATCGTTTGCAGGTTAAAACTATCGGCTTTGTGCAATGGAATAACTATCAATTTGGTATTTTAATCACGCCATGGTTTATGAATCTGATCCTGTTGCCTGAACAGGAAGGAGATCAAAACCAAGCTAAAGTTGGAAGCAAACAGACACATATCTTTCCCTCTGGTCCCTACGAATTTATTGTCGGCTTCGAAGATGGCTTGGGCGTTTATTTGAGTTGCTCATTATTTTCACCCATGTTTGAATTTGAAGAGCAAGCTGTTGCAGAATTAACTGCCGAAGAAGCTTTATCCGCAATAATGGATGACGCTAATTTAGATGTTGAGTCACAAGCGAAAAGCAAAGAAATAGAACAAATTTGGGCGGGAGAAAAACCCATGCCGGATAAAACGGATAGTTTATTTACAAATAAAGAAAAAATAGCGGACAAGAGAACGCTGTCCGAACGTATTAGCGAACCGACATCTAGAAGGGATTTTCTACGGGGAAAGGTGTTCACAGAGGATGCGGATAAATGAGCATTCAGGGCGAATTGACTATTTCCTTGTCACACCAAGGTGCCACACTTCATAGTGAGATTACATCTTCACGCCCTTTACATGCCCCCCAACTGTTTTCAGGTAAGCCAATCGATCAGGTTTTGAAAACGATACCACTGTTATTTAATATTTGTGCAAAAGCACAGGCTGTTACAGCCGTTCGAGCCATTGAAAGTGCATTGTCTTCTCCTGTTAATGACCATGTTGAATCGCAACGTGAGGCATTGGTTGCTATCGAAAGTTTACGAGAGCAGAGTTTGCAGGTCATGATGGATTGGCCTAGCCGTATTGGTGAGCCATTAAACACGGAAATGCTCAGCGATATTGTTCAGTCGCTAAACAAGCTTATGCACACTTTTGAACCTAAACAGCTATTGAGCCATGGGGCAAATATTGAAGCCCCTATCTCATTAGAACAAAGTGCATTGTGGGAACATTGTGCAACACAATTGAGTGTGGTTATTTTTGGAGAAGAAATCTCGTGTTGGCAGCAGGGAGAACAAGCAGAAATTGAACATTGGGCAACACAAAAACAGACACAAGCAGCTCGATTTATAGCGTGGCTGATGGCGCAAGACTGGAAGTATGCAGGTCATTCAAAAATAGCGCTGTTACCTGAAATAAGTGATTATGAGTTAATGACAAAAATAAGCACTGAACAGCAGCGTTTTATTGCACAGCCTGATTGGCAATCAAGCTGCTATGAAGCAAGCTGGTTTAATCATCAGAGTGAACATTCTGTTATTAAGAAACTGACTAAAGAGAAAGGCAATGGCATTTATACTCGCATGCTGGCACGGCTGACTGAAATTGCAGACTTAATGACAAAGCTCAATAACTTTTTTATATTAAAGAAAAGGCTAGCTCCACCAGTATGTAAAGTAAAAGGCTTAGCTAATACGGATGCTGCACGAGGTCGGTTGACGCATTATGTATCATTAGATGGTGATTGTATTGATACTTTTTATATTCTCGCTCCAACAGAATGGAATTTTCATCCCCGTGGCGTAGCGGCAAATAGCTTAAATAATCTAAGTTATAACGATTTAAACACACTGAAAATACAGGCTGATTTATTGATCCATGCTATCGATCCCTGTGTAGGCTACCAACTGCAGATTAATCATGGAGTCGTACACTGATGCATGAAATGTCGCTCTGTGAAGGAATATTACAGATCATTGAAGATGAAGCTCAAAAACAGCAGTTTACAGAAGTTAAACAAGTCATTTTGGATGTTGGTGTATTATCGGGAGTAGAAATCACGGCATTGGAATTTGCTTTTGAAGTGATTATGCAAGGAACGGTTGCTGAAAAAGCAACATTGAAAATTAATGAAATTGAAGCTCAAGCATGGTGTATGCCGTGTTCGAAAACAGTCAATATAAAACAACGTTATGACGCGTGCCCAGATTGTGAAAGTTATCAACTACAAGTGAGCGGTGGTGACGAAATGAGAATTAAAGAACTGGAGGTAAATTAAATGTGTACTACATGTGGATGTGGAACAGGCGAAGTTAAAATTGAAGGGCATGACCATCATCATGGACATGATCATTCTCATGATCACAGTCATGGCGATCATGAGCATAGTCATGGAGAGCAAGGACATAGCCATGATCACCACCATCATGAGCATAGCGAGCAGAGTCAAGATATACATTATGGGACAGGGCCAGCACATGCACATGCGCCGGGTTTAAGCCAGTCGCGAATGGTTGAGATTGAACAAAATATTTTGGGGAAAAACGATGAATATGCAAAGGAAAACCGTCGTTTTTTTACTGAAAATGGTATTTTTACTCTTAATTTAGTCTCAAGTCCAGGATCAGGTAAAACAACTTTATTAACGCGTACAATTAATGACCTGAAAGATGACTTGTCATTGTCCGTTATTGAAGGGGATCAACAAACAACGCATGATGCTGAGCGGATCCGTGAAACGGGTGTATCGGCTGTGCAAATTAATACAGGTAAAGGATGCCACTTGGATGCACATATGGTGGGGCATGCAATGGAAAGCTTGAAACCTGATAAAGGCAGTGTTTTATTTGTAGAAAATGTCGGCAATTTGGTTTGTCCTGCTGCCTTTGATCTAGGCGAGGCACACAAAGTAGCCATTTTATCAGTTACTGAAGGTGAAGATAAACCATTGAAATATCCGGATATGTTTTTTGCTGCCGATATTATGCTACTTAATAAAATAGATTTATTACCCTATTTAGAATTTGATGTGGAAAAGTGTATTGAATATGCACGTAGGGTCAATCCTGATATTCAAGTGTTACAAGTGTCAGCTACAACGGGTGAGGGGATGGATACTTGGTATCAATGGGTTCAAGCCTCACGACAAATGCGGCTCATAGGCCGCGCAGATATTTTAAGTAGTGATAAGTCTCAAAAATTGGTTTCGGTTTAAGATGAGTGGATTATTACCCAGCATTCTTATTATTGATGATGAAATCAGATCTATTGAAACGTTAGAACGGATCTTGGATGAGCAGTTTGATGTGCATTCTGCGACTAATATCGAACACGCCAATGAAATTTTAGAGCGTGAATGGATCCAAGTTGTGCTATGTGATCAGAGAATGCCGGATAAAACGGGTGTTGAATTTTGCACTGAAATTCGTGAACGCTGGCCAGAAACTATCCGGATGATCATGTCGGGGTATACCGATTCTGAAGATATTATTGCCGCCATTAATGAAGGTGGGATTTATCAATACATAAGTAAACCATGGCATCCTGAAGATGTTATTTTAAAACTAAATAACGCAGTTGAAATTTTTGAATTACATCGTAAAAATGAGCGTTTAGCCATCGAGCTCAAACTACAGCCTAAAACGCTTAAAGAAGCGATTGATGTACAACGTGAGGCCTTACAAGCACATTTTAGTTGGGACACGATAATCCGCAGTCCTGATAGCTGTATGAACAATATCTGTACAACCGTAAAAATAATATCGCCATATGATGTAAATGTGTTGATTATGGGAGAGTCAGGAACAGGGAAAGAATTGTGTGCTAGGGCGCTTCATTATAATAGCCTGCGCCAAAAGGACCCCTTTGTTGCAGAAAACTGCGGTGCACTGCCTGATGAGTTACTTGAGAGTGAGTTGTTTGGACATAAATGCGGCGCGTTTACGGGCGCTATTGAAGATAGAATTGGTTTATTTGAGAGTGCACATGGTGGCACAATTTTCTTAGATGAAATAGGTGAAACGTCTCCAGCATTTCAGTTGAAACTACTGCGTGTCTTACAGGAGAAAGAGGTTCGCCCGCTAGGCACGAACAAAAAGCGCCCTATTGATGTGCGTATCATTGCTGCAACCAACCGAAATTTAGAAGAAGATGTGCGTGAAGGTCGTTTTCGTGAAGATTTATATTATCGTCTTGCTACGTTCACAGTCCAGCTTCCCCCCCTGCGTGATCGACTTGAAGATATTTCTTATCTGGCGATTGATATATTGACAAAAACACAAGCGGAACTGGGTAAAAAAGTGGATGGTTTTACCACGGAAGCAATTGAGTGTATGCAAAAATACCAATGGCCGGGCAATGTGAGGGAATTGGAAAATGAAATTAAACGCATGCTAGTGTTAAGCCAGAGAGCAAGCTTAGGTGCTGAGCTTATGTCGCCTCACGTATTGCGAGCTATACCTGATGATATGCGTCAGGATATGAAGCTCGTGGCTAGTCAATCTCAGGGTAATCTAAAAGCGCGCATTGAACTATTAGAAGCACATATTATTAAAGAAACCTTGGTGCGTCACCGTTGGAATAAAACGCGTGCAGCTGACGAACTTGGCCTTTCTAGAGTTGGCTTGCGGAGTAAGCTAGATCGCTATGGCCTGGAACCCATGGAGCAGGAGATTGTTCAATTGTCTAAAAGTGCAACACTCAACTGAGGTTTAAGTAGACATTATGGAAACACCTTTGTCATCGTCAAAGATATTGCAAGCTGTTGATTCGCAGAGTTCGCAATCTATTATGGGCGATGAGGCATGGGTTGAAGTCATTCAACAGATGGATACGATCTACACCGATCTTATTCATTCACAAGTTGAGTTAGAACAAAAAAATACCGAGTTAGAAGAAGCTCATCAATTTATAGAAAGTGTGCTTTCGGCGATGCACAATATTTTGATAGTTACCGATATTAGTGGGCACGTATTACGGGTTAATGCTGCGCTTGAGAAATTAATGGGTAAAAATAGTCTTGAGCTTCGCGGTCAAAAATTAGAAAATTTATTTTTGAAATCAGCATCAAATATAAAACTGGTCAAGAAATTATCAAAAAAGATTTATTCGGGTGACTTGTCGGATTGTGAGATTGAGATCTTAAGCAAAGAAGGTGAGCCCGTGCCTATGTCGATCACCAGCAAAGCACATTATGACCATTCCGGGAAATTGATAGGCTCAGTTTTAACGGGGCGTCCTTTAGGTGAAATACGAAAAGCCTATCTAAAACTAAAAGAAACGCACGAAAAATTAAAAACGACGCAACAAAAGTTGATGCAATCTGAAAAAATGGCTTCATTAGGTCGATTGATTGCAGGGGTTGCACATGAGCTTAATAATCCGATTAGTTTTGTTTTTGGCAATATGTATGCATTACAACGCTATGAAGAACGATTTCAGCAGTATATAGAAGGTATTCATCAAAATATTAGTATTGATGAACGAGAAACACTGCGAAGAGAGCTTAGAATTGATCGTATTCTCAAGGATATTCCCTCGTTATTAGAAGGCTCGTTAGAAAGTGCGGGTCGGGTAAAAAACATTGTGCAAGAATTGCGGCGGTTTTCCACGCCTGGGGCCCAAAATAGCGGCCCCATTGATCTTGTTAATCTACTGAATAAAGCGATGCATTCAATCATTCATTCATCGGCCATGACACCTGTTGTCTTAAGTGATATGCCTGATGAAGTAATTATTACGAGCAATGAAGGATATATTCATCAGATTGTAATTAATCTGTTACAAAATGCAATAGATGCTATCGAGGATGTCGCAAATCCCATGATTGAGTTCATTGTGAAACCGGATGATGATTTTATTAAAATCACTGTGCGAGATAATGGAATGGGTATTTCTGATGGTGATATGTTATCAATTTTTGACCCTTTTTTTACGACCAAGTCCGTAGGTAAAGGAACGGGTTTAGGATTATATATTAGCTATGGCTTGGCAACAGAACAATGCAATGGCAGTTTAGAAGCCGGAAATCATAGAAATGGTGGTGCTATATTTACGCTGAGGCTGCCTAATGTTTAATGTATTGTGGCTACAATCTGGTGGCTGTGGTGGCTGTAGTATCTCGCTGTTAAACGCAGAGTCCCCCGATCTATTAACACGCTTTAAAAGTGCTGATATTAACTTACTTTGGCATCCATCATTAAGTGAAGCATCAACCGACGAGTTCATACAGTTATTGGATAAAATATTAACCGGTGAAATTCACCTAGATGCACTCTGTCTAGAAGGATCGGTGATGCAAGGTCCCAATGGCACAGGGCGCTTTCATATGCTAGCAGGCACAGGAAAATCAATGATGTCATGGTTAGCACGATTAGCTGAAAAAGCAGATTACACCTTGGCTATGGGATCGTGTGCCGCTTTTGGTGGCATCACTGCTGCAGGTAATAACCCAGGAGAGGCGTGTGGTTTGCAATATGATGGCAAAGTATCAGGTGGTCTGTTAGGCGATATATGGCGATCATCAAAAGGCTTTCCCGTTATTAATGTAGCGGGCTGTCCAACGCATCCGGATTGGGTAACAGATGTATTGATGCAATTAGCATTGGGTGATTTAACTGGCAGCGATTTAGACGAGTTGAATCGTCCTCGTGCTTATACGGATCACTTAGTGCATCATGGTTGTGCCCGTAATGAATACTATGAATACAAGGCGAGTGCAGAAACATTAGGTGATGTGGGCTGCATGATGGAGCATAAAGGCTGTCTTGGTACACAAGCACGAGCAGATTGTAATACGCGCCCATGGAATGGTTCAGGCTCCTGTCTCAAAGGCGGCTATCCATGCATTAATTGTACAGCACCAGAATTTGAAGAGCCGAGAAAGAGCTTTACAGAAACGCCGAAGATAGCAGGGATCCCTATTGGTTTGCCTACCGATATGCCCAAAGCTTGGTTTGTCGCATTGGCATCACTATCAAAAGCTGCGACACCTAAACGATTAAAAGATAATGCGACGGCAAGCCATATTATTACGCCACCCGGCCAGAAAAAGGAGAGGACATGACACGTAAATTATATGGTCCTTTTAATCGTGTAGAGGGAGACCTAGAAGTTGAAGTGGAAATCACGGAGGGCAAAATAAGCAAAGCTTGGGTGAATTCGCCGCTATATCGCGGCTTTGAACAAATTATGCAAGGTAAATCACCGCTAGATACATTGGTGTATGTGCCAAGGATCTGTGGTATTTGTTCCGTATCACAATCTATTGCCTGCGCTGAGGCATTGGCTGATGCACAGGGCATACAAGCAGAAATTAATGGACAACTTGCGAGCAATATTATTCTAGCCTGCGAAAACCTTGCTGATCATCTCACACATTTCTATCTGTTCTTTATGCCTGATTTTGCTCGTAAAGCATATCAAGATCAACCATGGTATCCAGACGTTGAATTACGCTTTCGGGCGCAAACTGGCACAGCAGCAACAACGATGCTTAGGGCGCGTGCTGAATTTATTCATATTACGGGTATTTTGGCAGGGAAGTGGCCCCATAGTTTAAGTATTCAACCAGGCGGGACCACCACCACTGCCAGTGCATCTGATAAGGTCAAATTATTAGCAATTTTAATGGGTTTTCGGCAGTTCCTGGAAACGCAACTCTTTGATGATAGTTTGGAAAATATATGTGAGCTTGAAAATGAAGATGCACTTCGTGCTTGGGCAGAACAACATTCAAAGGCCGATTTTGCTCAATTTCTGCACCTTTCGGACAGTTTAGAACTTCATGATTTGGGAAAAATCGATCCTAATTTTATGAGTTATGGCGCATATCGACAAAATAATGATTTTTTATTTCCTAAAGGGCGCTGGACAAATGAGGCAGCAGGATTGTTACAACTTGATTCACAACTTATTCGTGAAGATCTAAGTCATAGCTGGATGCTAGAACAGCAAGCGCCAGCCCACCCACTACAGGGAGTAACAATACCTGACGCGGAACAAGCAGAAGGTTATAGTTGGTGCAAAGCGCCGCGATATGATGGTAGCGTTATTGAAGTGGGTGCTTTGGCACGACAAACAATTTCACAACATCCATTATTGCTTGATTTAGTTAGCAAAAACCAAAGCAATGTTACCAACCGTATTGTTGCCAGATTATTGGAACTTGCACGTGTGCTTCCTGAAATGGAAAACTGGTGTCGCCAACTTCAGCCTAATAACCCATTTTGTCATCAATCGCCTATGCCTACTTCTGCAGAAGGACAAGGCATGGTTGAAGCAGCGCGAGGTAGCTTGGGGCATTGGATCCGCATTGAACAAGGTAAAATTAGTAATTATCAAATTATTGCACCCACTACCTGGAATTTTTCACCTAGAGATAAAGATAATATTGCAGGGGCACTAGAACAGGCATTATTAGGTACAGCAGTGGGAGAAGGAGGAAATCAAGCGATAGCAATACAACATATTGTGCGATCTTTTGATCCTTGCATGGTCTGCACAGTACATTAAAAAATAAAATCGGAAGTTAATAGTACACTTTTCATGAAAACTGCAATACTATATTACACTTGAGTAAATAGGACGATATAATTGTTAAAAGAAAATCCCCTTCCTGCCAATACGAATTATGCTGAACACATTTATGTGCGCGGTATAGTGCAGGGTGTGGGTTTTCGACCCACTGTGTGGCGTTTAGCTCAACAGCATGATCTGCGTGGTGATGTGAGTAATGATGGTGATGGCGTAATTATCAGAGTGCAAGGTGAACAAGCAGACATAAGCTCATTTGTCCAAGACTTAGTTGACACTAAACCCGCACTGGCGCGTATTGATTCTATTGAACGGCAGCCTCAAGCAGCCATCGAGTCATTATCAGCAACATTTGACATTATTCCATCAACAAAAACGGAGGTAAACACAGGAATATTGGCAGATGCTGCAAGTTGTGATGAATGTATACAAGAAATATTTGATCCTGATAATCGCCGATATGGCTATGCATTTACTAACTGTACACACTGTGGCCCACGTTTAAGCATCATACAGGGCGTGCCTTATGACCGGGCACAAACAACGATGGCCAAATTTGTGCAATGTGCACGTTGTGAGCAGGAATATAAGTCTCCAGAAGACAGGCGTTTTCATGCCCAGCCCAATGCTTGTCCTGATTGTGGTCCACAGTGCTGGGTTACGGATAAAGCTGGAAACAAACTTACCAGTCAGTCGCCGATTTCAGATATTGCCCATTATTTACAAAATCAATCCATTATCGCAATTAAAGGCATTGGAGGTTTTCATCTAGCCGTAGATGCTACTGATGAGATCGCGGTGCAAAAATTACGGAAACGTAAACAGCGCCCTAGTAAGCCCTTTGCTCTGATGGCTAAAAATATCGCGATGATTGAGCTATATTGCCATGTTAATGAGCACGAGAGGGCGTTGCTTAGTAGTGCCGCTGCTCCGGTTGTTTTGCTAGATAAAAAACAAAATATCTTACTTGCTGACAGTGTTGCTCCGGGGCAGAATACCTTGGGTTTTATGTTGCCTTATACGCCATTACATCATTTGCTTTTGAACCAGATAGAACAACCGATTGTGTTAACCTCAGCTAATATTGCACATGAGCCACAGTGTATTAATAATGATGATGCAATATCACGACTCGCTACGATTGTAGACTACTTTTTATTGCATGATCGTGAGATTGAAAATCGTGTTGATGATTCTGTTGTGCGAATGATGGCTGGCAAACCACAATTTCTGCGTCGAGGGCGGGGTTATGCGCCGCATTCAATTATTTTAGCCAAAAGCTTTCAGCTGACGCCTGCTATTTTAGCGTTGGGAGGAGAATTAAAAAATACCTTTTGTTTGCTTAAAAATGGCCATGCCATATTGTCACAACATATGGGTGATCTTGAAAACTATTCTACCTATGAAGATTTTCGCCATAATATAACGTTATATCAGCAGTTGTTTCAGCATAAAGCAGAGTATATTGCGATTGATGCACATCCTGACTATTTATCCAGTCAAGCTGGACAAGAAATAGCAGTACAACAGGCGATAAATATAGAGTCTATTCAACATCATCATGCACATATCGCGGCTTGTCTTGCTGATAATCAATACGATATGGATGCAGAACCGGTTTTAGGAATCGTGCTAGATGGTTTAGGCTATGGTGATGATGGAGCTTTATGGGGTGGTGAGTTTTTATTGGCAGACTATGATAAAAGTACCCGTCTGGCCCATCTTAAACCTATCGCCTTGCTGGGCGGCACAATCGCCATGAAACAGCCTTGGCGTAATACCTATGCGCACTTACACACTTGTCTGGGTTGGAGTGATCTTAGTGCGCGCTATGCAGAACTAGATTTGGTTCATAAATTAAATCAAAAACCATTGAAGACCTTTGATGCGATGATGGAAAAGAATATGAATTGCCCATTAGCTTCATCAACTGGACGGTTATTTGATGCTGTAGCGGGTGCAGTTGGTATTTGTTTTGAAAACATTCAATATGAAGGTCAGGCCGCGATTGAACTAGAAGCGAGCATCACCAAACAGGCATGGCAAGATTCGGCGTTGTCAGCCTACCCGTTTTCAGTGGAAAATAAGGTGTTTGATCCAACACCTATGTGGCAGTCTTTACTAGAAGATTTGGCGGAATCGGTAGAGGTTTCGACTATTTCAGCACGGTTTCATAAGGGGCTCTCGTTGGCTATTCAACAATTGGCCACGCAATTAGCCAATGACAATAAGGTAAACACAATCGCGCTATCAGGGGGGGTGTTTCAGAACAAGACCTTATTTGAAGACGTGAAGAAGGGTTTAGAACAACAATTTACAGTGCTGGTACATAAAAATGTACCCGCGAATGATGGCGGGCTTGCTTTAGGGCAAGCCGTGATCGCAGCAACTCGAATAATGAGGAAACAGTAATGTGCTTAGGTATACCCGGTCAAATTTTTGAAATTACGGATGCAGAGCGGCTATTGGCAAAAGTCGATGTATCAGGTGTGAAGCGTGAAGTTAATATTGCCTGTATTGTCAGTGATGACCACCCTGTAAATGCGTGTGTGGGCGATTGGGTATTGGTACATGTGGGCTTTGCCATGAGCCGGATTGATGAAGATGAGGCGGCTAGAACCTTGCAAATATTGGAAGAATTGGGTGAGGTTCAAGAAGAGCTCGAAGCCATGCAACAAGGTGCACGATAATTATGAGTGAGTCTGATAATCAGCAACATTTAAAGGAGTTGTATCCTTTTTTGCATAATAAGACAAAAGATCCGGAACAAGATAGGGTGGGGTTGCTGGAGTCAATTAAGCAAAAAGCAGCAGAAAGTATTGCAATAAAACAACAGTTTTTTGAGGTACATTCACAGGCTTTACTTGATGCTGCACAAGCTATTGCCAACGTTTATAAAAATAAAGGCCGCATGTATGCCATGGGTAATGGGGGCTCAAGCTGTGATGCGGCCCATTTTTGTGTGGAGTTTCAACATCCTGTTACTGCAGGTCGGCCAGCATTAGCCGCGATGAATTTGCTCGCTGATACAGCAATGAATTCGGCAGTATCAAATGATGTAGGCTACCAGCATATTTTTGTGCGTCAATTGGATGCACACGCGAGAGAATATGATGGTCTAATGGGATTTTCAACTAGCGGATGCTCAGCTAATTTGATGACGGCGTATGCAAAAGCGAAAGAGATGGGTTTAGTCACATTAGGTTTTGCCGGCGGTGATGGAGGTGAGATGAAAACCAGCGGTCTAGTCGATCATTGTCTGGTGGTTGAAAGTGATTCCATTCATCGCATACAAGAAACACACGTTGCCTGTTACCACATTATTTGGGATCTCGTTCATACCTTGCTAGCGGATAGCCGAGGCCAATTATCATGAGCATAACAGGAACTACATTATGAAATTCGTAGATGAATTCCGTGATACGGAAAAAGCAAAAACACTCACCAAAGCAATTCATGAGATTGCTAGAAAATTGGAACCAAAGTTAACAAAACCATTACAAATTATGGAGTTTTGTGGCGGACATACTCATACTATTTTTCGGTATGGTATTGAACAAATGTTGCCAGATAATATCGAGATGGTGCATGGGCCGGGTTGTCCTGTATGTGTCTTGCCTATGGGACGTGTTGATGATTGTGTCTCGCTGGCGGAAAATCCAGATGTTATATTTACCACCTTTGGTGACGCAATGCGCGTGCCTGGCTCGAAAAAAAGTTTATTACAAGCCAAAGCAGATGGTGCAGATATTCGTATGACGTATTCACCCATGGATGCATTGAGTTTGGCGCGAAAGAATCCTGACAAAGAAGTGATCTTTTTTGGTTTGGGTTTTGAAACTACCATGCCGAGCAGTGCCTTTACGGTGTTACAAGCTGAGCGTGAAGGCATCAATAATTTTTCTTTATTCTGTAATCATATTACGACGGTGCCGACCATTAAAGCCGTACTTGATTCACCGGATATGAAGCTTGATGGTTTTCTTGCTCCCGGTCATGTCGCAATGGTGATAGGCGAACGCCCGTTTGACTTTATTGCTTTGGATTACCATAAACCAATTGTGATCACAGGCTTTGAACCACTCGATATTTTGCATTCTCTATGGATGGTATTACAACAAATAGAGCAAGGCCGCAGCGAGGTAGAAAATCAATATACCCGTATTGTTCAACCTAATGGCAATACACCTGCCTTAGAAGCAATTAGCCAAGTTTTTGAAATTAGAGAATTCTTTGAATGGCGTGGATTAGGTTCTATTGACCATTCTGGTGTCAGAATGAAGGCCGCATATGCCGCTTTTGATGCCGAGCAAAAATTCTCGGTACCTAATCTTAAAATCGCTGATCCAAAGTCGTGTCAGTGTGGAGAAGTTGTGAAAGGCGTCATTAAACCGTGGGATTGTAAAATATTTGGAACCAAGTGTAACCCTGAAAACCCGATGGGCGCGTTGATGGTGTCGAGTGAGGGGGCGTGTGCTGCTTATTACAATAATGGCTACCATGAGAAGAAAACCGCATGACACTAGCAAAAACAAAATTCAGCGGTAAAACTATTAATCTCTCGCATGGTGCGGGTGGTAAAGCAATGCATGACTTGATTGACCAGATTTTTGTGGCAGGGTTTGATAGCCCAGAACTGACTTTATTAGAAGATCAAGCCCGTTTTGATTTGAGTGATTTAAGTAAACTAGGAAATCGCTTGGCGATGACAACGGATTCGTATGTGGTCGATCCTTTATTTTTCCCGGGAGGGGATATTGGCAAATTAGCCGTTACAGGCACAATTAATGATTTAGCAGTAGGCGGGGCGATTCCACTTTATTTAAGCTGTGGCATGATCATTGAAGAGGGCTTTGCTATTGATGATCTGCAACGGATAGTGGCATCAATGAAAAAAACGGCTGATGCGGCTGGGGTACGTATTGTAACGGGAGATACCAAGGTTGTGCCGAGAGGTGCAGCCGATAAACTCTTTATTAATACGGCGGGAATTGGGATGATTGCTGAATCAACCAATATTCAAGCCAATAGAGCATCTGTAGGCGACGTTGTTATTATCAATGGTTATATAGGCGATCATGGTGCCGCTATTGTTGATGCACGTGGTGAATTGGCTTTAGAAATAAGTGTAGAAACTGACTGCCAACCTCTCAATGAGTTGATTCAGGAAATGTTGGCTATTTGCCCTGATATTCATTGTATGCGCGATGCAACACGAGGCGGGCTAGCAACGGTATTGAATGAGTTTGCGAATAGCAGTAATGTTGCGATCCATCTAGAACAAACTAAAATTCCAGTGCGAGAAGAAGTGCGTGGCGTATGCGAAGTATTGGGTCTTGATCCACTTTATCTGGCGAACGAAGGTAAATTAGTTGCTATCGTGGCTGCTGAAGATGCAGACAAATTAATTGAGATAATGAAACAACACCCAGCAGGCAAGGATAGTTGCGTGATTGGCACCGTTGTGAAAACACCACAAGGCAAAGTCATTTTAGAAACGGGTTTTGGCGGCAATCGAATTATCGACATGTTAGTCGGTGAACAGTTGCCTAGGATCTGCTAAGAATGACGACCTTGCTCTTATTCGGTTTTTTAATTGGAATGCGTCATGCGTTAGAGGCAGATCACTTGGCGGCTGTGGCAGCCATTTCAACCAAAGAACACTCACTTAGAGCAAGCATAAAACACGGTGTGATATGGGGCTTAGGTCATACCACCACCTTGTTTCTATTTGGTTCTATTGTTATTTTTATGAATACGGTTATTTCACAGCAGATGGCGGACAAACTAGAGTTTGCAGTCGGTATCATGTTGGTATTACTTGGGTTTGATGTACTTCGCCGGATGATTAAAGAGCGTATTCACTACCACACCCATCGTCATCAGAATTTAGATGCACATTTTCATGCACATTCTCATAGTGGGGATATAAAGCACAGCAAAAGTGAACATGAACATAGTCATAATAAATTCCCTTACCGCACGCTTTTTATTGGCTTTATGCATGGTTTAGCAGGTTCAGCAGCTCTTATCTTGCTTACTTTAGATATGATTGAATCTGTGCCATTGAGTATGGTCTATATTCTATTATTTGGCGTTGGTTCAATAGCCGGAATGGCTGTGCTTTCGGTGGTGATTGCTGTGCCATTACGGGCCTCAAGCAAGTTAACTTGGTTGCATAATAGCTTGCAAATCAGCATCGGAATTTTAACTGTTGGCCTCGGCACTTCAATTATTTATCAGTCAAATATATGGTTTGGAATATAAGGGTGATACCTAGGCTCACGAAAACAAAGGAATTTTGAAACAAGAACATGCAGCATAATAATTTTTTATGAATAGAGTAAAAAGGATTGATTTTACTTATTGTCACAATAAAGAGTACAGTAAAACAAAATAGCATTAGGGCAAAATAAATTTTGTAAATATAGAGGTAAAGACTATGGCTTTAGTATCACTGAGACAATTATTAGATTATGCAGCAGAACATCAATTTGCTATCCCAGCATTTAATGTTAACAATATGGAACAAGTACATGCCATTATGCAGGCGGCCGATGCGGTTGATAGCCCTGTCATCATGCAAGGTTCTGCCGGTGCACGTTCTTATTCAGGCGAACCTTTCTTGCGTCATTTAATTTTAGCCGCAATTGAAGAATACCCACATATTCCAATTGTAATGCATCAAGATCATGGATCAGAACCTGCTGTATGTGCACGATCTATTCAATCAGGTTTTAGCTCAGTGATGATGGATGGCTCACTAATGGCAGATATGAAAACACCTTCATCTTTTGAATACAATGCTGCTGTGACTCAAGAAGTATCGAAAATGGCACATGCTTGTGGTGTCTCTGTTGAAGGTGAGTTAGGTTGTCTTGGTTCTCTAGAAACAGGGATGATGGGAGAAGAGGATGGCCATGGCAGTGATGAGAAACTTGATGCTAGCCAGCTCCTTACGGATCCTGAAGAAGCTGTTGAGTTTGTAAAACAAACTGAGTGTGATGCGTTGGCTGTTGCTATTGGTACCAGCCATGGTGCTTATAAATTTACCAGCCCGCCGACAGGTGATGTATTGGCAATTAGTCATTTAAAAGTCTTACATAAACGTCTTCCTAATACACACCTTGTTATGCACGGATCTAGTTCTGTACCACAAGAGTGGTTAAAAATTATTAATAGCTATGGCGGTGATATCAAACAAACTTACGGTGTCCCTGTTGAAGAAATTGTTGAAGGCATCAAACATGGTGTGCGCAAAGTGAATATTGATACAGATTTGCGTATGGCTTCTACAGGTGCAATTCGTCAATATCTTGCACAAGAAGAAAACGCTGCTAACTTTGATCCCCGTAAATTTTATAAGGCTGCCACGGCTGCAATGCAAACGATTTGCCAAGATCGCTATGAAGCCTTTGGTAGTGCCGGCCACGCGAGTAAAATAAAACCAATATCATTAGAAAAAATGATTGCACGTTATGCCAGTGGTGAGCTTGCACCAACAGGATTATAAGTTCCAATACTCTCTCGTCTTTAAAGTATCAATACATTTAAAGGCTATCAACATAATTGAACTGGAGAATTCACTAAATGAATACCCATAAAACATTAACGCAGTATATTGTCGAACAGCAACGGACTAACCCTCAATCAACAGGTGATTTATCTGGTTTGATGAATGACATAGCCAGCGCCTGTAAGAAAATTTCACATCTGGTGAACCGAAGTGGCATTATTGGCATCGGTGGTGTGGCAGACTCTGAAAATGTGCAAGGTGAAGTTCAAAAAGAACTCGATATTATTACTAATGATGTCATGGTTGATCACTTAAATTGGACTGGTCACCTAGCGGCAATGGCTTCTGAAGAAATCGAAGAGATCATTCAAATTCCTGACAATCAACCCAAAGGGAAGTATCTGATTGCTTTCGATCCACTTGATGGTTCATCAAATATTGATATTAACTTGTCAGTCGGTACTATTTTTTCAATTTTACGATGCCCAGAAGGTGTGACAAGTCCAACAGTAGAAGACTTTAAGCAAAAAGGCACAGAGCAAGTGTGTGCTGGGTTTTGTGTTTATGGCCCCACCACCATGATGATTTTAACCACAGGGAATGGGGTGGATGGATTCACCTTAGATCAAGATGTAGGCGAATTTATTTTGACTCACCCTAAAATGACTATTCCAGAAGATACCGCTGAATTTGCTATTAATATGTCAAACCAACGGTTCTGGGAGCCACCAGTGCAACGTTATATCGACGAATGTATCAAAGGTGTCGATGGCGGTCGTGAAAAGAACTTTAATATGCGTTGGGTCGCCTCTATGGTGGCTGAAGTGTATCGTGTGCTCACACGCGGTGGCGTTTTTCTTTACCCCTTGGATACAAAGCCAACCACACAAGGTGGCAAGCTTCGTTTAATGTATGAAGCCAGCCCAATGGCATTTATTGTTGAACAAGCAGGCGGTGTCTGCTCAACAGGGCGTGAACGTGTCTTAGATATTACCCCCGAAGGTGTTCACCAGAGAGTACCTGTCATTTTGGGTTCTAAAAACGAAGTTGAAAGAATTATTTCCTACCATCAAGAATAGTATTCACTTCTAGCCACATACTTGTCCTCGGACAATCATCAAATATATTAAGTAGCCCTCCCTAGAGGGGGCCACGTTATCTAAAGGTATTTTATTATGCGCAAACCACTTGTAGCTGGAAATTGGAAAATGAACTCTCCAGATGAAAGCTGTACAAAATTACTACAAAAAATGCTGGAGAAAACGCATGTCATCGAATCTATGCTTAAAACCATGCCAAATGCAGAGGTTGATATTGCCTTATTCCCACCATCTGTGTATCTAAAAGATACCCAAGAGATACTTTCTGGTAGCAATCTACAGTGGGGGTCTCAGAATGTATCAGCCTATAATGAAGGGGCTTATACGGGTGAAATTTCAGCAGCTATGATAAAAAGCTTTGGTTGTACTTATGTCTTGATTGGTCATTCTGAACGGCGCTGCCTTTATGAAAAGCTAGAGCTAGACCAACATATACTGGATAAAATTGTTGCTGAAAAATACTGCCGCTCTGTTAAAAATGGATTAACCCCTATTATCTGTATCGGAGAATCATCGGACGACTATACATCTGGAAAAACGGAAGAAATAATTGCTAGACTGCTAGATATATTAATCGAAGAGCGCGGAGTTAAAGAATTAGCAAAAACAGTGCTCGCCTATGAACCTGTTTGGGCAATTGGAACAGGGGAATCAGCGACGCCAGAGTGGGCCCAAGAAGTACATTCTTTTATACGCCAACGAATTGCGAAGCATGATCCTGAAACTGCAGAATCAATTCGAATCCTTTACGGCGGAAGCGTTAAAGAAGGTAATGCTCCAGCAATCTTTGCAGGGCCAGATGTTGATGGGGGGCTAATTGGTGGTGCATCATTGGATGTCGAAGAGTTTATCCACATTTGCTTTGCAGCGGCACTAAAAACAGGATGATAAGATAGGGTTATACGAATGCTTTAGTTAACCTTCCTTTTAGTGATGAATTACTAAATATCAAAGGATGCATAGTTATGAGTACTGAAGTTCAGTCGGTACTGAGTTGTTATAGCTCAGATAAAACAAGATTAATGGATATGTTGTGGGATGTGCAAAATCAACAAGGCTATATATCTGATAAGGCGATAACACAGCTAGCGGATGGTTTGAAAATGTCCAGCGATGATGTGAGAGAAACATTAACGTTTTATCACTTCTTCCTCGATAAGCCTTTTGGTAAGCATCAAGTTTACTTATGTAATACTGTTATCGCTAAAATGAACGGTTACCATGAAGTTCGAGAAGCCTTGGAGCAAGAAATAGGCTGTACGTTTAATCGTGTCGACGATTCTGGGTTATTTGGTTTAGGTGATGCAAACTGCATCGGCTTAAGTGACCAAGAACCAGCTATGATGGTTGACCATGTGGTTTTTACTCGGCTTACTCCTGCAAAAGTCAAAGACATTATTGGTCAACTAAAACAAGGCAAATCAGCCGACGAAATTGCTAATCCCGATGAGATTTTAAATACCAAGCAGGATTATGTTGAAGCTATAGTTGATGCAAACCTGCGAACTGAAAGCCGTGTGCTGTTTAAGCCAAACCGTGACTATAAATCTATTTTACAAAAGTGTTTAGATACTAATATTCCTGAAGACGTTATTGAAATGATAACGGAGTCTAATCTTCGCGGGCGTGGTGGAGCAGGCTTCCCCACCGGTCTCAAATGGAAGATGGGGCGCAAAGCTGAAGGTGCCGAAAAATATGTTATTTGTAATGCTGATGAAGGCGAGCCAGGCACGTTTAAAGATCGTGTATTACTGAGTCATTCTCCCAAAGATGTATTGCTAGGCATGATAGCGGCGGGCTATGCGATTGATTCGCGCAATGGCATTATTTATCTGCGAGCAGAATATTGGTATCTCAAGGATTATCTACAGCAACAAATTCAGGATTTTCGAGATGATGGTCTATTAGGTAATAAAGTTTTAGGTAAAGACTTTGAATTTGATATTCGCATTCAGATGGGAGCAGGTGCTTATGTGTGTGGGGATGAAACAGCATTGATCGAATCTTGCGAAGGCAAACGAGGCACACCTAGAGTGAAGCCACCGTATCCTATACAGCAAGGCTACTTAGGTATGCCTACCAGTGTCAATAATGTTGAAACCTTAGCCTGTGCTAGTCGAATCATTGAAAAAGGTGCTGCTTGGTTCAGTGATATGGGAACAGAAGACTCAACGGGCACCCGCTTACTCAGTGTATCGGGTGATTGTGAAAAACCAGGTATTTATGAAATCGAATGGGGGACAACTCTCAATGAAGTGATGACAATGATTGGAGCAGTAGATCCTCGGTATGTGCAAATCAGTGGCCCTGCCGGAGATAGTTTGTCGGTGGAACAAGATGGTGAACGAGAGTTTTGCTACAGCGATTTATCCTGTAATGGTTCGTTAATGGTATTTGATCATACTCGCGATATATTAGCAATTGTCAGAGATTACTCAGAGTTCTTTGTTGAAGAATCGTGTGGTATTTGTGTGCCATGCCGTGCAGGTGGCGTTGACCTGATGCATAAGATGGAACGCATTATTGCAGGTAGAGGCACGGAGCAAGATCTTGAAGAAATAACGACATGGAGCAACTTACTCAAAGGCACCAGTCGTTGTGGCTTAGGCACGGCTGCCCCTAACCCGATTTTAGCAACATTAGATAAATTCCCAGAAATTTACGCTGAAAAACTGGTTGTGCAGAAAGGACCACTATTACCTTCTTTCGATATGGATGAAGCACTAAGTGCACATGAGTTGGCGGTTAACAACCTTATGAAGGAGGGGGAATAATGTCGGTTAGAGTTACTATAGATGGTCAAGAAATACAAGCTCGTTCTGGCGATAACATTATTGATGTCGCCGCTCAAAATGGTGTTTATATTCCTTCACTTTGCTATGTTAAAGGTAAGCCTTGTTTAGGTACTTGCCGCACCTGTTCAGTGAAAGTAGATGGCAGTGTAATGGCTGCATGTACGATACCAGTCAGAGAGGGCATGGAAATAGAAGTCAATGATGATGCTGAAATTGTCGATATGCGAAAAGCGTTAGTAGAACTATTGTTCTCGGAAGGAAATCACAACTGTCCAAGTTGTGAAAAAAGTGGCCGCTGTGAATTACAGGCAACAGGCTATGAGGTCGACATGATGGTCTCGCGCTTTCCCTATCGTTTTACTCCCCGTGTGGTAGACCATGCATCTAAGACTGTTTTTTTACAAAGAGATCGCTGTATATTCTGTCAGCGTTGTGTTGATATGGTGCGTGATGAAAGAACAGGAAAAAAGATTTTTAGTATCAAAGGGCGGGGCACACATTCCAGTATTGAAATTGATGCTGAATTAGCCAATGAAATGACACCCCAGCAGGTTCGTCATGCATCGGATCTTTGTCCTGTAGGCTGTATTATTGATAAAACACAAGGCTATGATGATCCAATAGGACAACGTAAGTTTGAAATTAAATCAATCAAAGACCGCGCGCTAGAAAAGGAGCACCGATGAGCCATTCACATAATAAAAATGAGATTTTATCTCACGAGTTGCCCGCGACACCACTCGATCCCAAAACACAAGCTGAGCGTGATGCAAAAATTCAGGTCGCGATGATTGGTTTATGTGGTTGTTGGGGCTGCACGCTGTCATTTCTTGATATGGATGAACGTTTATTAGGCTTGCTGGACAAAGTAGCGATTACGCGTTCGTCCTTTACGGATGTAAAGCGTATTCCTCATCGTTGTACTATAGGTTTTGTAGAGGGTGGGGTTGCCAACTCAGAAAATATTGAAACGTTAGAAGAGTTTAGAGAAAATTGCGATATTATGATTTCTGTAGGTGCCTGTGCCGTTTGGGGTGGGACACCGGCTATGCGTAATGTAGTGCCGTTGGAAGAATGTTTAATCGAAGCGTATGTTGATTCCCCCACCGCGGTGGAGGGTGCAAAAAAAGTGATTCCATTTCATGAAGATTTGCCAATTATAACTACCAAGGTAAAACCATTGCATGAGGTCGTTAAAATAGACTATTTTATCCCCGGTTGCCCGCCAGATGGCGATGCTATTATTAAGGTGCTTGATGATTTTGTTAATGGTCGTGGGTTTGACTTACCGAGTGAAATGAACCGTTATGATTAACGGAGGAGAGTAAAATGAGTAAAAAACTAGTTATTGATCCGGTTACACGAATAGAAGGCCACGGCAAAGTGACCATTCACCTTGATGATAATAATCAAGTGGTGGACGCAAAATTACATGTGGTTGAATTCCGTGGTTTTGAGAAGTTCATCCAAGGCCATCCTTACTGGGAAGCGCCGATGTTGCTACAACGCATCTGTGGCATCTGCTTTGTTAGCCATCACTTGTGTGGCGCCAAAGCCCTAGATGATATGGTTGGTGTGGGTTATAGTCAAAATACACCGATGCTACCGACAGCTGAAAAAATGCGCCGCTTGGGTCATTATATGCAGCAGTTACAATCGCATGTCACTGCCTATTTTTATCTTATTGTGCCAGAGATGCTATTTGGTATGGACGCCCCGCCTGAGCAACGTAATGTACTTGGCTTGGTGGAAGCTGATCCTGATCTGGTTAAACGCGTGGTTGCCCTTCGAAAATGGGGGCAAGAAGGTATTAAAGCCGTATTGGGAAAACGCATGCATGGCATAAGCTCAATACCCGGTGGTGTCAATCAGAACTTGACCATAGAGGCGAGAGATCGATTGTTAAACGGTGAAGAAGGTCTTATTTCACTTGATGACGCCATTGAGTTCGCTCAAGATGGATTAAATTTGTTCTATAATTTTCATGAAAAAAATCGCAAGATGGTGGATACCTTTGCTGATGTGCCCGCGCTCAATATGTGTCTGGTGGGTGATGATGATAATGTGGACTATTATCATGGCAAAATGCGTATTGTGGATAAAAATAAAGAGATCATAAATGAGCTAGATTATCACGATTATCTGGATCATTTTTCAGAAGCTACAGAAGAGTGGAGCTTTATGAAGTTTCCGTTCCTCAAGGCATTAGGACGTGAAGCGGGAGCGGTGCGCGTTGGTCCGTTAGCACGTGTCAATGTCACTAAAAGCTATTCTGATTCAACGCCATTAGCAAAAGCGGCATTAGAACGTTTTCATGATTATACTAACGGTAAAGCAAATGATAAAACCTTGCACACCAACTGGGCACGAGCGATTGAGATCCTGCACTCGGCTGAACAAATTAAAGTGTTATTAAATGATCCTGATTTGCAGAAAGAGCAGCTTGTTTTGAGCTATGATCAAAGTATGTGGTCAGGTGAAGGGATTGGTGTAGTTGAAGCCCCACGTGGAACTTTATTGCATCACTATCGTGCCAATCAAGAAGGCAATATTACGTTCGCTAATCTGGTGGTAGCAACCACGCAAAATAATACAGTGATGAATCGTAGTGTGCGTTCTGTTGCAGAAGATTATATTGGCGGAAATGCAGAAATAACCGAAGGCATGATGAATGCAATTGAAGTGAGTATTCGAGCTTATGATCCCTGTTTAAGTTGTGCTACTCATGCGGCAGGACAAATGCCATTGGTGGTTTCCGTTCTGGATTCAAAAGGTAAACTGGTTAATGAATTCATCCGTTGACGAGATGGCTAGGCTGTTAGCAGACTATAATAATAGCGATAGCTTAATTTATGGTATTGGCAATGTGGGTCGGCAAGATGATGGTTTAGGCTGGGCATTTATTGACTGGCTAGAAAGCGAATCAATTTGTCCTAAAGCAGAGTTGATGCGGCATTATCAGCTTCATCTTGAAGATGCTGATATGATTAGCTATAAGAAACAAGTGTTATTTGTCGATGCGAGCAAAGTGCCTGAGTTGGAAACCTTCCAGCTAGAGAATATTAAGCCGAAAATGGATTTCAGCTTCACTTCACATGCTATTTCTGTTGAATCTATTCTGGCAACATGTCAAACCTGCTTTGACTATATGCCCAAAGTTCAATTTCTAACTATTAAAGGCTATGAATGGAATCTTCAGCTTGGACTCACGACAAAGGCAAAACAAAACTTGAAGTCCGCAACAGATTATTTTGAACAATATATTAATTCTGGAGTTACTAATGAATAAACCTGATAGTAAACGTGTTAAAGCTCTTTTACTAGCTGCCCCAATTGGACAATATATTGGGGAGCAAGGATCAGAAATACTTGCTGAATGTACCTCCAGCGAATATGAAGTCGCTGATAATGACTTTTTGTTCCATCAAGGGGAAGAAGATCATTGTTTCTATTTTATTACATCAGGCCATATTGCCTTGGTGAAAGAAAGGAAAAATAAAGATAAAAAGCCAAGAACACTTCATATATTAGACAAAGGTGATCTTGTAGGTGAGCTGAGTTTTATCGATGACACGGCTCATACAGCATCGGCAATGGCACTAGGAAATGCTCAAGTTATCTGTTTTAAAGAGGATGATATTAGACCACTTATCATGAGCCAACCGCAATTTATGTTTGATTTTATGCGAGCCATTATTAAACGTGTTCATAGTACAGTGTCGGCAATTGGAAAACAGCAAATGGCACTTTCAGACTATATTTCCAGTGGTGGGAAGGGCCGATTATAGAGACATTTGTTTACTATGTTTGTTTCTACTGGAATGGGGAGTAGATATTGAAAATTGGAACAGTAAAAGAATCATATGAAGGTGAAAATCGTGTGGCGATGACCCCCGATAGTGCAAAACAGCTACAAAAACTGGGTTATGATTGTGCTATTGAAGCTGGAGCAGGTATAGCTTCTGGATTTTCAGACCTGGCGTATGAAAATATGGGTGTTGAGATCATAAGTAAAGCAGAAGATCTATGGAAGTCTGTAGACATTATCGCTAAGGTTCGTCCGCCGACTGGAAGAGAGATAAGCCAGTTAACGGAAGGTAAAACACTTATTTCTTTTTTGTTTCCGGCACAAAATAAGCAACTATTAGAACAAGCAAATTCACAAGGTATTAATGTCATTGCAATGGATATGGTGCCGAGAATCTCGCGAGCCCAAAAAATGGATGCTTTGTCGTCAATGGCTAATATATCTGGTTATCGTGCTGTTATTGAGGCAGGGAATCACTTTGGTCGTTTCTTTACGGGGCAGGTGACTGCCGCTGGAAAAGTTCCTCCGGCGAAAGTGTTAGTCATTGGTGCAGGGGTGGCCGGTCTTGCAGCAATTGGTACAGTGACTTCTCTGGGTGCCATTACCTATGCTTTTGATGTGCGTCCGGAGGTGGCTGAACAGATCGAAAGTATGGGGGCAGAATTTGTATTCCTTGAATTTGATAATACAAGTCATGATGATGCCGGAACAGGCGGATATGCCGCACCATCTAGCCCTGAGTTTCGTGAAAAACAGCTAGCTAAATTTCGAGAATTGGCGCCAGAGATAGATATTGTTATTACTACGGCATTAATTCCTGGACAAGATGCGCCCAAGTTATGGCTTAAAGATATGGTAGAGGAGATGAAACCGGGTTCTGTGATTGTGGATCTTGCTGCCGAGCGCGGCGGTAACTGTGAGCTGACGGTGATGGATGAAAAAGTGGTAAGTGATAATGGTGTAATAATCATTGGTTATACCGATTTTCCAAGCCAGATGGCGGCTCAAAGCTCCATGCTTTATGCCAATAATATTCATCATATGTTAGCTGATTTGACACCTAAAAAAGAGGGTGAATTGCTACACAATATGGAAGATGATGTCATTCGTAATGCCACGGTAGTATATCAAGGTAACATCACCTATCCGCCGCCTCCATTAAAGATACAGGCCATTGCCTCAAATACAAAAAAAGAAGCAATTAAAGAGCTGACTGCAGATGAAAAACGTGATGCGGAAAAAGCAGAATTTAGATCTGAAACGAAGAAGCAAGTTGGGTTATTGGCCTTTGGGGGCATTTTAATGTTACTTATCGGTGCCTATGCGCCCATTAGTTTCATGCAACATTTTATTGTATTTGCGCTGTCTTGCTTTATAGGCTTTCAAGTCATTTGGAATGTTTCTCATGCACTTCATACGCCATTGATGGCGGTGACAAATGCAATATCTGGGATAGTGATATTAGGAGCGCTATTGCAAATAGGCTCTGGAAATTGGCTCGTTGTCACTCTTGCCATGATATCTGCTTTATTAGCAACCATCAACATCGTAGGAGGATTTCTGGTAACACGGCGAATGCTCGCTATGTTCCGTAAATCATAAGGGAACTAAAATATGAGTTTTGGAATTGTATCGGCAGCCTATATATCGGCCGCGATTTTATTTATTTTGTCACTGGGCGGATTATCTAATCAGGAAAGTGCGAAACGAGCTGTTTGGTACGGTATTGTTGGTATGGGTGTTGCCATTTTAACAACAATCTTTGGACCAGGAATGGGAAGTTATTTTTTACTCATTTTTGTGGTTGCTATTGGAAGTCTCATTGGTTATTACGTGGCAGCAAAAGTTGAAATGACAGAAATGCCACAATTGGTCGCCGCATTACATAGTTTCGTGGGATTGGCTGCAGTATTTATTGGTTTAAATGCTGAACTGGAACTAAATACTGTAACTCACTTGCTTGCTTCAGGTGGCGACACAGAAGATCTGGCAGGGTTTGCTCATAAACTAGCCTACAAAAATACAGCTGAGATTTCTATACTTAAAGTCGAAATATTTTTGGGCATATTTATTGGGGTTATCACATTTACTGGTTCTATCGTGGCCTTTGGTAAATTGGCGGGCAAAATTGAGGGTGTGGCAACTCAGTTAGCTGGCGGTCATATGCTAAATGCAACGGCCCTAGTCATTAGCCTTATCCTTGGCATAATGTATTTTAATGGTGCAGATATTTGGACATTACTGGTCATGATCGTGGTTGCGGGCTTTATTGGCTGGCATTTGATTATGGGAATTGGTGGTGCAGATATGCCCGTAGTGGTATCAATGCTTAATAGTTATTCTGGTTGGGCTGCTGCAGCTATTGGATTCACATTAGGTAACGATCTTTTGATTGTTGTGGGAGCTTTAGTAGGTTCTTCCGGTGCGATCCTAAGCTATATTATGTGCAAAGCGATGAACCGAAAATTTGTTTCAGTAATTTTGGGTGGTTTTGGTGGAGCAACGGGTAGTCAAATGGAAGTTGAAGGAGAACAAGTTGAAATCATGGCTGAAGGGGTGGCCACGGCACTTGATGATGCCGATAGCATTATTATTATTCCAGGCTATGGTCTTGCAGTTGCACAAGCACAAAAATCCGTATCTGAATTAGTAAACCATTTACGTGAAAAAGGGAAAGATGTCCGCTTTGCTATTCATCCGGTAGCCGGACGTTTACCTGGACATATGAATGTTCTACTTGCAGAAGCACGAGTACCTTATGATATTGTTTTAGAAATGGATGAAATTAATGAGGATTTTCCACATACAGATGTGGCGATAGTAATCGGATCAAATGATATTGTAAACCCTGCTGCGCAGGAAGATCCCAATAGCCCTATTGCAGGTATGCCAGTGTTGGAATGCTGGAAAGCAAAACAGGTATTTGTTTCAAAACGTGGACAAGGTACCGGTTACTCAGGAATAGAAAACCCTTTGTTCTATAAAGAAAACACTAGAATGATTTATGGCGATGCTAAAGACAGTATTAATAAGTTACTGAATATTATGAAAAACCTAGGTTGAACAGATAAGGTGACGGGTATAGAGCATTAGAAAATGAATTGCAATGACAATAGCACTTTTAGCACTTGAAAGTGCCCATTACTGTTCCTGACTTTTTGGCATATTATGGGTTCATTGATCAAAATATATCGTAATCAATTGGCAACACTAAAATATCCTTCCTGGCCCCATTGTTGAAGCATTGGGCGGCGCTATTGCAAGAGCGATGGCCGGTGCAACAATATTAACAGAGCTAGCGAGGGCATTATATAAGCTTGGCATTCCTAAAGAAGAACTTCACAGCAGAGAGCATTTTATGAATGGTAAAGCATATAAGCCCCTAAATATCAGGGGCTTATATTATACATGATGGCGGAGAGTCAGTCCGCGACAGTGGCGCATCCTATGGTCTCTCTAGGTTCTTATGTTAAATAAATATACTTTATAAACAATGGTATGTGGCGGTGTTGGTCTCTGTGGGTTTCTGGTGGTTACTCTGAATCCTGTAGTATAGTGGTACATTAGGTGGTACATTGAGGTTAAAGTGGAAATAAATAAACTGACAGCTGTTGGCGTTGCTAATCATAAGAAAAAAGGGCGGTATGCAGACGGTAATGGTTTGTATTTGAATATACAAGCAGATGGCAATAAGAATTGGTTATATCGGTACCAATTACGAGGTAAGCGCCATTGGATGGGGTTAGGTGGGTATGATAAGAAAATCAATTCATTGGCGACCGCGAGAGAAAAGGCACTAAAAGCAAAGGCTTTGGTTGGTCGCGGAATAGATCCTATCTCTCATCGGGAGGATGAAATAAGGAATAATGCTGAGAAAGTATTGATTTCTGCTCAAAATAAAGAAATGGAGGATAAGCTCAACTCTATGACATTCAAGGTCTGTGCGACAGACTATATCAATAAAATGAAGGGTGAATGGACGAATGAGAAACATACACAGCAATGGAGAAATACACTTGCTAAATATGCCTACCCCTTTATTGGTGAGATGCCCGTAAAAGATATTCAAATTGAGGATGTTAAAAGATGCCTAGATCCTATATGGTCAACAAAAACAGAAACTGCCAGTAGAGTTCGCCAGCGAATTGGTTCAATACTTTCTTTTTCGATAGCTCATAAATACAGGCAACATTCAAATCCCGCGATATGGAAAGGGCTAATGGATCAGTTTTATCCTAGACCAGACAAAGTAAAACAGAAGAGAAGAGAACTTGAAGGAACAAGCGAACATCACGAGGCCTTGCCGTATCAAAATATGCCTTCTTTTATTGTTGAACTTAGAAAGTTAGGTGGAACTGCGCCAATAGCTTTATATTTTACTATATTAACGGCATGCAGAACATCTGAAGTACGCTTTGCAACTTGGGATGAATTTGATCTTGCAAAAAAAGAGTGGAATATCCCCAAGGAGAGGATGAAAGCAAGAAAAATGCACCGAGTAGCCTTATCTAACGCAGCCGTTGAGCTTCTAAATAGCATGCCTCGGGTCAATAACTTTGTATTTTCCGGGTGGAAATATGATACTTGTTTGAGCGATGGAGCAATGCTTGATGTATTAAAAGACAGAATGGATATGAATGTAACTGTCCACGGCATGAGAAGTACCTTTCGCGACTACATAGGTGAAGAAACAGGCTTCCCCCACCGATTAGCAGAATTTGCATTAGCCCACCAATTAAAAGATGGGGCTGAAAGGGCGTACGCTCGCGGAGATCTACTTAAAAAGCGTTTCAGGATGATGAATGCATGGGCAGATTATATCGGAAGCCGCTTGGCTCAAGAAAATGTTATACATATACATAATAAGATCAATGCTAAATCACAGGGCTGAATAGGACCCTGTAAATAGTTTTGAGCAACCGCCATCAAGGTCAAATACTATCTTACAAAAGTAGCTTCAAATTCATAAAATTAATTTTATTTAGCACTACACCGCTTCCATCCTTGACTTGATTATGAGGTTGATGATCCATTCATTTACTTCTGATTCCGGCCATACAGAACTGCGTCCTATTTTGATTGGAGCGGGAAATTCACCATTGTTGATCAAACGATATAATGTTGTTTTTGATCGGCTTGTTCTAGCTTTAACTTCGCTAAGATTGATTAATTTTTCGTGTGCCATGTTTTCTCCAAATTTTAATTTAATTATCTGTTTTTATTAGTTTTCTCCTTTTTTCTTTAAGCTTATTAAGTTCTTTTTTAATCAATCAATTTTCATACGAAAAGGGAACTTTCATCAGGGCTGGACTATAACCAGCAGCAGTGATCTTGAAAGGGACTCCGTTGCCAGGCGTCGGGGGTTAGCGCGAAACTTGGCGTACCTACTTGTAATCATGTTCATCACAATAGATATCCTGAATAAACGCTCTATTCAGCTTTGTTTTTGTTGGGGTTTAGTTTTGAATGTTCATAAAGAATCGAGCGCGGCTGATTTGTTCCCTGATACAGCTCTGCTACCAAGCTGCCAATACCACATGACCTATCAGCAATGACACTGCTACAAGTAGCAACAACGATTGTGTGATTAACCGACTATGGAGGGTCTTCTTCTTTATGGATCCGTATGATATCGCCAAGTCTTAACTGGCAATTTATTTGATTGAGGCTACTTTGCTTGTCCTGTTAAGTCACGGTGGTACTGCGTCCTGACGGGATTCAAACTGTAGCTGCTGAACTTAATTGTAGCGCGACGTTCAGAATGGATCATTTTTACGTTCAGAATGGATCAAGCAAACCGAGCCGTTTTACAGTGAGAATGGATCATGTATAGATTCTTTGGTTTTAGATGCTTGTAAATGTGATAGGTATAGATTGTTAAATTATCTTTACGTGTCGATTAAAGGGTGTTTAAAGGCCATTTAAACACCCTTTAAAGTTAGTTCCAGTTGGTTATTATTAGTTCATTTGATTGCTTTCTGGTCTTCACGCTTCCTACTGTGTAGGTTATGGCTACTGTTTTTATATTGAAGTTTTTGAACAGTTTTCTAATGGTTGGGTGGTCGTTGATACTTAGGATTGCTTTGCCATTTATTGAGTCAAATAACTCGGCCATTTTCTCGTATTGTTCTAGTCCAAAATCAACGCCGTATCCGGCTGTTTCGTAATACGGTATAAATCAGTAAAAGAAGGTGTGTTTTCGGTCGTATTTTTCGATGCATTTTACCCAATCTAAATGCTCGATATTGACCCTTGATAATCGGAGATGTGCGTCGCTTAAATCTTCTTCTAATCTGAGTAAATTTAGGCGTGGTTTTGCGGTGGTTGCGGTGCCGTAAGTTTGACCGTCAACCTTGCCTCCAAAGGCTAGTTTTTGGAGGTAGTAAAATCGGGCGGCTCGCTGGATATCTGTCAGTGTTTCTGGGTGCTTCATTTTCTCCCATTTGAACACTTGCCGACTACTTAATGCCCATTTGAATTGTCTGATAAATTCTTCTAGATGATGTTGAACAACTCTATATAAATTGATTAGTTCACCATTAATATCATTGAGTACTTCAACTTTGACGGGTGGTTTTTTATAGAATAATGCAGCGCCTCCCGCGAACACTTCTACATAACATTGATGCGCTGGAATGAGCGGGATAATTTCTTTTAATAGACGGGTTTTTCCACCCATCTACGGTATGATTGGTTTTGCCATTGTTTGCCTCTGAGACGGGTTAAATTTATGCTAGGCTTACCTTGCTGCGTCGACGCGGCGGGGATGCCTTGGCTGTCTCACAGGTCACTATCCTGTGTGATGGTGACCAGGCTGATGTTGACGCATCAGTCTGGTCGTGCCCTCTTCTTTTTACTTCAATGATACTGTCGGTTTATATAGATCCTGAAGGTGGGTGCCTTATAGTAATCCAGCTCAAACTCTTCATTTTGAGGTGTATTGTGTGATAGTTTTATTTTCCACCCAATCCGGCAACCGTACATAAAGCCATTTTTATTTTTATAAGGTACAACCCAGTAAATACCAAAAGGTTTAAAGAGCCTATGCTTTGTTTTGTGTTCTGCTACTAAAACCTGAAAACCTTCACTCCCAATGTCATCACGAACGTGGTTTTGTCCTACTTTTAATATCATGCGGTGCTGTCGAATATCAACACCCATAAATACACGTTTAAAATAATTCCACGGGTTACGCCATCCTGACCATATAAGCATCTTGATCCAATCCGGCTTACCTTGCATATAAACATTCCAATACCAGCCACGACTATCACCTGTTAAGCCGTCTTCGGGGTTTTGCAACCATAGCAACCAATTAGGAAGATCGAATTGCTCTGTACTAGTGCTATCTCTGAATTCCCTAACACCTTGACTCACTTTAAAAGGTAGGCCAATGGCCACTAAAACTAAAGGGGCAAATATAATAAATAAGGTGATACTAATTATAATTAGTAAGGTCGTCATAATGCTTCTCCTTTATGGCCACACAATGGCGTCAATCTCAGCTTGGTTAGCGGCAGCGTATACTTGTGCTTTGAGTATTTCACCGGTTTGCAATGCACCTAATTTATGCGTAATACCATGATTAACGGCAGTTTGAAACTGGGTATTAGAATGATTAATATACGACCATGTTGCACCTGCATCATTGCTGCATTTGAATGGCCAGGTGCCCCCGCTGGCGTGCAGCCCTGACAGATTTAATTGATCTTCTTGTTGTGACTGGTAGGAGTGATCACTGCCTAATGCATCTGATATAAAACCGCCAGTGATTACAGCTGCTGTCAATATGTTTATTTCGTCAATCTTTATGGATTGAGCATCTAAGAGAATAAACGGTGCAACGTAATCGCTGACATCTTTTGTCACTGGATCGTATTGTTTGCTGTTTGTGTTTTGTGACAATTGCATAAAGACACTGTCAGTAACTTTAACCGCTTCGGATGGTATATTGTGCAAGCCATCCAACCATACATGCTCGAATGTTCCGTTTTGTTTTAGCGTTATTTTTTTCATGATTAATGTCCAATTGCAATATAAAAAATCCCATCGATAGACCCTGCTATGTAAGTGTCCGCAATTAACCTGATTGTTGATGAACTAACAATTGATGCAGCTGCAGACTGAATACCGCCAGCTGTATTTGTCGTCGCTTTTATCGTCGCGAGGGGAAGCAAAAAGGCGTTTGGAAAGACAATTGGGAGGTTGGTCGTATATGTTCCCTCTAGCGTTGTTGTATAAGTGCCCCATTGAATAATTAAGCCTCCTAGCCAAGTAGGAAAAACGATATAACCGTTTGCAGCCAGTAGGCTTGAAAACCCCCACCGCAACTTTTTCGGTGAGATATATTTATTATCAATTACACCTGCATCCGTTTCGGCCTGAGCTGCTACCGCCGACGCCGATAACGTGATGGCTTGTTTTAGTTGCGTTAAATCGTCGTCATCGGGTGTTAAGCCTGCACCTTCGATCACATTTCGTAATGACTCACCAATTTTGTAAAACCAATGTGCACCAGGCTTGGTGGCAGGTGTTGCTGTTTGTGGGTTGCCATCAGTAGGATAACCGGATGATGGTGATACAGGTTTGACTGGTGCAGAACCAGCTGCTCCAGCCTCATAATTACGTGGTTCCATTGTTATGCTCCTCCATAGGAAAATAAAACATATGTGTGTGCGGGTTTAAGTCGGGTAATAGCACATTCAAGACGCTCATTACCCCAATTGGCCAAAGCCATATTGATATCACTAGCTACCGTGAAATAATCGATAGTTTCTTCGGGTGCATTGACTTGCCAAGCGAACTGCCAGTTTTGACCGTACAAAGATTCATCAACTGTACCGCCTACTGTAAAAGGGTTAAATTCTGTGATAGTGATGGTATAGCCTAATCGAGCTGCTAGATTAATAAAATATTGCCGAGATTGGCCACCTGTAGATGTGAGTAAATCCCATACAGCTTGGCGACGTTGTTCAAGCGTATTAGCTTGTGCTGAGCACTCACCGGGTAGGCCTAGCCATTGTTCCCAATCGAACAACATTTCAAATGTTGAACGAGGATCTGTTTCATCTATTAACTGCTGTGTTCTACCGTCAATACGAGCAAACTCTTGTGCTAGGGCGGTTAATAATGCCGTGAAATGGGTGTCGTGTTCGGTTATTTCATCCCAAATAACACCGCGCGGCATTAAGCTAATGAGCTGGTCTGTATAGGCGGTTACATCTTGCGCCATTAGAGTGTCTGCCATGTAATTGTGCCGAGGGTTGATAGCTGACCACTGGTTAATGTGATATTAGCTGCGGGACTCACCAAAACATGATCAGCCTCACCGGTCGCAATCGAGATCGCTTCACGAATATGACTGATTAATAACGTGCCGCTGCCATTGCCGTCTTCAACCTGGGCTTCTAGCCTAAACAGGTCTTTTAATGATGCTTCAATGGCGGTTTGAACGGCTACGGTATTCGGTGAAATCTGAATGGTCATATCTTGTGCAGCCGCTATAGGAGCAATGGCTGTGACCGATGCAGTAACAGGTCGAACGCTGTCTAAATAGGTTTGAACCGCAGCCACTTCCGATGCATCAGGAATCAGGCTGGCATCATCATCACGCGTGAAGAACACACCTACTGTGCCATCACCAAACCAGAGTGGAAAAGTCCATGATCTAGTTACGCCGGACACTTGTTTTGCCCACGTATCATAATCATGTAGTGCGCCGCCATGTGGTGGTTGCTGTACACGTTTTCGTAGTCGTTCACGCAGTGCATCAATTGTTTCAATATCAGTGCCACTGTTTAAGCCTGAACCATCCACTACGGGTTCACTGTTGATTCCTGGAACAGGTGTCACAATGGTGAGCAGAGAATTAGCCGTTGTGTTGCTTGCTTGACCTGAACCGCTTGCTGTTATTAATATATTGGCGGTGCCTGAACTGATGGTGGCTTCATTATCAGTGGCAAACTCAGCTTCATCGCTACGTTGTAATAAAGTGCCTGCAGGAATGACCACGCCATCACTACCGGTAAAAACAACTGTGCCAATAGCAGGTGTAGCGGCTAGACGATTGATACCCCACCACGCTGCATGACGCTCTAATATTTCGTCTTCAGCCGTATCAGGAATAATTTGCTTACTCAGCCAATCAAGGTGACCATAAAGGCCATGTGAAACGGCTGCAACGCCGTTAACCACAGCATTAATTAATGTGACACGTAATTTAGCATCGACACCGGGTAAGCGTGAGTCGATATCATTCTGAGCACGTGTGATAAGTTCTGTAATTGTGGGTCTATTAAATGACATTTATGCGGCCTTTAATTCATATTCAAATGTGTGTTGCCATGTATTGCCGTCTGCTTTGATGATGGTCACATAGATAGCCATGCGGCCTTGAGCCAGCCAATCTGTCAGCACGTTAACTGTTTGAGCGATGCCATCATCTATAAACCATTGCAATGCTTGAGTGGCATATTCATCTGCACGTTGTAATACGTTCGGCAATTCCTTTTCACGCTCTAGCAACCATAGTTTTGAACCCAAACTGCTATCACTATAAGTGTCTGCCCAATGACCTCGTCGGTCACCATCATTGCCCGGCAAAATGTCATCGTCACTGGCACGTGCATCAGTGAACAAACTGATCATCACCGCTGTTCGTAGGCCTTTTTCGGTTTGAATATCAGGCCGATTCAGGCTGATATCAAATTGGTGGTTGGCATCTTGTTGTAGTGCGATATCCATTTAATTCCCCATCGTGTTATTAGGCACACTGGTGCTGCCACCGCTGTCACCTGTGTGGGTATGGTCATTAAAGATGTCACGCATGTCGTTCATGCTTTGGCCATCAATATCAACGCGATCAACCACCTCACCTGTCACATCTAAATCACCTTCAATGCGGGTTAGTGGTGCGGTAATAGTTAGTTGAGTATTGGCTATTACTTGAATGTGGCCATCTTGTTTAAAGTGGATGATTTGGCCTTGATCATCATGTATGGCCACTTCACCTTTTTTGAGTGATTGCACACGAAAACGACGATCGGCTATTAATAAGGTGACCGGGTGGCTTTTACCTTCGATGTTACCGACAATAGGTTCAGCGCCATTGTGTGGGTTGCTGGTGAAGCCATAGGGTTCAAAGTGTTCCATTTCTAATGTGAGATCAGACGTTATTTGCACTTGTACGGTTTGCATTTTAGCGCTGGCATTGCTGCCGGTTAATACACCTCGTCTTAGTGCTAAACGAATGCGACGGTATAGTGGACGCAGTAATTTATTGAGGGTGCTCGCTTTCATTACCAGCCCCCTTCATCTTCAATTGTGGGTTCGGGCAGTGCCACCAATTCAAATGCTTCAGGCGGCATAACACGTAATTCTGTACGCTGGCCCTGGTCATCCATTATCAGTTGTACTTCGCTGATTAACATATCGCTATTGATGCTTAAAAAACTATCTTTGACAGGCACTAAAACATTGGGCTGCCATAGGCCAGCATCATGCAACCAGCCATTTATGGTGTAAACAATGCCTTTGCCACGGCCAAAACGGGTGTTGATTTCCCACTGGGCTTGTTTTTTTGCATCACTAAGATTAATGCCATCATTGGCATTGAGCACCATTGGTCTATGGCGGTTGATATTTTTGTCTGACGATTTAGCTTTAATGTGCGCCACCACGTTGCCCCAGCCATCATCGCTGCCGCCTTGTGAACCAATCACAGTAATATCACTATATCGGTCACGCTGGCTAAATTGGCCTGATGCACTGAGAATGTTCTCACCTAATATTAGGGCGGTATTAACGCGTGATTTTCCTGCTTGGGTGATAACGATATCGCCGTCAACGTTGCTGACTAGACGCACCGCACGATATCGGGCTAATTGTTCCAGGAACTCAAAGATGGTTTCGCCTGTTTCAATTTCTTGAGCATTTCTAAAACGCTGGCTGATATCGACACCGTCAGCAACCAGTACTTGAATATCAAAAGGCTGGCACACCGCATCGGCTAGTTGTTTTAAATGTCTATTTGAAAACTGCTGGCCCGCATGAGAACAATCAACCAAATCACCTGCTTTAGATCTACCTGATACGGTTACCGTATGATTTCTCGCATCATATTGTGGTGTAACATCGTCAATATAGCCGGTGATGACTTTGGTATTACCAATCCACACTTCACAAGCAGATCCTGTTTTTATTCGTCGTGGCTCAGCATCATTAGCCCATTTATCAGTTAGGCTTAATTGAAAGGTGTTGGCGATGCTTTCAAGTGAAAACGACAAGACGACATCTTTCCAGCCAGCATGAATAATGCCGTCTATTTTTAGGCGCACATCAGACATTGAGCACCTCCAATGCATCACCACCACTAACGAAGCCCGGGTGCCGCACATTATTGCGACGAATTATTTCAGAATCGCGCCCAGCGTCACCATATAACTGATGAGCAATAACTAATGCAGATTGAGATATTAACGGTGTATGGGTGTTTAGTTTCGGCAAATCAGCACCACGAGTGCGAATATCGTCAATGATGGCCACACGCAAATTTAATAGTGATTGATAGACACAATCACTCATATTGTCGGCATGCATTTGTAGGTCTAATTCAGCTAACAATCCATTGCGAATGTTTATTGCATCGTCTAATGAATCATATTCGGCTTCACTTGAGCTGCGGCAGGCTTCAATTAATGCACCGCGTGTTGCCAAGTCATGCACTGCTTGCGTGCTTATTGTTTGTTGCTTGCGACTTATTGTTGCTGTTGAAATGGTAGGTCTATCATCACCTATACCGAACAGGTTGGTATACAATTTTATGGCATTAAAAGGCTCGGCTATTTTCTGGCCAATGCGATTGATTGAATCAATAATTGATGTACCCAAATTAAAAGGTGGACGAATCAGTGCGGTGATAGGATCGATAACCTCACCTACCTGATCGTCGATATCTGCTAACACGCTCTGGATGCTATTTTGCAATTGTTCAAAGTGATTGGCCTGTAATTTTTCATCATTGAACGTCGTTGAAAAATCATCAATAACTTGTTCTTGAGCGACATCGGCTTCTGTTTGCACTTTAGCTTGGGTGTCAATCTGACGGTTTGGAAAGGTGTTGGCGCCAGCAATAATAAACGTAAGTGTGAAACGGCAACGCCCGCCTTGTTGATTGGTTTCGTTGGTTCGTGCATTAATTAAACTGACACGCATAGTGCCTAGATACGGATGCACTAACGTACCTGGTCCCGCTTTTTCTAATTCTGCCATCAAGGCATCACGATCAATATGATAATCATCGCCGATCACAAAGGCATCAAAGCTAAATTGACGTGCTTTTAACCCCAAATCTTCTGTATAAGGCGTGTTGCGCAGTGGGTATTCATGCACAGCATTACGGCGACCTAATTCAGTGTCGGCACTTTTAACCAAAAACTCGGCATTGCGAAATTTGCCAATGCCATCATAATCATCGCGCCAGCTCATTAGTTAGCACCCATTGTCAGGCCAGTGTCGACTTCAATGTCTAGGTTTTGGCTGGTGATTGATTTAACTTTTACAGCTGCATCGCTTTTTATTTCTAGTTCTATTTTGCTTTTTTGGGATTGGCCGCCATATTCTTCTAGTGATAAGGGTTGTGTGGAGAAGATTGAGGTTAGGGCTTTATCAAAATAATGTTTGAAGGCACTGTAGCCAGTGACAGAATCCGCTATTGCTACGGTTGCCATGTTTAGATTGTCGAATGCCGAAACACCACTGGCCGAATTGAAAGCATTGGCTAGATCTTTGGTGGGATTGCTAAAAATTGCATCTGCCGCCGCTGCACCTTTATTGCTGATAGCTTGAAATGAAGCTTTTGCTGTACTCGCATTTTTAAGGGCATCTTTTAGTATCTCATTGCCATCCCCTCGTATTTTACTTAATACAGGTAATAACTCTGTTGATCCTTCAGAATTAAGCCCCTTGAAAACTACCAGTGCCTCTTTACTAAAGACCTTCCCCAGTAACTCCGCGTTGCCGTTGGCCGCCTGATTAATTTCAAGAGCCAATTGACTAGGCAATTTAAATGCCCCTGATTTATCTCGAACGCTGATCCCTTTTCGCCCTATTTTCTGTTGAACCTCGTCTGTTAGTAGCTCAGCAGCAAATGCCTCAATAGCTGTGACCGCTTCGGCGGGTGTACCTTTCGCTCGCTTTGCAATTTGAGCCAGCGCCGCCAAATCAGCCGTTAAAGCCTCACCAGCCAAACCCAAACCGGCCATAGAGGCAAACAACTTAGGTCCTACCGTTGCTAGATCATCAAAACTTACTGCTCCTGCTTCACTTATAACTACCAACCCATCAAGAGCTTTAAAAACATCTTCTGATTTGCGAATATTTTGCAGATAAAGTGATGATGCAACATCAGCTACTTTTCCTAAATCACTATTGGTAGCTCTGGCGGTCAGCGCTATGTTTCTGATATTGGCTTCGGCAAACTCCTTATCACCTGTCAGAGTGATTACCTTTTGCACTGCGGCCAATATCGCGCCCGGTGATAAACGTACATCTCGTTGATTAGCCACTTCAATAATCTTATTTTTCAGGCTCGCTATTTCACTGTCACTATAATTACCACTTGTTTGCAGTTGCGTGACGTTGGCATCAAAATCAACTACCTTGCTAGCAGCATTAAAGGCTTTATACGCTACGGCTGCCCCTGTTAACCTGCCTGCAAGCTTGCCAAAACCACCACTTAATCGTCGAGTCTTTTTATCCATTCTATCTAGATCACGGCCACCGTTACGCGAAAACTTACTAATAGCTTGCGTATTGCGTTTGAGTTGTTTTTCAAGGTTGCCTACCAAGTCAACAACAATGCGGGTTTCTAGTTCACTCATGGGGTTAGATATAGCTCCAAAGTTTGCGTAATGTTAATTTTTCAAAGGTGGTTTGAGGCCACCCATACCGTTTAGTTAGCAACAGCGTGACGTGTTCAATCAGCTTCGCTGTCACTATCAGTTCGCCCCCGTGTCGCTACCTCCTTGAGCGTATTGTTTGAGGCGTTATCCATTTTTTGTTGTGCATCAAGCAATAGATTTAGATCGCTTGGGTGTAGCTTCTTCAGCTCCGCTAAATCTAAAGGCCCTTGATGATCATCAATGCATTTAATTTGACGTCGCAGCACATGCCCTGTCATTAACGCAGGGCTGACTACGAATTGGGCTTCAACGCCACCTTCTGCTGTTGGCACCATCATTAGCTTTTCGCTATCTTCTTGTGCCTCCATAATGTCACCCGCAATGGCCTCACGTAGCACGGCTTGTTTGTAAGTGATATCACCGACTTTCAAGCCATGCTGTAGGGTTACTTTTACTTGTGCCATGACTAAATCTGATCAACTGATTCGGCTGACATTTTCAATGGTGTCTTGCCTGATGAATCAAGTGCTAGTGGCTCGGTAGTAAAGGCGTTGCGCATTACAAACTGTTGCCCCGTGTCCGCTTCAAAAAACACGGTGACATTAGTCATATCGTTTAACTTAGCAATGTTGGTGTCTTTAGTAATGAGAACGCTGCACTCCATTAATGGTGCTGTTTCTTCTTCAGTGAAGTAGGTTTCGCCACCATGACGTTCTGGGCTTCTGTTAACACCCTGCATGGTTAATGTGGCTTGATTTTCAGTGGCTAATACAGATCCATCGACGCGGATAACTGCTTTTCCTGACATTTGTCCTGACATTATTATTTCTCCTAATTATCGACGGAATTCAGTGTGAACAGCTGTCACACGTAATTGACCCACTAACAATGGTGAGTCATAGACATTGAGACGATCACGATCATTTGCATCGACCTCGGTTAATAAGGCTTCTTTGTAGCCTTCATAATCTTGCACCCAGCCGCGCTGTTCCATCTCGGTATACAGCACTAATAATTCTGCTTTAGCTATTTTGGGTTGCATAATCGCTTGACCCGGTGGCACACGCATAGTGTCTTCTGCCAATTTATGACGTGGGTATTTTTGAGCAAACATGGCGCGTTGTTCAAAGCGAATACGCTCCAGTGTTTCGGGCGTGTTGATATTGAGATAACTATCATCAGCCAGTGATGCACTGTTGGTTTGATACATTGTGATTTGACGCTCAATGACCACGCTGCCATCGTTATCAACGGTGTAGGTGGCAATACCATCAAACAATAATTGATTACGCTCAGTGTCTGTCCAACGTTTTTCTTTAACCGGGGCTTTTAGGCCGGTTAAGTCTAAGCGTTGTAATGGCCGCGCAGGGTCGATAGATAAATATTTAGCACCCACAATGGCATTAATGCTGGCCCATATATAGGGTGGCTCAGGTACGATATTTGTACCCATGCATGTGATATGTGGATTGTTGCGCGCATTACCAAACGAACCTGACGCAGCATGTGTGCCACGATAGGCTGTGAAGGCACGCATGCCGATTTGACGCAATGGCCCCCAACGGCTATCAAGTTCAGTTTCAAGTAGAACAAGGTTGGCCGTATCGGTAAACGGCATCACGATCCAGTTGTACCATTCGTCACCCATTGCAGCGATTGTAGCTGTAATATCGGGGTTGGTTGCACCTGTGGCCATACCACCAAACGTCATCACTACACCTGCTGGCGTACGTTCATCAAAATAATTCATTCGCACATCGATGTCGTTTCCGGTTTCACCTTTCCATCTGCATGTAATATCAACTTGATTTGTGGTGACACCGTTTACAACTGCTGTAACAGGCAAACTTGTATCGGCATTTACAGCTGCTGCGATGGCCGTTGCAATCGTGTCTTGACTATCACCTGAAGTGACGCCCACCCGAATACGTTTGCCTGCAATATAAACGGCTAGCGTGCCGTTTTCTGTAGCGGCACCTGTTGCAGTGATGGTGCCTGCTGCTGCACTGCCTGCACCGACTTCGTCAGATGCAATTGCCCATGTCTCCATAAACTGTTCAGCATTTTTAATAGCTCTAAATTGTTCTGCTAGCATACTGCCTCGGCCAAAGAACTCTTCAGCTTGTTCAACCGTGTTGACACGCGTTGGCACGCCTGCAGCTACAGTGCCTGTTGATAGTCGTTGACCTGCCACCAGTACTTTAAAGTTAATAGAAGCATTGCCCGCTAGTCGATTATCAAACTCGATATAAGTACCTGGAATGCGTAGGCTTGATGGAATTTCGTTAAATCCGATACCCATTATTTTTTCTCCTTAGTTGGTTTGACTGGTTTTGCAGCAACCACATCACCATCTGCTAGACGACGATGCCAATATGAATTCTTCGGCACAACTTCGCCCTCGAGGGCAAGATGGCCACCACGCTCTGGGTTGCGAACTAGCACGTCTGGATTGGCTGGTTTTAAAAATTGTTGTGTTGAATCGTTATTCATTGTTTAGGTTCCTTATTGCGGTAACGTTAGTTCATCAATGGCTAACGGCTCATCATCACCGGCTGTCATTGAATGTTCTGCGTGATAGGTTATAAAGTCGTTTAACGCGCCATAATCCGGCGAATAATCAAACGAGAAGTTAGGCATGCTGAACGTTAATGCATGCACTCTGGCACCGCTTTTGTCTTTGCCGATTGAGAATAAATTATCAATACGGGTGCAGAACAATGTGCCTACATCGGTAATGGTGTGACCGTGAATTAAGGGGGCCAATACATTAATAATGTCGTCGGGACCAGGAACATGAGCGCTGTCATTCATGCCGGTGATAACATAGGCCACCCAATTCACATCTAGGCGCACATCATGGCTTTGGCCATTGCCTCGACCACCAATAAAGGCGAAGTAAATAGCAGGCTGCACTAATAAAAATCGTTTCAACATGGCGTCATCTAATCGACCAGGTAATGTGTCAACCGTTTTGATAATGCCTGCAGGGAAATTGGCTTTAACTAAATCCACTAAGGCTTGTGTAGTTTTAATGATCACGGCATCACCGCCCGATAATAGTCTTCAACGATGCCATCAATCTCTGCTTCGTCATCCGCATTAATTCCCATCACAGCACGGATAGGCATTTCAACTGCCAGATTACGGCCAGTCTTGCCACCAAATTGGTGTATGGCTGCATAGATACTATTTGAACCATGTTCAACACCGCTGCCATCAGCAAATACATTGTGGGTATAGGAGTCACGCAGGTGACCAAAATCAACTAGGGTCTTGCCACCTTCACGCTCGGCACGCTGACTTGGTTGCAAAGGGTTGCCTTCCCAGTCAATGCTTTGTGCAAATCGCAGTGCAACTTCGCTGTCGAGATAGGCACCAATCTCATCAAACATAGGCGCAGTATCAACATTGCCCAAACGTTTTAAAAATTCGCGTGCAGCCTTGTCATCGATGCTGTATTTAAGACTAAGCCCCATTAGTAAGACTCCCAATCATGTTTGCTAACACCTTGACGAACTGTGGTGGCGTGTGATGAATCGCTATCTTGGCCACCGGTATCACCCAAGGTAACTTTTCCTTCAGCCACTTTTGTCAGCCACTTAATCGCTTTCTCGTAACGGTCTTTCACTTCATCGGTGGTGCGGTCGTCATAGAGTCGATAGCGTGCAATATCGCAGGCATAAATAGTAAGCACTGCAGGTGTACTGCTTAATGGCAGGGTGTAAACCGTAGCTAAATAACTGTCAATTTCAGCTGCGGCATCGGCAATCGCTAAATCAATAATGGCGCTGTCTAAAGTGCCATCTTGATCGCGATCTATGATCAGCAATAATTCTTGATTGCCATAGCGGTCGATTAGGTTTTGTTGGGTGCAGTAAGTCATTATTGATATCTGCTCATTAGGCCGATCCGAAACGTCATGCCTTTCCATAACTTGCGAATCGGCTGATGTATATCAACGGGGAAATGACGTGGCTCGATTTTATGACCAAGTCTTACCCAAAAAATATCGCCCACGTAGAGGAAATTGTAATAGCGAAAATATTTACCTTTAACGGCAAAGAACTGATGGCCTTTAAGATTGTATTTAGCACTGACGCGGTCAGATGTGCCTGCAAGCAAAGTATATTCCCGCACTTCATGTAAATTAACAGCTAAGCCCCGTGTAAACTTCAAGTTGTTTGACGGGTTTCTAATCGCCAACCATTGCCACATTGATAGCAGTGACTTTGGATTTTTATCCCAACATATTTCTGGCCATTTCTTCATCCATGACATAGCGCCTTCGCTAGCGTTTCCCCATATCCACGCCCACTTGGGCAGGTTTACTATCATACGAGTCGGATAGCTCTGCTTTAAAGGGTCTCGAACGGGTGAGGTTATACGCCATCGCAGTGCGATAGGCACAACAAAAATGCCTAGCACATAAAGCGGCAACTTAACTAATAAGAATAGTATCAACCATGAAATAATCGCTTTTAATATATGCATTTTGGTGTGCACCTTAATTACTGTAAGCGTCTACAGCATCTTTTTTTGCTGTTCTTTGCTTATTCATTTTGTGTCTCTTACTATATTATCTATAACAGATAACTCATTCTTTACTTCTTCAACCTTGCCGTATAAGTCGGCGACACTTCTGAGCACTTTGCCCGCGTCATTGCCGCTAGACACTAGGTTGTCGAATTGCTTGATAACGCCTAGCAATTGCGCTTTAGATGTGCCTGAATCAGTGTAGTAATCAACTACCGAGCATTCTTCGATAGTTGCATCAGTGATTAATCTTGCGTACCTCCAGCCCCAACTAAAAGATACAACTGTTGCATTGGGATCTACACTACCGTCAGGTAAGGGAGGTAAGTAAATAATGGGTTTATCTGCTTGTTCGATAATAAATGATACGTATTTATTGACTGCTTCCATTTCTGGAAACTCTTTACCTGTTCTTGCTGTTACAGCTGCTAGGTCTTCATGCTGCCAAATAGTGCCTATATAGTTACCGATAGCGGAATCACTGAAATCTGCAAACATGCTAACTTCAACTTGTGGAGGATTAAAAATATCGTAATTAACAGGTTGATTTTCTAGCGTGATGAACTGTGTACTGTCAGCCGGTATCTCGCCAATGATGTAAGCTTGCGCAGTACAAAACCCTACCGACAAGGCAAGGCAAAAACCAATCAAAAAGTATTTTAATAAACGCATAACTACCTCTTCTCATAATGAACGCATTGCAGCTGATGCTTGCATTGCTCTACAACGATTGGAGGTGGCTTTCTGAACTCGCGACCAATCATTTTCTCAACCTCAAACGCAATATCTTCAGCTTTTAATATTGCCAACCTAGTCTCGTCGCTAGGTTTTTTTATTGTTTTCTGGATATCAATCAAGGCTTGCTGATATGTTCTGTTTAAAGAAGAAGCCTCTTGCCATTTACCCTGCTTTGCATTGCGCTTTGATAAGCTATCAACCATTAGCCATTCAACTTAATACGCTTGCAGCTTCATCACGCAATGCCGCCGTGACTTTCCAGCCTAATAATTGGCTTAACACTTTGGTGTCGGCCTTTTTATTTTTTGTCCAGTTGGCTTCATCGTCTGTCGCTAAACCATTAATAGCGCGCTGTATGTCGTCAAGCTGCTGTTGTTTGTCTTCGGGTGCCGTGTTGTTGATGGGCACTACGTTTGAATTTTTGTCTTCAGGCTTGCTGTCAGTGTCAGTAGCTTCATCTTCAATGACGCTAATGGCCGCTACTGCCAACAATGGCTCAGCTTGCTTGTCAGATAATTTAATGGTGGTGTTGTCCGTTTCAGGGTGATAACTTTCGCCATCGTGATTGATAGGCGTATCAACGTTATAGATCTTGCTCATGATAAGTGCTCCTAAACCCCATCGGCTTAATGAAAAGCCGATGGGTGGTCTAAACAAAGGGTGAGATTAAGCTACGGCGTTCTGAATCAAGAAGCCGCTGGTGATACCAGTGAGCTGCGGTGCACGTTCATACTGTGTGCCGTAAACCCAGCTTTTAATGCCGTTTTCCCAATACGGCTGCTCGACCATTGGGTTGTTTTGCATTGTATAAGTGTAGCCAAAGCTTGGCTCTTCAAGTGCGGTGACAATCGTTGGCACATACGCAAGCACCACGTCTTTGCCCCAGATATCAATCGCGCTTCCTGCATCATCAAAAGCAATAGCCTGACCGACAATTACTTTAGCAACGCCAAATACGGCGGCCAGAATATCAGCGGTGACAATGCCGCGTTCTGAATATTTAATTTTTTCAACAATTTTCGGGTGTTCCTTTAATACATCCATAACTAATGATGGGATTTCGATAACATTAGGATAGATCCCTGTTGACGATCGCACCGCTTGCTTGCCCGCAATAACATCAGAAATAGGATTGGAATTAGCGTAATCACTCCACTGGCTTGTGCCAGATAATGTCGCCTTGTGATTAGCATCATACTTAGCTGCATCACGCGCTAAATCAGCCTGTTCTTTTTCTAGAGACAATGATTCAATACGCATCACGCCATTAATTGCACCACTTGCTAAGTCAATGCCAGGCACTTCTTCAGCATCACGCATATGCTCACGAGGCACCACTGCTTCAAGCGCGTGGTTAGATAAGCCATAGTTGCCAGCGGCATAACCGAATTGCACACGTTTGGTGGCTGAGCCGGGTGCGCGAGCTGTGTTATAAAGCAAGAATGCATCTTTATTAAACTGAATGATTTTGCCAGCACTCACATTAACGGGAACGCGTGGAAAAAGTTCCATACCAACATGTTCAGGATGCTTGTATCCTAAAACCACGTTGCTTAAAATTGGGTCGATTACACGACGTTGAGCAGAAGAGGGCATGATGTAGCTCCTATATATAAGGTATAAATAAAAATAATTACGGGTGGTTTAAGGTGTGAGCAGCACTTCAAGCTTGTCGCCATCGGCAGCGGCCGCTTGCAATGCGCGGGCAACAATAATGCCTGCTGTTTGAGTGACTAACTTGCCGCTTGAGCCGACTTGTAAATCAGCACCATTGGCAATGGCTGCACCCGCAATGGCCACACCTGTGCCTAGCGTGTCAACACCCACTTGTGTGCCTGAAGGCGCTTCACTAATGGCTAAGCCGAGCATTTTTCCTGCTGCACTGGCAACCGCGCCATCGTGACCGACCGCTTGTTCTTCAGCAATAGTGGCGGTGGCTAAAATAGATAAGGTTAATAATGGGATCTTAGACGCTGGCATGATATGCCCTCCTGTCGTATGTTTTTAATAAGGTTCAGTTCAAGTTAAATCGATTGTTTTTCAACAATTTTGACCGCTTCGATATAGTCAACATCGCCATGCGTCGACATGTATTCATTTGCTTTGTTGTGAAGTTCAAGACGATCAGCATTTACTGTGGCGCCATTCGTTTCAAAATCACTGCTTGGTGTTTCATGGTCTGAGCCTGCATCGCTTTCTTCTAGATCAATCTGCTTGCCCTGTGAAGCCATGAAATCTTGGAACCATTTCAGTGGTGATTTTTTAATGGTTTCTTTTTTGTCGCCTTCACCTGCAGAAAATTCAAAGCTGGCATCATCAGCATCAGATAATTGCAACATGAAATTAGCCATGCCTTCAGCTTGTGCTGGCAACACCTTGCCGTCATCAATGAACGTGCTAATGTCGGCACTGAACTCAACGGCTAAACGCTTGTCGGTTTCAGCCTTTAATAGCGTTGCTGCTGCCTGTTCTTTTTGGGCGAAGTCTGCTTGTGATGCTGTGTTTGCAGCCTCAGTAGCTTTAGCAACGGCTTTAGCAACGGCTTCATCCATTTGCTTTTGTGAAAATTCGGGCATGGGATCGTCTCCTGTTGGGGCTTGGGTAAAAGTGGGGGTTAATTGGTCGGGATTGTCTTCACGCAGCTGCGTGGCAATGTCTGATAATTCATTTATCTGGTAATCGGGCAACACCTGATCAGCCGTTTCAACGTCATATTTATCAATAAGAAATTCACGTAGTCGTCGCATCATGCGGCTTAACATGCCCGGTGTTCTGGCATCGACTGAATAATCAAAGTGCTCATCGTCGCTGGCACTATATATAGAATCCATACCCTCAATGGCAGGCGGCACTGCACCTAAAAAGCCAAGGTGGCGTAAGTAATAACCGCTTGAGTCTTTGCCTATTGATACTGAGCGATTAGGCCATAGGCCCTCTTTCACGCCAGTGGCAAAGGCATCTTGCAGATTGCTGCCTTTGACTGCTACTGTTTTACCGACTCGTTTGATGTCGCCTATCCAGCCATAAGCTGGGGCATCTGCTTTGGGGTGACCAATAACCATCGGTGCACCGCTGTAGATATTCTTATCTATACGCTTTTGGGTGTTGGTCACAATTTGGTCTAGGTCAGCTTCTGTCCAAGCTTTTTTATTACCTTTAGAGTCAACTTGGCTACCGCCTTGAAATGCAGTGAACCAGTCATCGAGACCTTTGAAGTCGTGTGTATTGTGTGTGTTTTTATTTGACATGTCACACATCATAGGGTGATGTGTGTTTGGGTGAAATCCGTGAATTATTTCACTGGTAGATATAGATGTAGCCTGTTTTTATACTACATACGCGGCTGGCAAAACGTCAAGCCTTTTACAAAAATCAATTAGGAGAGGTAGTATGAGATTCCGTTCTATATTAATGAGTGTGGTGGTGGCCTTTGCGTTTGCAACAAGCTTTGCGTTTGCTGAGCCTGTTAATGATGTTGCCGCTTTATCTGATCAGGTGGCGGCTGCTAGTGTCGGTGCTGGTGAAGGCATTGCTATTGCACACAACGATGACGATGATTGGGGTGGTGCAGTGCCAGCAGATGCGGTGGCAGCACAACATCAAATGGCACAACAAGCACGACTGACGGCAAGCATTGCCGATAAGGACAAACAGCTGCTGACATTATCAGATGGTTCAGTGTTAACGCTTTACAGTTCTAATACGGAGTGCCGACAAACTACAGTGAACAGTCCTAATCAGAAAGTTGCTTGGCATCCTTGTTGACAACCAACCATCATTCCGACCACAAGCCCCCGTCATTCCGGTAAGCTTGTAGCCGGAATCTAAAACTAAAAAGGCCGCTATTGTTAGCGGCCTTTTTTTGTTTACCAACTGGAATCAGGTTCTGGCTTTAATACTTTTTTACCTTTACCATACCGCGCCTCAACCCGCTCGGCAGTATACTTTCCCGTGCTTTTTATTAATTCTGTCACCTGACTATACACGCCATATTTAAGCTTTCCTTCCATTTCAGACATCGCAAAAGACCAATGCGTCCTAACCATGTGCCTGAGAATTTCAACCTCTGCATCACCATCACGATATATAGTCCCATAACGACCATGAGAATTAATCCGCTGGTGAATATGAAACACCCGAAGCTCACCTTCGCCCGGTCTAAGAAAATAGGACTTATCCTGTTTATAAAGAAAGATCATGGTGCTTATGCCGTCAATTCGCTGCCACATGTCAACCAGACCTAACGCATCCACCTTTTCTGTTATAACGGGGAACTCATCAACAAACACCATCACTTTCTTGTAGAAAATATCGTTAAACTCTTGGTCCATTTCTTCAATTGTTTTCCCCAAACTGACAACAGGTATCGTCATTAAAATCAAACCAACCATAAACTTATTCATCTTGCACCTCTAATATATAGACATCGAACTTGAATGCTGTTTTAAAAATCAGTCTTTTTGACTGATTTTAATTTACATATCTCTAAGGGTTTGTTTGGCTTTAATGCATGCTGGTGCACTAGATGGATTACAATACAAGCAACTAAACACCTGACCCGCGGCTACAACCAAATCAATTTGATTGCTACCCAACTCATAAGAATCATTTATTTGCTTTTCGATCAACTGAGTTTGGTCACGAGCGGGATGACTGCGAACAGCACATTGCTTGCGCTGCTCTATATCATCAGGATCAGTCATTAATAAATGCAACTCAATGCCAAGCTCATTTAGCTCAGTTAATTGATTTTTGTATTTTATTGCGTGATTAACCTCTACAGCATCGTTAGCAATTACAACCATAGAAATCATAATCAGCAGCAACCCTACAACCTTATTCATAACCACTCCTTCGGTAGCAACACAACCCCATTCAAAACCCATTCAAAAATTTGATGGCTGGCAGTTTAAACAATTAATACATCATTACTTAATATTATTAATTAAGTCGCTTAAAACGGCTTAAATTAATCATGTCGATGCCAACTCTATTAGGTCGACTATATCCTTTTTAGCTGGCATTTGTTTTTTTTCATTTAGTTCGTCGTTTACCATTCTAATAATTTTTGCTTTCTTTGCCGCTGTTATAGTTTTACCAATTTCAGACACGCAGACCTCAACATATTCTATAGCGCTTTCTAGTGTTTTTGTTTGGCACACCAAATACTCAAGCTTGGTCTCAGACACTATAAGATGATCACCCATATCTTCATCATACATATCCATGTCGTCACACATCATCGGAGGCGCACCTCGGAAAAGCCACTCCAAGCTAATGTTTTTCACAAATGCGAACTCTATAAAAACATCATTTGAATAACTATGCCGTTTCCTCCATGTTGATATAGTAGACGTACCTATACCAAGAGCTTTGGCTACATCAACATCCTTGTTAGAGCCTAGATATTGCTTCACCCTACCAAGCAATAACTCAAGACCTTCATTCTCATTTGAGATATTCATTGACATATGCGAACCCTGTAAGTATTATTTCTCTCATACGCGAATTAATTCGCTTTCAAATGCAAAAAAACAAGCACTGTAAAGATGCCTGTCTATTTCAAGGAGTAATTATGCACCATGCCGAAATTTTCTGCTTACTAATGAAGCGTAACGTCACGATGGTATCTATTGCACGACAAGAAGATGTTAGTCCGAGCGTTGTCACTGAAGTTATTCGGGGTAAAAAAACCAGTTTTGCCGTTGCTACCGCCATTGCAGTGAAGGTAGACCGCAGCTTAACAACATTGTGGCCCGGTAAATATGACCACCGCATATCAGATGAAAGTAAAGCAGCTTGATGTTTCATTTGTTTTCCCGTTTAAAAATTCAATGCACACAGTGTAAGTATTCGCAGGAGAATTGTTAATGGAAAAAGACGAGCAAAGTTTTACCAGCGTTCAGCCTGATCTGTTTCAGCAACTCGCTGACCATGAGCCTGAATACTTAGCCGCCAACGCACCCGACTTAGATATTGAGCAAGAGTTTATGGGGGCCATTAAATACGCATTACGCACCGCTAAGAAGCGGGGCTTAAGTAGAGAGCGCATTGTTGACCGAATGAACTTATGCCTACCTGAAGAACTGTATATCACCAAGCGCCAACTAGATGCATGGTGTGCCGAATCAAAAGAATATCACCACTTTCCAGCTATCTATTTATCAGCCTTCATCTGGGCAACCGGCGGCATTATCTCACCACTAGAAATATTAAGCCGCGCGCTAGGCCTGCATCTATTAGATGAACACGAACAACTGGCAGCACAACTAGGGCAATCAATGCTCACTAAAGTGCAAGCCAGCAACACTGAAAAACGAATCAAAAAACAATTTGGATTTAATTAAGGACAACACGATGACTGATGAACAATTTGAAGAAGGCATGTCAATTATAAACCCCGTGCTAGCCCACCTCACTTACTTAACATTGCCAAGAGCAGATGGCAAGCTAAGAACGATGGATGATATTGCTTCAACCTTCACTGCAGGATGCCAAGCAAACAATATAGACGTTGATCTAATGCTAGAAGATTTAGTGCAAACAGCAGAGGGCATTAGAATTTTTGGCAAAGGATTAATGATAGCGGTGGCACGACAAAAGGAGCGTGGCAATGACTGATACTAATCTTCCCCAAACAACTATTGAAGACGACCAGGCTAACAGCGGCCTAGTAATGCAAATCATTGGCAGAGTGCAAATGGGCAATGCGATGAGTAATTTTTTAGCTACCGTTAGCACTTTAGAAATGCGTAAAGTTAAAGAAAGCAAGGCTTATAGGGCGTTAAAAGGGCATTCACTACCAGATAAGCATGGCAATAAAATAGCTAACGTTAGCACTTGGGCGGGTTTTTGTAGGGCTTGTGGCCTCACCGATAAAAAAGTAGATGAGGATATTCGCAACTTAAATACCTTTGGCGAACAAGCTTTAGAATTAATGCAACATGCGGGCATTGGTATTCGTGAAATGCGCCGCTTGCGTCAGCTACCAGAAGAGGAGTTAATCCGGTTAGAAAACAAGGTCATCAATGCTAAGGATACCGTTGAGGTTGTTGATGTTATTGAAGACTTAGTGGCCACCAATCAAGAGCAACAGCGCCTAAACGGTGACTTAAAAGCCGATAACGTTAGTCAAAACCATCAACTCGATGTGCTCGAAGTTGAAAACGAACAGTTGCGTGATCAACTAAAAGCACAAAGTGTGAACTCATGGCCGCAATACACCAACATGATCCGCATGGAATCATCGGCACTGGGTGATAAAGCGGTGATGGCGATTGATGAGCTTGAGCGGCTATTGGTCAAGGTTGAACAACCTGAACTTGATATTGATGACCCCGAGCGGGTGGCTCATTACAGTGCAGCCGTTATTTCGTATTGGACTAACTTGCGCTTTATTCAAGCCCGTATTAGTCGATTAATCCCCATTGTTCATGATTCATTATCTGAAGCGATTGATGAAGCACCAGAAGCCTTGGGAATGGCATCAATGGAACCCGAAGAAATCATTAGACTGACGAACAATAGAAACCTATTAGTGCATGAGTTTGAGCGTGACGCATTAGCACGAGAAGCACGCCGAATGAATAATAAACCCAAGCGTCGACGCTCAAAAAAAGCAAAGGCTGAATAATGAGTGCCAGCACTAATGTCGTGCCGTTAACGCCACAAATGCAATTTGCTGTTGCAATGAATGATTCCGATTCACTGTGGAGCAAACTGACAGACAAAAAAAGGCAAAAAGCAACGGACATTGCTACGCTTATCAAGCCCGCCATTGACTATCAACAAGCCACTAATCAGCACCATATTCGACCTTTGGCGGAGTATTTACATTTTCACCTAAGTCAGAAGCGGTTGCCCGAAAAGCTATTGAAGCTAGCCAAATTATTAGCACAAAAGGATAAGGCGCTTCCCAGCCAAACAACACTGCGTCGTTGGATAGAGCGTTACATGGAGCAGGGCTTAATGGGTTTGGTTCCTCAGCAAAAAGGCAGCGTTCCAAAACCATTAGGCTGCGAGGTACGCATTCGTCATCTGATGCGGTCAGGCTCTAAAAACAACCCGGGCAATATCACTAAGATGTTGCAACAAGAAGGCCACGATGTTGAATATCATCAAATCCGTAGACGGGTGATAGCGATGCCCGCCATTGAAGGCACACATAATTCAGGGCGGCTTGGCGCACTTGCCTTTGATAGCATGATGAAACCTTATACACGCCGTAAAACAGGGCATATGCCGGTCGGCTCTTGTTATCAAGCTGATGGCAATATGATGCCTATTTATTTACAGCATCCAACGGGTAATCGTCCTGCTCGGTTTGAAATTACGCCGATCATTGATGTGGTGAGCCGTTACATTGTGGGCTATTACATTAGTGAATCAGAATCAGCGATAAGCACTGTAATGGCATTGACTGACGCTATTATAAAAGAGAATCATGTGCCGATTGATCTGCAAGCAGATAACGGCCCCGGCTTTAGCAATTCATTGGTGACTAGATATTACGAAAAACTCGGCATCACTGAAGTTCATCCCCGCGCTAGAAACCCTAAAGACAATGGTTATGTTGAGCGCTTTAATTTAATACTGAAAGAAGAGCTTCTTAAACAGTTCCCCGCTTATTGTGGCAAAGATGCCGCGCCAGAACCATTGCAATTGTATCTTAAAAAGGTCGATAAAGGCGAAAAGCAACTGATGAGTGTTGAGCAGTTTAAAGTGTTCCTTGATGAATACATTCATTGGTATAACCATAAACGTAAACACGGCTCTATTGGCAATAAAACACCTGCACAGTTATGGGCAAACGTAGAGCGTAATCCACCTATTGACGTGCAAGATGTGTTCTTTTGGGACCAAGCAGAGCGCGTGGTTCAGCGTAGTGCCATTTCGTTTGAAAGCAGGGAATATTATTCGCCTGAACTTATTCAATACAACACTGAGAAGGTGATTGTTGAATTTAATATTAACGACGATAGCTTTGTAAAAATACGTGATCTTGATGAACGTTGGTTATGTGATGCTCAAAAAATCAACGCTGCACCTTATCGTTCTATCTCTATTCTTGAAGATAGAAAACAAAAATCACTTATTCAAAAACGTAAGCGTCTGCAAATCAAAATGGATGAGGTGGAAGATCGGAATGCGCTGAACATCACACATGAAAATTGGCTTGATGGTGCCATGTTATTAGATCCAACACCAAGCCTACAACAAAAAACGGCATCCGAAGATGCCGTCTTAAACGCTAACGGCGACCAGACCGAAAGCGAAATCAATATCGATATTTTCGATACCGACTACTAACTAACAAAAGGATTATAGCATGACTAATAAAATTGAATACCCTGAAAAATGGCACGACAGTTACACGCATAGAAATCGGCAAGATGTGCTAAACGCAATTGATTGGATGAACAAGCACCAACGGTCACAAGCCAAACTGGCTAAAGCATGCCACGTGTCTGCCACCACCTTTAATAACATTATTAAAGGTAGCTACCCCAGCCAACCCTTGCATCATATTCGCAAGATAATGGATGCCATTAAACTATCAGACCAGCGCCAAAAAGAAGGCGTACACGATTGCCCATTCGTTGAGACCAGTGTTTATCGCACTGTTATTGCCGCTTGCAAGCGCGCGCATTTATATCGCAACTTTTCAGTGGTGTCAGCCTTTGTTGGCACAGGCAAAACACGCGGGCTTAAACAGTATGCCGCTGATAACTCAAATGTAATATTACTTGAAGCCACCCCTGATATGAATGCGGGTGTTTTAGTGTCAGAGCTGGTTGATAAAACCAACGCCATTGTCCATAAATCAAACCGATATGCGGTCGGCACTAAGGCTGAAAAGGTGGTGGCCGTTGTCAATGTGCTGCGCAATACCGACAGCTTAATTATTCTTGATGAGGCCGAAACAGTGTGCACCGCAACGCTTGAGTATTTGCGCCGCATTAGCGACAAAGCCAATATCGGTGTGGTGCTGGCTGGCACTGAAAGATTGAAGCCTTTAATTAAAGATCCCCGTGGTCGTTTTGGTCAAATAAGTTCACGCGTTGGCTTCTGGCCCCCCGTGATTCAGGGCATAACTGAAGATGATGCAGCGGCATTATCAGCAGCCGCATTTGGTGACAATGAAGCACTATCTGATGACGTATTAAACGCCTTATGGCAAATGTGTGATGGCTCTGCGCGTGTATTAGTGTCGGCTTTAATCCCCGGTGTTAAGGATTACGGTCTTAAAAAAGGCAGTGAGCTATCGCCCGAACTGATTATTGAAGTAGGACAAAAAGTTTTAGGCTTCACACCGCGCCCTGTGCGGAAGGATTTCTAATGAATGAATCAATTATTATTTCAGATGAGTTGCTTGAGCATTGGGGAATGATATTTGTTGATAACAATATCGTGCAGCACCACATTACTTTTGAGCAATTCTTAATGGATCCAGAAGAGATCTTGCACGCGCACGCCTTTAGTAAGCCGATGCCATTAGTTGATGACTTTTACTCATTACTTGATAAACAAGTGGCTGTGCAGCAAAAGGTTGATCAAATAGATGACATTGAACAAATGCAGCAAGATATGGATGAAGAATACGAACGCCAAGGCCACATTATTGAGTTACATGGCAACCGCCACTTTGAACCTATTCACAAGCGCAGCTTTCCTAAGCGCTATAAAACCGGCATGAAACGCAAACTACAGAGGGCATCATAATGATTGATCACGACCGTGCAGATCTTAAACAAAAAGTAGATTACTTATTACACCAGCATCTAGGCAGTGACAACTGCATCTTGATGAATGAAATATATGTGTCTATTACCGGTGGTCACATCATCCCTAACCGGCGATATGACCAAACACGCATCATTAGGTCAATCATTAAAGAACTACGCGAGGATGGCAGACCTATCGGTATTAAATCGGGTAGCAATGGTGGTTACTTCACGGCTCGAAATGATGAAGAGCTGGAATCAACAATCAGACTGTTTCATGGTCGAGCCATGAGTTCGCTCAAACAAGAAGCGGCACTCAAACGTATCAGCTTTAGCGAGCTATTAGAACAATATGAACTTGAGTTATCACAAGAGGTAATCGCAGCATGATCAAATTGAAAATAGGCAAAACTTACACCCACCTGCAAACACAAGAACAAGTGGTGATTAGCGATATTAAAACCGGTTCATTAAACGGCAACCCGACCACTGTTTATATGGGTGACGAATCACTGTCTGCCCATGAATTTAAAAAGGCATACCGCCACTACAACGGCAAGTAACTTAACCAGGAGAAACAAAATGACAACCGCTTTGCAAACTAAAGAAGATCAACCAGAATATTTAACCAACACTCAAGGCCATCTGGTGCCCTTAAAGTTAGTGCCCGATATTGATAAAGACCGTGAATCATTAATCAATGAAATCTTTTCAAACGCAATAGAGTTGCGTGATCAAATGATTACATTCAAACAATCAGCAATGGGCGATGTACATGCCTTTGTTGAATTGGCTGCTGAGAAATATGGCGCTAAGGTGGGTGGCAAGAAGGGCAATATCTCACTGCTTAATTTTGATGGCACTCGAAAGATTCAAATTCAAATAGCAGAGCATCTGCATTTTGATGAACGCTTGATAGCAGCCAAAGCATTAGTGGATGAATGCATTCATGAATGGACTGCAGACTCTAACGATAATATCAAAGCACTGATTGAACACGCGTTTCAAACAGATAAAGAAGGCAACTTGAATACCGGTCGAGTGCTGGGTTTGATGCGATTAGATATAACAGATGAGAAGTGGATACAAGCAATGGCTGCACTTAAAGATTCCATGCAAATTGTCGGTTCAACTTCTTATATTCGATTGTATCAACGTGCATCAACCGATACTAAGTTTCAAGCGGTGTCACTTGATATGTCGGCTGTGTAATGGGCTACTTCGCAAATGGTTCTGAAGGTGCCGATTATCAAGTGCAATATTGTGATCAGTGTGTTCATAGCGATAGTGCTGCGTGTGCGGTATGGGATGCTCATCTTGAGCACAACAGCAATGAATGCAATAACGAAGAAAGTATATTGCATTCATTAATCCCTAGAGGAAAAGATGGTATTGGCAATGACCAGTGCGCGATGTTTATCCCCAACGAAATAGATAGGAGAAAGTAATGCCTGATTTTAGAAGCGATGCAGAAATAGATGAAGTGCTTAATATGTGTAATGAGCAAGAAGAGTTAGGAGGGTCACTCTTTCAAGGCATGACTTATGAGCAGGGTATTCAATGTGCTCTTCGATGGGTCACGGGTGATAGCGACGATCACCCTATGGCTGATTAATTATGAGTCCCGATACTATCAACGCATTATTTGAACTCGTCGGCAGCTACTTCACTTGGATGAGTGCGTGGGTTCTGTATCAGCACAAAGAAACCAAAGGTGTCTACTGGCCGACGTGGTTGTTCTTCTCAGTTTGGGGCTGCTGGAATTTATTCTACTACCCAAGCCTTGATCAGCTGCTTAGTTTTTATGCCGGTATATTATTGGTGTCTGGCAATATTGTATGGGTGGTATTGGCTATCAAATATAACTATTTTTCAAGGCAATCTAATGGCTAATGTAGATAACCAGATAAGCATTGATATAGGGTTGGCAGTGTTGTGTTGCGTAAGTGATAGAGGCCAAACCCTATCCCTTCGCGCTATTGCTGATGTTTGCGATTGCTCTAAAACGTACATCGACAACCTTGAAAAGAGCGCCCTTAAAAATCTTCAGCTAGCAATTCAATCTAAGTTATATCTTTATGACTATTTACACCCCAATATTGACCTGCCAATCGAGCAACATTATGAAAACTAAAACCCCAATAAATAAATGCTACACCTTGCTAGCGGTAGGTAAAAACTACCTACAAATGGATGATGATTTCTATCGTGATGAGTTCCTGGTACAACATGGCGCCACTAAAAAGAATGGCCGAGTATCCGCTAGCACAATGGACATTCATCAGCTGCACGCTGCGCTGCATTCCATGAAACTTTTAGGCTTCACACCTAAGAAAAAAGCGACCACTCGCATTAGTGATTGGCGTACACCGCGCATTAATAAAATAACGGCAATTTGGTTTGCGATGCACAAGGCGGGCATTGTTAATAACCCAAGCAAAACAGCGATGCAAAAATGGTGCAGCACTGTTACCAAAAAGGCGCAGTTAGAATGGGTAACGGCTACCGATTTAAACAACTGCATCGAGGCGTTAAAGTCTTGGGCCGCACGTGAACATGTCAAGCTTGCCGATTGATCAATCACAGCTGGATCTTATTGATCCTAAGCTCTTGCCACCGCAAATGCGGTTGCTGGTATACGCTGTCGGCCTGCCAGACACAGTAAAACTACTTCAAGCACGTGGTGGTACCTTTTTCCGATTTCCATTAAAAGCACGAGATTCATTGCTGGCTGATCTTATCGGTCTGGTGCCTGCATCAAAACTATGCGCTGAACTCGGTGGCAAAACATGGGAGCTGCCAAAATGCGATAAAATACTCAACAAAATAAGAAACATCGCTATTCAAAAAGCACGAGAAACCCACTCAGCCAGCGAAGTGGCGCGCATGTTTGATCTAACGCGCAGACACATCATCAACATCACCCCACGCCCAGAGCTAAAAGTGATGGATGATTTTTTTGATTAACCTCAAAATTATAGCTCTTTAACAATTTGATATTTTTCTAGTAAGTCAAAAACCATTCCATGATTAATGCGATGGTTATATTTGACTTTTATTAAAGTTATGCCGCTTTTATTGCAAAGTCGTTTTTTCTTTATGTCTCTCTTTTTTAATTCTTCGAGAGCAAGATCCCCGCCCCAGTGTTTAACTGGCTTGTAATGTTGCTGACCTTGATATTCAAAAGCGAGTTTCTTTTCAGGAATATAGATATCTAGCTCTAACCCTTTTAACTCAGGTAAATAAGCATGAAATGTAACATCGCAAAAGCTAAATATATCCCGAACGATCAAAAACAAAACACGCTCACTAACACCCGTTGAACCAACATGCTTAAAGCCAAAATCAGCCCTAACCTTATTTACAACACTTCTAGTCCACCGGCCTGGACCATTCATAGATGGCCCCCTTTCTGGCAACATAGCATAAGCCAAGTGTTGCGCTACGATATAGTTATGAAAACAACCATCAAACAAAGAAGGCTCATGAATATAATAACTTCTCATTGGCACTCTTAAATTACACCTATGGCACAAGCCATCTATATAAATAGGTTGCACGCTTTCAAACTTAGGGTTTTGCTGTTGTAATTTATTCAATAAATAATCATATCCAACCACTGCTGCACGCATGCAGCCACATAAGTATTGTTGGCTATATGGTGTTTCTGCAAAATAAACAAAATGGTGTTTTTGCCCAACCCATGTTTCATTAGGGTAGAACACATAAGGATAGGGTAAGTTCTCTTCGATAGAATCTTCCATGCTCTAGCTTCATCAATAAAAGTATTTGACTTTACCAGAAAAATTGACATTCACAAAAAAAGCAAGGTATGATTACCCCACGGTTGCAAATTCAACCGTCAGGTCGGAAGCCTGAAAATATATCAAGGTGCAAGCGCACCATTCGGTTTAAGCGCTTTTTTTGTGCAAAAAAATCAATGGTGGGTGTGCATGGGAAGCCTTCGCGGGCTTGCTGGTTTCCTTGATACCAGTCTTCCGACCTGTGTACATCCATCACCCAATATCGGAAGTGTTGTGTGGTGGTTTTAATAACTATCGAGGAGACAATTATGTCTACACAACAAGCAACAGAGTTACATTTCCCTATCATTTCAGAATGCCCTTATGACAGCACAATGACGCTGAGCGTTAATGCGCGAGATTTACACACATTTTTGGAGGTTGAATCTCGTTTTGATATATGGATTAAACGGCGTATTGAAGATTACACCTTTGTTGAAAATCAAGACTTTATAGCTAATGATCAAAAAAGATCATTAGGTTTTGGGCGGGGGCAAACCGACTATTACATCACCCTTGATATGGCAAAAGAGCTGGCAATGGTTGAGCGCAATCATAAAGGTCGCTTAGCGCGCCGTTACTTTATTGATATGGAAACCAAAATAGTTCAGCAAGAGCACGAGCTATTACATATCGTCACCAAGCTTGAAAGCGAAAACCAGCAATTGAAATTATTGATCCCGCTCGATGAGATTGATCAAAAGATTGTTGAATTAAAAGCACTCAGCAATAACAGTGGCGGGGGCTTGTCCAATGCAGATATTGGTCGAGTATGTAGCCTGAAAAAAGATGCTATTCGATCGCGTATTAGACGACTTGAACGCTTGGGTAGATTGATACCGCCTGATAATCTAATTGATATGCAGATGCATGCTAAGCAGTTCTTAGCACCGAGCGCAGAGTAATGAACGCCGAAAACATAGAAATGGCTGATCAGTTGGCTCCGCTATTACAAGCCTACACGGGCTTGTGCATTTTAGCGGGGCAATCGACTGCGTGCAGCTCTGATGATGTCGCTAATGTGCTGTATGTTATCAATGAAGAATTTCAGCGCGTGGTGACAACCCTTTATAATTAAGCAACAAACTGCCCTTGTTTTTATGGCAAGGGCAGTTTCATCTTGACAAGTTAATGTGATTAAGTTCATCATAATAATACGTCCTCACCCCAGATGGTGAAACGTTTCACCACTTTCTACACCTCCTCTCATCATTCATGCTGTATCGCATGGAAACTACTAAAACAAACTTTGAAATTGCCCTTAAATGGATATTTCATGCTGAAGGCGGCTACGTTAACGATCCTAAAGACCCGGGCGGTGCAACGCGTTATGGGATCTCGCTTCGCTATTTAAAAGGCAAGGGCAAGCTAGGTGATATTGATGGCGATGGCGATATTGATACCGATGATATTAAAGAGCTGACAAAATCAAAAGCAGCCGAGTTGTATCGTGTCGATTTCTGGGATAAGTGTAATTGTGACAAGCTGCCATTACCATTAGCTATTATCATATTTGACCAGGCTGTCAACACCGGGGTCAGAACAGCGGCACGGTCATTACAACGACACACCGGCGCTAAAGTCGATGGTGTGATTGGCAAGCAAACTATTGCCCGCGCTATTGCTAAATTCAGACACAACCCAACATGGTTTGTCGCATCATACATGAGCCGCCGCGCCAAGTATTATCACAAAATAACTATTCAAAACACCACATTCAACAAGTTCATAAAAGGCTGGTTTATTCGGCTATTTGATTTGCAGCAATTCATTATGGAACACGGCTAATGGAACCCATATCTATAGCATTAGCGTTGGCAAGGCTTGCGCCAATGGTGGCAGGCTGGGTAGGCGGCAGCAACGCTGAAGAAACAGTCGGCGAAGTGATTGATATCGCAAAGCAAGTAGCTGGGGTATCTGACCCTGAAGACGCATTAAAACAAATTAAAAACAATCCAGAGCTGACTATTGCATTTCAGCAAGCTATGAACCCCGTCATCATTGCCAAGATGCAAGCTCAAACACAGCAGCTCATTGCCATCAACACCACCATGCAAGCTGAAGCCAAAAGCAACGATAAATATGTGCGCCGGTGGCGCCCTACATTTGGCTATATTATTGGCCTCACCTGGTTAATTCAAATGGCAGCACTGGGTGTTGTCATGGTCAATACACCTACCGATGCACCAGCCGTTATCAATTCAATGGCAAGCCTTAGCTTTATGTGGGGCATCGCATTATCTGTGCTGGGCATTAATGTCAGCAAGCGCAGCCAAGATAAAGCCCTCGCAGCTGGGCATCCACCCGAAAAAAGCATAGTTCGTTCACTTACTGACCGCTGGATAAACAGCACAAATGGAGATAAATAATCATGGCTGATAATGGCGACGTGTTGCTTTTGCTTGGCGAAATAAAAGGTGAACTAAAAGGCATGAATAAGCGATTAGAAAAGATAGATACGCTAGATAATCGACTGCGTGACGTTGAGGTCAAGGCGGCCAAAAACGGGGCGATTAGCGGTGGTGTCGCGGGCATAGGAATAGCGCTTATTGTTGAGGGGGCTAAAGCCGTTTTTAAACACGGTTAACCGATATGGCACACACCAACCAAACCCGAAATGCTGTTAGATCATCATTTGTTTATGAGCGTTTGTCTTTAGAAGCGGCATCTGAAAAACAGGGTGTCAGTTTCAACACTGCTCGCGTGTGGAAGAAGAAAGCCAAGCTAGAGGGTGATGATTGGAATAAAGCCCGTAGTGCTTCACGTATGGCACAGGGTGGTTTAGGTGATATCACTACCCAACTATTAGAAGACTTCGCCTTACTGTTTCAAGCCACTATTACTGATATACGTGATGGTGAATATGATGGCCTCAAAAAAGCAGAAGCATTATCACGATTAAGTGATGCCTATACCAAAACAATGAAGGCCGCTGCAGGTGGTGACCCTAAAATTGCCAAACTTTCTATTGCACTAGAAACATTGCAATTGTTAGCGGTGTATATCAAAGATGAACACCCAGATGTATTAGAACGCTTCACCCATATTCTTGAGCCTTTTGGTGCCAAAGTGAACGAGGCGTTTGGTTAAGTATGCTCGATCTAAAATCAAAAGAGTTCCTGGAAGAAATTGCCAGTCTTAAAACGGATCTTAAAAATGAGATTGAAGCCAAGCAAGCAAATCTTGATATGTCACCACAGGCAAAACTGGATCGCCGTAGACGTGTTTTAATCGATGGTGATTTTAAGTTCTTTGCTTACACCTATTTCCCTCATCATATTTGGGGTGAAGAAGAGCAGTCGTTATTCCAAGAACAGTTTTGTATTAGTTTTCCAAAACTGCTCAGCAAAAAAAGTGGCACACGTACTTGGTGGGTAGCCCCACGTGGTGAAGCCAAATCAACATTACTCACTAAAATAGGTCCTGTATGGATCACCGTTCAAAACCTATTGCATAATGCAGTGGTACGAGCAGAGATTGACTATCAACGTGAGCTGCCACCCTTGCTCGACTACATTATCTTTTTAGGGGCTGAATTACGCATGCCGACTAAGTTAATGGAAGCTGTGAAAATGGAACTCACTATCAATAATATGCTGGCGATGGACTTTCCTGAGGTTTGTGGGAAGACAGCTAAATGGCGTATTGGCGATATCGTTACTAAGAATGGTGTCAAGATGGAACCATTCGGTGCAGACCAAGCGATTAGGGGCACCTTTCATCATGCCTCGCGCCCTAAAGTACTGCTTGGTGATGATCTAATCACTGATAAAGAAGCTAAGTCACCCACCGAACGAGAAGGCCGCTGGAGCTGGCTAGAAAAAGCCGTTGATTATTTAGGGCCACCCGATGGCAGTGTTAAGTATTTAGGTGTCGGTACCATTTTAAATAAAGACGATCCTATCTCCCGCGCAAAAAAAACAATCGGCCACACGGTTCATCATTTTAAAGCCATTGAAAAATTCCCGCCCAATATGAATAGATGGGATGAATGCGAAGGCTTAATGCGTAATGAAGATCGTCGTGTTGAGTTGGCGATGCAAAAGCAAGGGCAAGAGCCTGAGACCGAAGATTTACCTTCTTATAAATATTATCTGAAACATAAAAAAATGATGGATAAAGGCGCAGTGACTTCGTGGCCTGCAGTGCGTTCATTGTTCTGGTTAATGCGTCAGCGTGCTAAGAATAAGCGAGCCTTTGGATCAGAGATGCAGGGTAACGCGCGTGCCGATGAAGACAAGGTGTTTACTAGTTATCAGTTCTGGGTGCAGCGTCTGCAGCATTGGATATTTTACGGCGCTTGTGACCCGAGCATGGGCAAAGGTGAAACATCTGATCCAAGCTCTATTTTAGTGGGCGGCTACGATACTAAGATCAATAAATTGCATGTGATAGAAGCCGCCATTAAACGTCGGGTTCCAAGCAAGCTGTTATCTGACCTAATCAAAATGCAAAAAGAATATAGCTGTCAGGCTTGGGCGTTTGAAAACAACAATGCCTATGAACATATGCGTCAATCATTAATAGATGATGCCAAACGGCAGCTAGTTGTACTGCCTTTGGTGGGCATCACTGCCACTGTTCCACAGGAGGTGCGTGTCGATTCATTAGAGCCTCATGTTACCGATATGGAACCTGACATTTTGTTTCACAGCACGCTCACTAGGTTGATTGCAGAAATGGATGATTGGCCAGAAAAACAACCCGATCACCATTATGACGGATTAGTAGGTTTACACCTGCTTTATCACATGGCTGTAACGCGTGCCGGTGGCCTTCCTCAAATTACAACACGTGGTCGAACCAACGCCACCAGACTGTCGAATTATTAAGGTAGCATCATGGAAAATAACATTATTAAAAATGCATCCAGCAAAAAAGCATTGAAGCAAGAAATTGCTACTCGTCATAGTGATCCTAACTTCTACGGTGCGTTATCTTATCTACCTAATCCTGACACGATTTTGCGTAAATTAGGCCGTTCACAAGAGGTCTTTGATTCTATTATTGCTGATGCTCATGTCATTGGTGAATTGCGTTCTATTCGCAGTGGTTTAATTAAATATGAATATCGATTGCAAGCCGGTGGTGAAGATGCGGCTGACATCCGTGCTTTAGAATTATGCCAACAGATAATGGACAATAAACCTGCAAAAGGCATGCAATGGATTGATACATTTTGGAATATGGCACAAGGCGTATTTCGTGGCCACCAAGTGCACGAAGTGGTGTGGAAACGCGAAGGTCAGTTCATCGTACCCGAGAAAATTATTGACCGTCCACAACGTCGGTTTTTATTTACACCTGATAATGACTTACGCTTAAAAACCAAAGGCGCACCAGTAGATGGTATTGAACTAGGTGATTACAAATGGTTGTTGACCAGGCACATGCCAAGTCATGAAAACCCCTACGGCGTTGCATTATTATCATCATGTTTCTGGCCATATACATTCAAGCATAATGGCTTTAAATACTTCGTTAAGTTTTGTGAGAAATATGGCATTCCGTGGGCCATTGGTAAGTATCCTCAAGGCACACCCAAACCTGAACAAGATGCACTGGCCGATGCATTAGCTAATATGATTGAAGATGCTGTGGCGGCTATTCCTGCAGATGGTACCGTTGAATTATTAGAGCACAAACACTCAGGTTCTTTAGTTCAAGAAAGCTTAATAAAAATGTGTAACAGTGAAATGAGCAAAGCACTGACATCGCAAACATTAGCTACCGAAATACAAGGCGAAGGTTCACGTGCTGCAGCTGAAACACATCGCGGTCGTGAAGAGTCAGTCAATGATTCTGACCGGGTCATAATCAGTGCAGCCATGAATGAATTGTTCGCATGGATCACTGAAATAAATATCGCAGGCGCAGCGCCTCCTAAGTTTGAATTTTATCAAGAAGAAGAAGCACGTAAAGAATGGGTCGAGGTGTTTAAAGATGCCCGAGAATTTATCGATATCCCTGCAAAATTTGCACATGACCGCTTGCAAATACCAATGGCACAGGATGGTGAAGATGTATTACCAAAAACAACGGTATCGACACCATTGGAGAGTGACTTTTCTAAAGGCACTTGCCATGTATGCCACCATGATTTTGCTAGTGCCCAAGACCTTACTACAGCGCTAAGCGAGCAAGCATCTGAATTGGCCGACGATATTATCGAAGGCATGATTGATGAAGTTCGAGCATTGTTATTTAGCGTCGATACATTAGAAGAATATCGTGACGGTTTGCTAGAGATTTATCCTGACATCACACAATCAAAGCTGGGTGAAATGACTAGCTTGGCATTAATGACGGGTGCGCTTCAAGGTGTGGAGGATGCACAGTGATAACACACCAGCAGCAGCCAGACGCTATTACTTGCACATCAGCTTGTTTAGCCATGCTTACAAATATACCTGTTGGTACAGTTGTCAGTGAGTTTCACGACGCGTATTTCAAACATGAAACTGAAGTTAGTAGCTATTTAGAATCCAAAGGTCTAAAGGTTGAGCGTTTGTTTACACATAGCGTTCCTATTCCCGGTGATCTTTATTTAATTACTGTTCCCAGTTTAAATAAAGACGCGGCATTACATAATATTATTTTAGACCTGCGTGATGAATATAAACTTTATGACCCAAATGAAGGTGTCGATGGAAAGCGTTATTACATTATCTGGGATGAAGAAATAAGAAGCGAACTTGAAGTTGTATTGTCACACTACGTTGTTGATCTCATTGTTAAGGAAAATACGGGATCAATAACTGATGGCTGAAATAGATATTGGTCAAGTACCTTTCAATGAAGCCATCGAACATTTTCGGGGCAAGCTTAATATTCCCACTGAACATTGGGATCAACTGTTAGGTGATGCACACGCTAAAGGTTTCACGGTTGCTGGTGCTACAAACGCCGACTTATTAAGTGATCTTAATGCTGGCATTGATGATGCTATTAGCAACGGTACCACCATCACCGATTTCAGAAAACAGTTTGATGAAGCGGTTCAAAAATACGGTTGGAAATATAAAGGCAAGCGGGGTTGGCGTACCCGTGTTATCTACGATACCAATCTGCGAACAGCACACATGGCAGGCAAGTGGAATCAAATCCAAAGACTAAAACAAAGCCGTCCATTTTTACAATATCAAACCGTAGGTGATGAACGTGTTCGACCTGAACATGGTGCTTGGAATGCCACAGTTTTACATATTGATGATGCATGGTGGTCAACACATTATCCACCCAATGGCTGGGGCTGTCGCTGTACAGTTAGATCATTATCTCAACGCCAAATAGACCGCGATAAATTACAGGTTTCTGACCAGGCTCCACCGCTCAATAAAACCGAACGGATCAACATTAGAACGGGTGAGGTTTATGGTGATGTACCAAAAGGAATTGATGTTGGCTGGGACTACAATGTAGGTCAATCATCGTTAGCACCTGATGTTGATTTTGGTGAAAAAATAATGACCATGCCATCACCATTAAGAGCTGCTGCATTACAAAATGCAAAAGCACTGGCGCCACAATTACAAAAGTCATTTTCTCCGTGGGTGAATAAATTAGTTGAGACCCGAAAACCAAGAAATGAAATCAAAACTGTTGGCTATTTATCAGCACCCATTATCGCAAAATTAATAGGCAAAAATCAGGCGCCAACGACCGCAGTAATCACCACAGCTGATCGTGATATTTTGCACATGATTCGTGATGCAAAAAGCGATAAAAAAGTACCTTTGGAAATGGTCAAGGATTTACCTAATTTCATTCATAAACCAAAGGCAATTTTATGGGATAAAACAAGCCCCGGATTGCTGTATGTTTTTGATGTTTTAGAGGGTGATAAAAATGCTAAATTTGTCGTTCTAATAAACTATCAATCAAAGACAATTTCAGCTGACAAAAAACGTCAAACATTGAGCACAAATACACTACGTTCTGGAGGCTTGGTTGACACACTGAATTTGAAGGATTCTTCAAAATATGAATTGCTTGAAGGGCAGCTGTAATTGCATGGTGGTACGCCATCTTCCACGTGAGGTATAACACTACTAAGGTGAGATTACCTAATTGCAGCGAATTTCCCAATATCTCTGCAACTACAACTTAACTATATGATAGGCCTATTTATCATTAAATGCCATTTAAACACTCTTCAAACTATCTTTAAAAGCACTTTAAATGGTAATTAAATACCAAACACTGACAATTATCGATCAATAAATTACCAGCATTCACTACATTAATTGCAGGTAAAAACTAATTTAGTGATATTTTTGATCCAAACTGAATGTAAAAATATATTCAACCAATATCCGTGTAATAGCGCATTCTCCGTAACTATCCCGCCATATTATCTAATTTACAATATGATCCATTCTCACTGTCACCCCACAAATGGTCGTTTTTTATCACTTGAAATTGCAACAATACCATCCATTTTTCCTGCATCGTTCATACATTCTTGCAATAGCTTTTTACCGCTACCTTTTCCTTTGAACTGCCCTGAAACCCAAAAGCAATTTATGACCATAAAATTGCTTCCACTTAATGGTAACCAAGAGCTTTCAATAGGAGCATATTCGATGAATACCTTACCTCGAACATCCATTTTTTGAAATTTATATCCATTTTTGAACTCTGATTTAAGCCACTCTTTTTTCTTTTGATAGCCATCTTTGCATTTTTTATCGCTAATAGCACAACAGACGTGTTCATCTTCTATATTATTATCAGTTAATTTTAAAAGCTTCATTGTCCCTCCGTATTTTCCTCACATAACGTCGCAAATAACCAGCGCATTGTTATACATTTCATTTATCCTGCTTTGAGCATTATTATGGTAATAACCACATTGCCTTTTTTGTGCCCTTTGTCAACATACCGGTGAGCATCTACTATTTGTTCCATAGGGTAGCATCTATCTATTACCGATTTTAGTTTCCCTGTCTCGCAGAGTTCTTGGATTATATATAGGTCTTCAATCTTTAGTTTGAAGTTATTTGATAAAGCAAGAACGTCAATATAACTTCCTGATTTCGACAAAGAAACTTTTCGTTTTGATGGAGGGATTTTGCCGACAGCATCAAAAATAATGTCATAAGAGTCACTGCTTTGAGTAAAATCTTCTTGTGTGTAATCGATAAGCTTGTCGGCCCCCAAAGATTTCACCATTTCTAAATTTGCAGTACTACATACACCAGTAACTTCTGCTCCAAAGTATTTTGCAAGTTGTATTGCAAAAGTACCGACACTACCGGATGCTCCGTAAATTAATACCTTTTGACCCTGCTGAACATTTGCTTTTCTAAGATTGAGTAGGGCAGTCAAGGCTCCATTAGAAACTGGGGCAGCTTCCTCGTAAGTCATACAGCTTGGTTTTATTGCCAGCATTCCATCTTCAGGCATACAGAGATATTCGGCATAGGTACCAAATTCAAACTCAGTTGTTCCAAAAATGGAGTCGCCTTTTTTAAATAACTTAACATTCTTACCTAGTGCTTCAATTTCTCCAGCTAGATCCATTCCAAGTATTTTCTTTCTTGGCCCACTGAATCCGATTATTATTCGCATCAAGGGCTTGAAAAAGAAATCCCTGACAGAGCCTAAACCAGGCTCTAAACGTCGAATCTTAGTATCCCCTATGTGTACTGTTGTGGCGTGTATTTTTATCAGTACCTCATTATCTTTTGGGATAGGTTTTTCTGCTTCTTCAAGCTGAAGAACCTCTGGCGGTCCATATTTGGTACATACAACGACTTTCATTCTGATTGCCTCTCAATTTTCTGATAATAATTAGACTACTCACTTTTAATCTAATCGTCATTGTTTTCTATCAGTCATATGGTCTTGACTCTCTGTGATTTTTTTTCGTTCACGCTCATATTCTTCATAGGTTATATTGGCGCGCTCAATGCATTCAAAATAGGTGGCCGTTGGTTCTGTGGCGCAGTCATCACGATTATCTAGGATAAACTTGTCGTATAGCGCTTTGTTACTGCAACCGGTGATGTTAAACATAACCAATACTATCAGTAATTTACTCATTGTTTACATCCGCCATGCTCTTCAAAGTAACGCACTAACACTAGCATTGCATTGTTTGTGGCGTATTGCTCGCTCCGTAGCTCCATAAAGCGAATAATAGCGGGCACATCAAATAACTCTTTTGGATTCTTACAATACACTTTTCCTAGATAATCCGTCTGTTCGTCTAGCGTCGCTAACAGGTCAAGGGCTCCGCCAACATAAGCCTGGATAATTGGATGATCGCTGCATTCGCCGGGCGATGAGTGACAGATGTCAGAAACTTGCTTCATCGTCAGCGCGGAAGCACTGGCTGGATACAGGGGTAATAACAGAATAACAAGGGTGGTTACGAGTAAGCTAACATTCATAGGTATAATCCTCTTGATTTAATTACTGTAAAACGATAATATATCATTTCGAAACAACTATTTCAAATGGGGTTTAGTATGACTCAGCAATTTTCACGATTAATCGCCTTGGGCTGTATGGCAATACTTATTATGGCCCCCATGATCGCTCTGTATTTCTTGATCAACATTGATCAATTTGCCGACATAGCCAGAAGCAACTTAGGCCTGCCGATACAATGGCAGACCGTCTCCGACATGCAGTGGTACAGCTTGTGGCTGTTGACCGTCTTTTATGCTGTCACCGGTTTGGCTGGGCTCTATTTTTTACGTCGTGCGTTTTCCAATTTCGCGAAAGGACAGCTCTTTAATCACAGTAATAGCCACGATCTACGACTGTTTTCAATCTTGCTGTTTGCGCAGGCACTTGCTGAGCCTTTATACTTTTCTATTTCCAGTATATTGTTATCAATAAATCATCCTGCTGGCCAGAAAATACTTTCTGTTTCCTTTGGGAGTAATGAGGTTAAAGTGATCGCACTGGCCATGATACTGTGGGTCATGAGTGATCTATTAGTTAGAGGTGGCAAACTCGAAAGCGAAAACAAGCAGTTTATCTAGGGGATCTTAATGCCTATTATTGTTAACCTAGATGTCATGCTGGCTAAACGTAAGATTCGCGGCAAAGAACTTGCCACTGAAATTGGTATTACCGAGCAGAACTTATCGTTGTTACGCACCGGTAAAGTTAAGGGTGTGCGTTTCTCCACACTGGAGCGAATCTGTCAGATTTTGGAATGTCAGCCAGGTGATATCCTCGAATTTATTCCGGACTAATTGAACCCTGAGGGTTAGCCCCCCCCACGACTGTTCATAACCATAGCTACTTGTTAAGTTTTATCGTTATGCACCACAGTTATGACTACATTTCCCTTTTTGTGTGTGTCCTTTATCAACATACCTATGATCCTCGACAATTTGTTCCAATGTATAGGTTCTATCGATCACCGACCTTAGCTTTTTTGCCTCCATCAACTCTTTGAGGAAGAGCAAATCTTCAGACTTTAATTTTAAGCCAATATAAAATACCGGTAATTATAGACACTTTTTACTTTTTAAAGGATTGTAAATACAGGGCCAATGGGCTCTGGACATTTTGGGTACCAATACTCTTAGTCAGCCACATCATGATTTTTATTCGACTGTTAAAGCGTTAGAGTTAACAGAGATAAATAAAACTTGGTGACCTTTTGAGATTATACATAATAATCTCAAAAGGTCATTTCTAGAGGAATTCAATATAGCATTATTTTCTTAACTCACTGTAGATACATTATAGATTGTAACTTTCAATATTGGGCTGATGACCTGACGCTATATATTTTTCATGGCATCCTATATTTATGCTTCAATTTCTTCAAGGATAGTATAGCGGATTTCACTAAATGCTTTAGCCCGAATATGAAGTAGTTTCTTGTACTCAGGATCGGAGAATAGATCAAGTATGGCCTGCTTATCAGGGAACGAAAAAAGTACTGCAACTTGCAATGAATTTTGTTGGCCTAGAGCATCAACTACTTTGAATGTATTAAGCTGTTTGCCTCCATGATGGGCAGTAATTGGTCCTGAATTTTGTAAATACTCTGCTTTTGCTGTCTCACGTTCAGGTGAGCTTGCCACCTCAACCCAAAGTAGTGTTTGTGTGTTTTTCAAAGTATTGTTCATTCCTGATAGCCTCAATAAATTTTACGAGCTTTCATTATCGGTAGTTTATAATCACAAGTAAAACAAGTAAAACAAGTAATATTATATAATATTACTTGTGACAACTATTTGCCAATCAGATGAGGAGTGATTATGGATTTTAACAAGGTAAAAACATTTGTCGAAGTGGTTGACTCTGGTAGTATCACCAAAGCAGCGAGTAGACTATTTCGTACTCAGCAAGCAATATCGTTACAGCTTAAGGCATTGGAAGAGGAGCTAGAGCTGACACTTTTTGATCGGAAAGGGCCAAGGATTGTGTTAACCCGGCAGGGCGAGCAGTTATATAAGAAGTTTAAATCTGCTTTTCTTCAAATGGAAAGTTCGGTGTATAGCATGAAAGCTGACAAAACATCTGCCACTGGGACTATTAGACTTGGTTTGTGGATGGAACAAAGTACTGGTTATTTGCCATATATTGTTACCGAGTTCAGTAAAAAATTTCCCAAAGTTAAATTTGAGGTGTTGCTTGGAACTGACACTGACTTGGAGAAAGCATTACTTAATAACAAAATTGACTTTGGCTTTTATGTTTTTGTGCGCGATAAAAAATTAATAGAGACTCAAGCGGTGCTACACCGCAAATTAATTTTAGTGGCGTCGAACGAATATCTTCTAAATAGGAAACACATAAAAACCATCGAAGATACGTTGCCTCTAGATCTTGTTGATTATTCACAAGACTATGCTTCTTACGTGGCTTGGATTAGAAGTAATGCACGTGCATTACTTTCCGAGGCCAAGAAGAAAATTCCAGTCGTCACTGTAAACAACGATCTAGCCTTAAGAGAACTGGTCCGACAAGGACATGGAATGGGGCTTCTACCAGAAGAAATTGTTAGAGAGGATCTGGCTAGTGGGAAAATTATTCAGCTACTTCCTAAAAAGAGCAACTCAATTACATTGACAATTGATTTAGGTTATAAAAAACGGCGTACGCAAAGCTATCTACATGAAGAGTTTTTAAACTTTGTTATCAGTAATAATAATGCATGGATGTAGCGGTAAAATTTAGATTTAAGGACCTTACCACTGGATGCCATATGTGGCGCAAGTTTTTTTGATAGTAAAAAATGCGACACTTATGGCAACCCGAGTTTATGTAACTCTTATGTGTTTTACTTTGAAATTATCTCAACCACTTATTTAGAGTTTTTGATAATAGGAGTCTTCACCTTCTTGAGAAAGCATGCCTAGCCCTTGCTCCATTACTTCTTCAGAAAATGAATTAACAAAATTCTCATGATCTCCTTTGCTTTCCCATTGTTCAACCAATGTTAGTTTGTTGCTATCTTCAAGATCTCTGAAGCATTCGTGGGAAATATAGCCTGCTGCTTGTTTTAAGCCTTCAAATGATTGAATTAAATTATCAACGTGTTCTGGCTTTGCATAGAGTGTTCCGATATGTGTGATTGCTTTATTACTCATTGTATTTTCCTAAGGTTATGTTGTTAAAAAGGTTGACCCAAAGTAAAAAGATCGGAGTCACTGTATTTGGATATAAATTAACTAATAACATCATTTAATTGATCTAAAATATTACTCCAACAGCCTTCATGATCAGAACGTACTTGCTCATTTATAAATTTGACATGAGTTAGATCAATATTAGTTCTATTTTCGTTAATTTTAGTGAAGATCAAAGTAACAATACTATTATCAACGGAGCAGTGAGATTCCCAAGTAAAAACCAATTTATCAGGGCGGTTAATTTCTATATATTTACCTGTATGTGGTAATTGATCCTCTCCAGCATGCATAATAATGGTAAAAGCACCTCCTTCTCGCACATCGTTTTCTACATCAGATTCAGGCATGCCTGGCATAGGCATCATAAATTGTGACAGCATATTAGGATCCAACCAGGCGTCAAATGCTTTCTCGATAGGTGCATGAACTATTTTGCTTATATTTAATGTTAGATCAGTCATTTTTCATTTCTCCTTTCATTATTTCATCAAGTTTATCTAAACGTAATTCCCAAATTGATTTCAACTCTGAAAACCAGTTTTCAACCAAATTAATTTGTTTTAAATTTGCTTCAATCCAATGGGTTCTACCTATGGTTTTACGGTGTACAAGCTGAGCTTTTTCCAATATTTTGATATGTTTTGATATTGCGTTAAGTGACATCTCATAATGGTCTGCTAAGTCTGTAACTCGGCTTGGGCCTTGCTGGCACAACTGTGTTAAAAGAGCACGACGTGTTGTATCACCCATTGCTTTGAGCAATTCAGTTAAGTTTTTATCGGATTTATATTCAACCATGAAGTTGAATATACTGGCAAGCATATCAATTGTCAACCAAAAGGTTGAACATGTGCATAATGAGCTTAAAGTGGGTGAGTAAGAGGGATGCTAAGTACGACACTTGAAATCAAACAGGCTGTAGTACGAACGTGATTCCAACGTGTCCAATAAAGAAGATATGCACGCCATTCATCTTTGGCATTGTATGCATCTGGATCGACTCTAGCGAGAGTATTGTTTAGAGGTACATTGCATGCGATAGTAACAAAAAATGAGCCTGTGACATAAACAATACTAGCCAGAAGGTAGTGAACGGAATTTGGTTGTGACCAGTGTAAAATAGCAAAGACACCAAGAGCCAATGACGCCAGTGGAATTACAAAGAATAATAGCGAGAATGACCAACAATACACGTCTATGTTGATACGTTGCATTGCTTTAATCCCTTCGGCAGGCTTGATGTTTCCGAGCGCAGTCATGACGAATGACGAGAATGCAAAAAACACACCGGCCATGACAGCAGAAGCGATCGCGATACTGAGACTTAACAGTTCTACCATGAGATACCTCCTAGCCTGAAATAGCCACTGACTTTCCGATGTAATCGGATTCGTGGGCGGCGAGAGCAAGAAATTTGGCAACAGATTTACGTGCAACCTTCATCAATCTCGTCTGACCTGTCGTTGATATAAATGGAAACGAGTTTGAATCATTGTCAGTCAGGTGAACCGGCTGGACTATAACCCAATCAACACCACTTTGTCGTATTTCAATTTCCTGCCTCTCAGTGTCGTCAATTTGAGGTTTGAGTATCAGGTTAAAAAATAACTGGTCGACAAAGCGGAGTAGGCCACGCGTTTCACCAACCCCATACGAGCTTTGAACAACTAGACGTGGCACACCATGCTTTCGCATTGCTGTAATTACATTACGAGTTCCGATTGAGCGGACATTGCTTGGTGTCCGAACCGCCCCACAAATTCTTACACGCATAGGATTTTCACTGATACCTAAAGTTACTATGATAACGTCTTGACCTTTCACCACTTGATCGAGTTCAGTGGTGTTGGTGACGTCGCCGTTGATCGTGATAATTTGATCTGACATATTTATTAGCTCATTTGCACTGCGTGAGAATGCAGTTACATTATGGCCTTCATTCAATAGCTTCTCCACGGTTGCTCGTCCTGTGCCACCCGTTGCCCCAACCACAAGAATATTAAGTGATTCGTGAATACTTTCACTGTATCTATCTACGATTACGTTTGCTGTGTTATTCATATTAAGCCCCTCTTGGTTTACACAGTGTCAATTGACGCTGTGTAAACAATAAGATATGCTTTACACCATGTCAAGTAAAAATTCAAATACGAGAATAAAAATTCTAGAAGTAACACTGCAGGTGCTTGAAGAGCATCGTGGCCATGGGGTGAGAATGGCAGATATAGCTAAACGAGCCGGTATTTCCCGTCAAGCTGTTTATCTACACTTTGCGTCGCGCACTGAGCTTTTTATTGCGACGACGAAGTTTTTAGACGAAAGGCTAGATTTAGAACGTCGCCTTGCTTTATCCCGTGAAGCAAGTTTGAGCTCTGATCGGTTGGCATTGTATGTGGAGTTTTGGGGTAACTACATTCCAGAAGTATACGGTGTCGCAAAAGCTCTGCTTTTGGTGCTAGATACCGACGATGCAGCGGCAGCGGCATGGAAAGATCGTATGGCAGCCATGCGAGATGGTTGTCGAGTAGCAGTTGGCTTACTCTATTCTGATGGGGTTTTGGCACCGGAATGGACGCTAGATAGTGCCACAGATATCCTATGGACAATGTTGTCAGTACCGAACTGGGAAAATCTCACTATTGAATGTGGTTGGTCAAATCAACAATATATCGATAGGATGAAAGTGATTGCAGAAAAAACCTTGTTAAAGAATTAGGAGATGCAACCAATAGCTTTATAAGATATGCAACGAATCAATTCACTTGCCTAATAACCATAGCGTTGTGAAATCAAACACTGCTTTTTTCATGATTAATGCGGAACCTATTCAATCACTTTTATATAAAAGAGGGTTTATGAGGTATACGGAAATTATATCTTACGGATTGTGAATTAATGTTTTCAATTGAGTTACTTCGTGTTCAAATAGTTTTTCGTCACTGTAGACTTGCGAGATCACACATATTCCCTGACCCCGAGTGAATAGTTCCATTGCACGATCTCCAGCCTGTTCAGTTGAGAACCCTAGTGCTAAGAATTGTTTTTTTAACCAATGACGCGTTAAATCAAAAACCTGTCGACTGAGCTCTCTTGTTTTGTTATTGCTTTTTCCAAGCTCGTAAGCGAGGGAGCCATTTCTACAGCCATATCGAGTTAATTCTGATTTACCTTTCAGAAGGCTATCTATGAAGCCTTCAATTCGTAATGCTGCATCAGGGTATTTTTTATCTAAGTTGGTAAGCGAAGCATGGGTATTTTCTATTCTCTGTTCAAATACACCATTCAAAATATCTTCTTTTGATTTGAAATGATAAGTAATGTTTCCCTTACTTAAACCAGTATCATGGACAATATCGCTGAAGGCAGTTTGGTGAAAACCATGTTGATAAAATAGCTTACCAGCAGATTTTAAAATTTTGTTTCGCGTTTGCTCGCCTTGTTTCATTTGTATCACCACTCAATGTCTATCTTAAGTATAACAATTTATATCACTTTCTATGCCATGTCCGATTTTTAAAATTAATAATTGCATAAATAGTACGAAAGTACTAATATAGCACGAACGTACTAATTATAGTGCGAAACAATTATAGAATCAAAAGGAAAAGTATTATGAATAAAATTAAATCTCTCTTTATAGGCATGTTTCCGATGCTTTCTATGGGCATAGGCGGTTATAGTATCTATCAGATAATAACTACAGGCATGAACTTTATTTGGCTTGGCGCAGCAATGACTACATTACCTATTATGCTATTTATTAGTCGAATTATGATGTTTAAAAACATTGCTAGAACCACAAATCATTTTCCGATGATAACTACGCTTGCAGTAATCGGGCTTGTTGCATCAATTTATGGTTTTGTTATATCTGGTTTTTCAGAACAATTAGGTATGGCGTTAGCAGGTATCGGGTTTGTATTTTTCATTCTTTATAACTTTTGGTATTCATCATTAGGGCGTAGACATAACAATGTATTACGAATTGGAAGTAAACTGCCTAAGTTTGGTGTGATGGCAACCTATGGTGATGTTATTTCTTCAGACTCATTCCTGGGATCTCCTACAGTTTTTCTATTTTATCGTGGCAACTGGTGCCCATTATGTATGGCTCAAATAAAAGAAATTTCAGCTCAGTACCAAGAGTTAATTGCAACAGGTGCTAAAGTTGCACTTATTTCTCCGCAACCAGAAGAAAACACACAAGCGCTAGCTGCAAAGTTTGATGTGCCGTTTATGTTCTTAACAGATATTGGCAATGAGGCTGCGAAAACATTAGGTTTAGAAATGAAAAATGGTTTACCTGCTGGTATGGAAATGTTTGGTTACGATAAGGACACGGTTTACCCGACCATTATTATTACCGATGACGACGGTACTATTATCTACAGTGATGCTACCAATAACTACCGTATTCGCCCTGAGCCAGAAGAGTTCATTGCTGTCTTAAATAGTAATGTGAAACCGGCCTAATTTTTATGTAGTAGGGTGGGGCTAAACTCATGGCCCCACCTTATACTGTTTAATGATTCTTATATTAGGACAACGTCGGTCAGTCATTGTTATTTCTCCGCTGATCTACCCGAGCACGGCCTGCCAACATAAGCTTAATGAATTGAAAGTTTACGCCATAAAGTAAAAGTGTTGATATTACACCGATGTAAACTTCCTCAGGCCTTTGCGATTCAGAACATGATAACACCAGCTTTAATTGACATTAGATAAGCTTAGCTATATTGCATAGCCAGATGACTATACAATATAAAAACTCACTGGATAGAACATTCCACGCTCTAGGTGATGAGTCACGGCGCAAAATATTGGCAATGATTAGTCATAAACAACGCTGCACAGCCGGAGAATTAGTCGATATTTTTAACGTATCTCAACCTACTATATCAAAGCACTTAAAAGTTTTAGAAACTGCTGGATTAATTGTTCGACATGTAAAGGGGCGTCACCATTTTTTTAACTTAGATATAAAAGGTTTGAAAGAAGCTGACATCTGGATTAATCGTCACTTAACATTCTGGGAAAACAATCTAGATAGGTTAGGTCTTTTTTTAGATGATGAAACCAAGGAAACTAAATGACTGCAATTATCAACAAAATAGAACCTATCGTTATCAACAGGTTTTATGAGCATCCACCTGAAAAAGTATTCGCAGCATTTTCTTGTAAAAAAGCTTTTGAACAATGGATTGCACCATCGGATAATATTGATACAAGAGTACTGCTACATGACTTTAGAATTAACGGTTTGTACAGAATAGAATTTTCTATTCCAGAGATAGGAAAATCATTTCTGGGAGGAGAATTCATTCATATTGATTGCCCTCGGCAAATTTGTTTTACCTGGTTATGGGAAGAGCCTTATATTCATGCAGGAGTTAACTCGCTTGTTACTGTGGATTTTATTGAGCTAAATGGATCGACCAAACTCTCGCTAACGCATGAAATGAAAGCCTGTCTTCACTCGAATCAGTTGAACGACATACTCTCGGCTGGGAAGGTGCTTTAACACGCCTTATCCAACCTCTTACTACCCAGATTAAAACTAAGGACTAGACTATGGCTTTATTACCTATTACATCTACAATTGCTGCACCTCTTGCAATTCTGATGTTTGTATTAACATTATTGGTATCACTACGCCGCATTCAACTGGGTAAAGAAGACGGGGATATAGCTAAGTTTGTTTTTGGCCATGGTGATGATGAAGCATTTAGATGCAGAATACGGGCGTTTGGTAATTTTATTGAATATGTCCCTATGGCGTTGCTGGTGCTTGCATTTATTGAACTTCAAGGTGCACCTTCCGTATTGGTATGGTGGTTAGGAGGGCTTTTTGCCGTGGGTAGATTACTTCACGCAATCGGTATGTTGTTTTCTCCTCGGTTTCCTCTACCACGAGCAGTAGGAATGCTACCAACCTATGCAGTACTATTAGTATCGGCAGGATGGCTTATTTTTAATACCTAACGCCTATTTCAGTTGACGTAAAAAGTGGAAAAACTGTTATACCTGATTAAATTTGTGATGCAAAATAAGCCATTATCTCAGCTTTCGTCATTTCTTTTGTTTCATTTGAAAAACAGTAATAATTAGGACGTTGGTCACTAAAATATTGCATACTCATTTCTAAGCCTTCTATATTTGGAAATAGACCGACAGGCATGTTGTATTCACCTGTTTTCTTGAACTTATAAAACAAGTGAGTGCCACAGTCTGAACAAAAACCACGAGATGCCCAAGATGACGAATCATACACCTTTACTTTTTCACTACCCTCAATTTTTACATTCGCTCCACACTGTACCGCAAAAAATGGTCCACCACCCCAAGCCCTGCATGATTCACAGTGACACACTGTGAATTTAGGATTAATTTCTTCTACAATGATTTTTACACTGCCACAGAGACAGCTTGTTTCTGAATTTGACATTTTTATAAATCCTTTAACTGGAGAACATATTACGTCAGATGCAAGTACTTGTTATATTTTATTTAATAAGGCTGATAAAAATTCATAAATGCTCCAGATGGACAAGATTCAAATTTTGTAAGTTTCAATTCTGATGGAACGGTGCCTTCAGCAAATAAGCGCTTTCCAGCACCGACAACAACAGGAAATGTCCAAAGTCTAAACTCATCAATTAGTCTGTTAGAAAGAAGTGTTTGGATTAGTTGCCAGCTACCATGAACTTGCAATAGCGGACCGTCTTGCTCTTTGAGCCGAGATATTTCTGCTGCGATATCACCGGTAACCTGCTGTGAGTTTTGCCATTGAAGTTGTTTCAAGGTAGAAGTTACGACGTACTTTTTTGCGTTGTTGAGCTTTTCGGCGGTGGGATTGTCGCTGGCTGAGTTGGCAAAGCTAGATGCAAAAATTTCATATGTGGTTCTCCCCAATAGAAGATCATACGGCTCAGCCATTGCCTCCCGCCCAACTTGCTCCATTACTTCACCCCAACATTCATTCGCCCAACCTCCTTGTGTAAAGCCACCAGAAAAATCTTCTTCAGGGACGCTTGGCGCTTGCATTACACCATCAAGAGTCTGGAATGTCAGGATTGCAAGTTTTCTCATGATTTTTTCTCCAGTATCAGGGGATTACTAATTGTTATGTTTTTCTATTTTACCGTAGATTAACCCAAGAACTGCGCCAGTCAATACAAACTGGATAAATTGAAACGCCAGATTGTATAGTAAATATGTCGAGATTGGGTTTATGTCTATTTTGGCCGTCATAGCAAAACCCATAACAGAATACACAATTGACCCGACAATAATACTGAATTTAATTCCTTGGCTGACGGGGTTGCCAGCTTGGTAATAGAATGGGTAGAGATAAGCAATAACAACACCTTGCATCAACATGGATAGCATACCTAAAAGTATGTTTGGTTCAGGGCGTGTATATGCGCCCATTCCTTCATACAATTCATGAAACCACATCATATGCCAAGGATATGCAACAGCCATTGTCAATACTACATAAGAGCATGTTGCCAATAGAATTTTTTTAATATCCACGATTATTACATTTCCATCATTTCAGCAATAACCATTGTTCCTCCATAATTAACGTGAGGGCTACCTTCCACCATTTTAACCGCAGCATCTATGTTTTCAGCTTTTAGAATTGAATACCCCATTAAAGGGTTTTCACCACCACCATCGGTTACGCCGCTTGGGCTTACGGTTTTAGAATTACCTAAAGGAGTACCTTTGTTGACCAGTGCATCACCAAGCCCATCAGCCCATGCCTCCCATTTAGCCATATGTTCTGCTCCTTCTTCTGGGCTTTCAGGCGTTTTTCCACCATGATATGCAAGCATATAATTAGACATTAGTTTTTCCTCATCTTTAAAGTTAGTATAAATCAACTTGCAAAATGCAAGTTGATTTATACTAATACTTCTACTTGTGTTTTGCAAGTGCTATTATGTAAATATGAAAAGATGTGAAAGAAAATATAGATCTCACTGCCCTATAAATTTTGCTCAAGAGGTATTTGGAGATAAATGGAGTCTGCTTATTATTCGAGATTTAATGTTTAAAGGGAAAAAAAACTACAGTGAGTTCTTAAGTTCTGATGAAAAAATATCCACCAATATCTTGGCAAACAGGTTAGAGAAATTAGAAGTTGATGGGCTTATAACTAAAGAAATAGATAGTGAAAATAATTCAAAGAAAATTTATGGATTAACACAAAAAGGTATTGATCTACTGCCCATGCTTTTGGAGATGATTGCTTGGTCAGCTAAGTATGATGATGAAACTGGAACGCCAGCAGAGTTCATACAGGAATTGGAGAAAGATAAAGAGTCTCTAATTCGCGAACTGATAGCAGGGCTTTAGGATTTTGAAACATAACAATGTGTTAAAAGGTCTTATTGACAGTCGTAAGTTCGTACCTGATATTCTGTGATAGATTTCAATCAGGTTAAACATAAATCTTTGATTTGGCGTTAATATGAGAGCCATTCTTAGGACAGAGATGGTACTCGATGCTTTGTTTTTGTTGGGCTAATATAAATTTAACTACGTAAATAATTATGGCAAAAATTCCATTTAATGTATCGGCACGAACTGCAAGGCTTATAGGTAGAGAGAATGTTGAAAATACTGAAGGCGCATTAATTGAGCTTGTCAAAAATTGTTATGATGCTGATTAAACTATATCTATTATTTTAATAGATAAACAAAACGATACTATATTAATCGTGGATTCTGGTATTGGAATGGATGACGATGTTATCAATAATCAATGGATGACTATTGGAACAGATGACAAGTTAAATAATGCAGTTACAGCAACGGGAAGAATAAAATCAGGAGCTAAAGGTATCGGACGATTTTCTTTAGATCGGTTGGATGAGCGATGCACAATGATAACTTCTCCAAACAATTCAGATTTGGACTATCACTGAACAGTAAATTGGACAGTATTTGAAGATATAAAGGATGGTCGAAATATTAACTTGAGTGAAGTTTATGCTGAGTTAGATGTAATAAATAAAATCAATTATAAAAAAGAGCTGTTGGCTATTACAGATAATCCAACGGTGCATAAACTTATTGCCCGTGACGACTATCATAATGGAACGGTTTTAAAAATCACTGGATTAAGGGATGAATGGCAAAAATGACTCATGGCGCTTTCTATGCTCACTTTAAATCTAAAAATGACATCTATGCAGAATCTATACGCAAGGCATCAGAAGTAAGTAAGCTCAAGCAAAGCAATGTAAACGGAGTAAAGGGTGCCGAGTTTGTAGATTATATTATTAATGCCTATCTCAGTAAGCAACACCTGAATAAAGAAGAAAGCCCGTGCCCACTAGCATTTTTAGCAACTGATGTAGCAGATAATGACATGCAGGTTAAAACTGTATATACAGATACAGAAGTATTTGGCAAACTTTCAGGGTTGTTAGAGCAGGAATTATTACGATCAAATGATATCGATAATGAAGAAGTAATATTAGCTGTTACAGCGATGATGATAGGGGGCGTTGCTGTAAGTAGGGCATTAGTTGATCCCGTTCTTATTGATTAAGCTATTGGCTAGTTGTCGTTCTGTTGCTCATCAATTAACTGCTTAATTGAGATATTTCAAACCGATCTAATTGTTCAAAAACAAGCGATGGATTTACCCCGAAACTACTTCACGTTGACAAATATCAAGCTGACCCCCTTGATGCTCTTTAACCTGAAATGTGTCAAAAAAACAATCACCAGAACCAATACAACACCGCCTGAAAATCTTATCCACTCACCGTTTCTAGTTGTTGATGTTTCTGTAATAAGCTTTGCAATTTCTTTTTCTATTTTGATATGTTGCTTTACGTTCATTTTCATTCGTCCTCTTTAATTTTATGGTCTGAAAAACGGCTTCATCATTTAATTGTTGACCGTGATTGATATTTTAGATATATTTCACTTAGAGGTCCCTCACACCACGCAATTAGAGCGGAAATGTCATACCTTAACTCATATTAAAATAACGAAAGTCCCAATGTCAGGGGGTCTTCATATTAAATCACACAATCAAACTTAGATATTACATTGTCTTCTTTTAATGAATGGCTTGAGAATATCAAACATGCCTAAAGCAATCCTACTTTCTGATCAATTAATTGCTGATGCTAAATCACGCGGAGAAGCTGAAAGTCTAACCGCAAGTGAACAAATAGAATCCTGGGCTCAACTAGGCAAACATTGCGAAGAAAACCCAGATCTTCCAACGCCACTGGTCAAGGCATACATAGATGGGTTAGAAGATGATCTTGATGATATTGCCCGTGAAATGTTCCAGAATCCTGATGACTTACGTGATTTATTCCAAGAGTTAGCTCCCTCATTTAATTTTGATGATAACTCTGAGCCTAGAGCTACTGTTGAATATTTATTTCACCTTTTTTCCACTAGGTTGAAAGAAACAACCGAAGCTGTAAGAAAGATCCGCGAAAAATTAGACAAATCTATTTAAGGAAATTCCATGCCACGAGATATTGAATATACCATGCCAAAAATTATGACCGCTTCAGAATTTGAGAGCTTGAACTTAGGTATCCCCATTTTTGTAAGCTATGCTACGAAACTAAACGAGAAACCTTGCATTCCAGAAAAAGATCCTAGCTAAAGTCTTTTTTAGCTTGGTGGAGGTAGTAATGATATTCGCTGTTTTCTACGCTGGCTAGGGTGAGGTTGTCTTGTGCTTGTAGGTGGATGTCATTGTTGGCAATGTCGCTGCCTGTATTTAGGTTGGTGTTGCCTGCGGCTGCGTATTTTTGCATGAGGCCTCGCTGAAAAGTGGGCACTGCTGCGACAACAGTTTGGCTGAAAACTAGGCTTAGGAAAAGTAAGTGGATGAGGATTTTGGGGCATGCTAGTCATTTTACAGGATTGGCTCCACGGGTAGTGAGCAGGTTAACCCCTCTTATTTATCAATCAGTTAAGCCCCCCTTAATTGAAGTAAATGAAGCAGAGGCAGAAAAAATAATTGAGCGAGTGCAAAGAAAGCCGTTATATTTTGTATACAAAACAAAATTAACCGTTGCAGATAAATCATATAATTCTAAAACGAAACAACTTGTGTTTCACAAACTAACTTTTGACCAAGAATTTACTTCTGATGTCTTTATTGGACCATAATTAGAAGATAAATTGTTTGATATTCCGCTGTGATCTGAATAAGTATTGATAATCCATAATAATTCTCTGTTTTGCCTTGATTATCTACTTACAAAGAATTAAAGTCCGTATATGTATAAGAATTACAGAGAGTTTTTATTCTCGTTAATAACAAATTATGTTTAAAAGAAGAAACCATATTTTATGAAATCTTGTTGGGCTAGTGAATACAATAAATGTAAAGGAAAAATATCAAAAGAGCATTTAATATCATCTGGTATATTTGAGCAGAAAAATATTTTTGTTCAAGGTTTTAACTGGTGCAAAGATGAAGAAAAAGAAATAGGAGTTGCAAATATTACTGCAAATATTCTTTGTGAAAAACATAATAATGGATTATCCCAAATTGACCAAGCAGGGATTGATGCAGTAAAAATTATAGAATCCACCTTACCTTCACATGCTCAGTCAGTTAATACATCAAAAATAAAAATGTATATTGATGGGCATAATTTTGAAAGGTGGTTATTAAAAACAGCAATAAATCTTAGCGTAAACCAAGGCTATCATATTGGTGTAGGTATGGCAGATTCTCAAGTTGGGTTGCCATCAGCGTATTTATTGGCCGTATTATTTGGAGAATTAGAGTTTACCCGTAGCATGGGGCTATATTTTTTATACTCGAAGGAAAATGTTAAATTTAAGGCAGGCACTTTTTTAGTTTATCCTGTGATAAAAGAAGAATCTATTGGCGCTTTTGTCTTTCATATTAGGGGACTAGATTTCGTATTGAGTCTGTTTCCTGGACATCAATTTCCTGCGTTAAGGAGCATAGGTCTTAATAATCCAACGGGAGATTTTGATTATATTTTAGATTCAATACCTCAATATAGAAATAAATCTGTTGTTGTAAGCAACCTTAATGAAATTGAACGTAAAATTTATTTTAAATGGTAAAATAAAATATATAAAGAAGACAAAAACTTAGAGGATTAAGTGAATTTTCTAGCATCGAATTACAGAACAAAGAACATAACAATAAATTCCAGTCGACCGCTGGCAGCGCAGTTTTTTTTCGGAGGTCATTTTTTATCAAAGTTCAGTGTGTTTGCAGAGTCCATCTTATATCTGCCAGCGGCCACTGAATTTGGCGTTATGTTTTCAAGAATGCTCGGTTACGACCCACAGCGGACTAAAAAATTAGTTGACTTAGTCGCCGTAACTAGCGAATTTTTTACGGGAAAAAAACAAGATATTAATTATCCAATACAATATTATTATCAGTATAAACATTGTTGGGACAGCGACAATGTATAGCATTTGTTCCTCTGGCATTTCTTTAACGTTTGAACCTCCCATTTTTACAATCTTATCTGTAAGAGCTAATGCAGCCCAAATTAATGAAAAACCTATACGCCATACATGCCTAATAACACGTTGAATACCTGATAAACCTGCCAGATATAAATTACGAACATCCCCCATTGCACAGACAACTGAAAAGCTTGCCCAAAAAAGATAAAGATTCGAGGTGTCTACTTCACGCGAGCTAAAATTCATAAAAAATGCCGCTATAGCGACAGCTATTATCCATACCAAAGCAACGTGTTCTAAAAAGCCAGTTTCATTTTTTTTATGGTGAGCTGTTAACCAAGCGGTAAATACAGTATAAAAAATAACTGCACTTAAGAACATATCACCATTGGATTCTTTTAAGAACCCGGCAATGAAACCTGAAATCAGCATAATAAGCATTGAAACAGTAAAATAAGTGCCTGCTTTTAGGTGAAGGGGGGATCCTTTTTTTGTGAACAAAGCAGCAGTGGCTGCAACTAGTCCAATGGTTCCTGCAGGAGTATGTATTAACCACACTATCAAGTCTTTCATGAAAAATCCTCTGTTACTGAAATTTAAAATTTCCTATTTAATTTATTACCTGCAAGATAGCCGTATTGAGAATCTTTGTGCTCTTCTACAAGATATTCGTAAAGTGTATTGGCTGTTTTTTGTTTTCCTAATCTTTCATGGGTCAGTGCTTTTAAATAAGTCAGCTCAGCTTTCATTTCAGGAGTTGTTTCTTTGATATTTTCTGCCCTAGAAACCAGCTCCAATGTCCGTTCAAATTCTTGAACCTCATATTTTTTGTAGGCTTCTGAGATGGAAGTGCTTTGAATCAAACCGGCACAAGCTGTTAATAGTAATATAAAAACCAAAACAAATATTTTCCACATAGTCATTCTCCAAATTCCTGTTCAATTAATCGGATGTAATTAGTTATGCGTTATAGTATCAATGCGTAAATAAATATAATAGAATGAAAAATCAACATCAGGTATACATAATTGTATGGATTGGCGAGCAATAAAATTTGACTGGAATCGTGCAAGAGCATTTTTGGTGACTGCCGAAGAAGGTTCTCTAGCTGCAGCAGCACGTGCGCTTGATATGACGCAACCTACTTTAGGGCGTCAAGTTGCAGCGCTAGAACAAGAAATTGGAGTCGATCTATTCAATCGCAGAGGAAGAGGGTTGGAACTGACGCCAAACGGGATGAAGTTGGTTGAACATGTACGTGCTATGGGTGATGCAGCAAACCGGTTTTCTTTATCAGCAACGGGGAAATCGGACATTATTGAAGGAAATATTTGCATCACTACTACTGAACTCCTTGCTACATTTATCTTGCCACCAATGATTCAAAAACTAAGGCAATCAGAACCCGGTATTGAAATTGAAATTATCTCAACGAACGATGAAAGCAATTTAAATCGTAGAGAGGCTGATATTGCAATACGCAGCTTTCGGCCATCGCAGCAAGAATTGATTGTAAAAAAACTTTATGATGTTAAAGGTCACCTTTACGCTGCAACCTCCTATCTCCAGCGACTGGGTAATCCTAATTCTATCGATGAATTGAATAAAGCCAACTTTATTGATTTCGAGAAGTCAGGCCGACTGCTTTCTTTACTTAATGCTCAGGGTTTTAATTTAAGCTCAGATAATTTCCCCGTTATAACAAAAAATCATAATGTCCAGTGGGAACTGGTTAAACAAGGTGTCGCAATTTGCGGAATGCTTGAAGAAATTGGTGATAATGAACCCCTTGTTGAACGAGTCGTTGTTCCTGGTCTTGTACCAATTACAGCTAAAGTTTGGATAGTTACACATAAAGAATTAAGAACTAACAGACGGGTTCGAAGGGTATTCGATTTTTTAGTTTCTGAATTTGCCAATTATCAGAATAAATATGACCGCTCCTAGCTGTAAACAGTTGTTGGTTAAGTTCGTTTCTATGGTAGCGTAGCCCAATATAGTGCAATCGAAACATAACCATTGCATCAGTTGACCGTAAAAAGCATATATGTAAATATTGAAAGCCAATAAATTAAACAAAATGAACTTAAAAGAGAAAACATTATGATAAAAATTTCAGTGAGCATCGATGTCTCAAACTTGAAGGAAGCAGAGACTTTTTATGTCGAGGCTCTTGGTTGTAAAAAAGTTCGAAACCAAGGTGATAATATGGTGGTTCTTTCTGTAGAAAACTCCGATATATATCTACAGGAAAAAGAAGCGGGAACAAAACCTCTCAAATCAAGTGATGTTGTCCGTGATTACGAGCGTCATTGGACACCTATCCACTTAGACTTTCTCTGTGAAAATGTCGATGAGGTTGTATCAAAGGTGCTGAAGTTGGGGGGTACACATGAAGGAGGAGAAAGTGCTGACTGGGGAGCTATTGCTTATTGTGCAGATCCTTTTGGTAACGGGTTTTGTTTAATCAATGAATGATGTGGATATAAAAAATATAACAAAAAGTTCAAGTTTTCTCGCTGTCGCTCACGGGTCCTCCACTACGCTGCGGCCCCTTAACTAAACCGTTAGGTTTAAAAAACCCGACATTCACAAGTAGGTCGAATTCAACTTATCGAGATTCATGGAACATTTCACTTCAATATCCAACATTAATTGGCTTAATGTAATTACTACATCAAGCTCCAGTTTTTTGCTTATATTTGCCGCAGAAATTGGAGA